>DATFUZ010000085.1:0-78509 GCA_035260545.1 Gallionellaceae bacterium | reverse complement strand
TCACGCCCAGGGATGACCCGGCGGAGGTGGTGATAGATTTCCGGAACGCACGGGTCAAGGACCACTCCGGGCTGGAAGCCATCGACCAGCTTGCCGAGCGCTACACCCAGCTCGGCAAGAAGCTGCACTTGCGTCACCTCAGCCCGGACTGCCTGGAGCTGTTGGGCCGGGCCAAGGGCATGATGGAGGTGAATGTGCTCGAGGACCCTATCTACCATCCGGCGGACAACCGCCTGGGCTGAATTCCCGGCACCCGCCCGGGGCACTCCTGGCGCCGATGCGGCACGCATTGCGCGCCCGCGCGCGGATGTTTATAGTGTGGCCTTCTTTATCGCGTCCGCTACGGGGCCATTCCATGCCTAAGACCAAATCGTTGTTGCTGTTGCCGCTGGTGCTGCTGGCGGCTGCCTGTTCCACCGCCCCGCAGAAGCCGGCTGCGATGGTCGCGCCGCCCGAGGTTGCGGCCGCGCCGACCTCGCTCACGCCCAGCATGGAGGTGAAGTTTGCCGTGGCCGGCGATGTGATGGCGCATGGCCCGCAGATCCGCGCGGCCTACGATGCGAAGTGTGATTGCTACAACTTCAAGCCGACCTTTGCCACCGCGGCGCCGCTGTTCAAGGGCGTGGATGTCGCCATCGCCAACCTGGAAACCACGCTGCCGGGCAAGAACTTCAGCGGCTATCCGCAGTTCGGCGCGCCGGATGCGCTGGTGGACGCGGCGACCTCGGCGGGCATCAACCTCTTCCTCAACGCTAACAATCATTGCCTGGACAAGGGCAAGGCCGGCCTGCAGCGCACCTTGCAGGTGCTGGACGAGAAAAAGATCCCGCATCTGGGCACCTATGCCTCGGAAAAGGAATATGAACAGAACCGCGTGTTCCTGCTGAAGAAGAACGGGCTGACCATCGCGCTGCTCAACTACACTTACGGCACCAACGGCTTCAAGACGCCGCCCGGCGTGGTGGTGGACCGTATCAGCAAGGCCAATATCAGCGCCGACATTGCGATGGCGCGCGCAAAGCACGTGGACGCGGTGATCGTGTTCTACCACTTCGGCAAGGAGTACCTGAATGCGCCGGACGCCTACCAGCGCGAGATGGTGGCCCATGCGCTGGCGAGCGGGGCGGACATCGTGATCGGCGGCCATCCGCACCACGCCCAGCCCTATGCGCTGTTCCATTACCAGGGCCAGTCCGAGCCGCACCTGGTGGCCTATTCGCTGGGCAATTTCGTCTCGGCCCAGCGCCAGCCCTATACCGACGGCGGCATGGTGCTGTATTTCACCGTGAGCAAGAAGCCGGATGCCGCGGGCCAGGCCAGGCTGGACATCAGCGACGTGCACCACAAGCTGGTGTGGGTGTACATCTCGCAGGACGGCGGCAGGAAGCAGTTCCACATCCTGCCGGTGGAGGCCACGCTGGCCGCGCCGGGCACGCTGCCGCCTGCGGCCATCGCCGGCATGACGCACTACCGCGACGAGGTGGAAGACGTGCTCAAGCGCAACTGGCTGAACCCGACGGCGGGCCGCTCGGTGGTGGCGCTGGGTGAGAAATGAGGCGCTGGGTGAGAAGTAGGGAGCTGGGCGCGAAATAGCGCGCTGGCCGTCGCAGGAAATCCGTTCCGGAGGCAACCATGAGGCTGAAACTGTCGCTGCAGCAGTATAACCAGTTCGTATGGGCGGTCCTTGGCACGGTTGCCCTGGGGCTGCTGCTGTGCGCGGCCTGGGCCGCCGCCTGGCACTGGCATGGCTACCGCGCATACGGTGCGATGCGGATAGAGGCAGTGGAGGGCGCGTCGGTGCGGAACATCTCGGGCGATGTGAGTGCGCACGCCGCCATGCCCATTGCGGTAGCCGACTCGCCCTATCAGCTCATTCCGGTCAGCGTGGACAGGCTGGTGGTCAGCGGAAAATTCTTCAGGGTGAAGCGCGATTGGCGCGGCCATCGGCGACCCTGGCGCGCGCATTGGGGTCCGCACTGTGCGCCGTATGAGCATGGAGCCTGGAATCAAGGGTGGGATGACGGGAGGGCCGGCGACGCCGGCTGCGAACTGCCGATTGCGGGCAATGTGCTGATACGCGATACGCGCAATGGCGCCACGCACCTGCTCCTTCCGCAGCCCGCGGTGATCTACGCCATGGCCTATCCCGGCGCGCACGGCGCAGGCGGGCAAGCCGGCGATGCCTTTCCGCCCAACGGCACGCTGTACTGGGAGATCGGCCTGGCGGACAGCAACGGCGACGGCGAGCTGAACAAGAAGGACGATGTCGGCGCCTATCTTTCCGACGCGGATGGATCGCACCTGGTGCGCGTCACGCCGCCGGGCAGCCACGTCGTGGCGCGGGCGTACGACGCGGCGCGCAAGGTGCTCACGCTCAAGATCGAGACCGACACCAACGGCGACAAGTCGCTGGACCACAACGACAAGACTTCCCTGATCGAGGTGAGCGTGCCCCAGCGCAAGATGCTGGGCGTGATCTTCGACGACGCCTCGGGTCAGCAGGGCATGAGCACGCTCACGCCGCTCAACCAGTTGCCCGTAGCCCAGTAATCGCCGGGCGCGCAGTAACGGGCCGGCGCATCGCGAGTTCCGCGTGGGGCTCGGCTAGCTGTCGCGGCCGGGCAGGCGGCGCAGGCTCTCGCGCAGGAAGTGCATCTGCCGGCCGAAATTGCGGCACCCGCCGCACATCATCAGGTGCAGCGTCAGGCCCATACGCTCGGCCAGGCCCAGCTTGCGGTCCATCCGTTGCGACATAAGCGCCGTCGCCTGCTTGCAGTTAAGCATTGTCCCTCTCCGCGTCAAACCAGCGTTCTTCCAGGCACAGCCGCAAGCCCATGCGCGCGCGGTGCAGTACCACCCAGCAGTTAGTCGCGGTGATGCCCAGTTCCTTACAGATTTCTTGCGTTTCCAGCTCCAGCATCTCGCGCATCATGAAGATGCGCGCCGTGTTCTCCGGCAGGCGGGTGAGGCAGGCCTCGAACACCGCCCAGAACTGCCGGCTGGCAAAGCTCTCCTCCGGGTCGCCCCAGGCGGCGGGGCGGGCATCCGGCTGCCAGTAGCCGTTCTCCTTGAACAGCACGTCATAGGCGTCATCCGCGATCTCGTCCAGCGCAGCCTGAATATTGGGCATGCGCGCGCGGTCGCGGATGATGTCCACAATCTTGTTTTTGAGGATGCCAAACACCCAGGTCTTGAGCTGCGAGCGGCTGCGGAACCCGCGCTGCCCGGCAAGGGCGGCGGCGATGGCTTCCTGCACGGCGTCTTCGGCGGCGGCCTCATCGCGCAATTGCAGCCGGGCGAATTTCACCATGTCGCGGCGCAGCGCGGCCATGTCTCCCGTGAGGTGGTTGCCCCCGGGCGGGGGATCGGCGTCATCCGGGTTGTGCGCGTCGTCATCCATTTTTTCAGCATAGCAATTTTTCGCCGCGGTGTAAGGAATTCTTGGGCCCGCCGACCAATGGCCAGCAACCGCGTGTTTGCGCTTGTCCCTTGCCCGGCAAGGATTTGACCCAACAGTCAGGAGGAATCGAAAAATGAACCAGCTCAAATCGTTATTCATGACGGCGTACATGATGATGACCATGATCGTTTCGGCCTTTGCCGCATGGATGATCTATCGCCATGGCATGTCCCCGGCATGGGTGGGGGTGATGCTGACCACCGCCCCGGCGCTGTTGTTCCTGATGGGGACGATGCTGCTGCAAAACACCGCGCACACCCGGCGCTATCTGCCCTTGCCGAGCCTGCTGGCGCTGGCCGGGGCGGGCATGGCCGGCTGGCAGCCCATCGTACAGAGCGGCCCGCTGTTGCCGTTCGCGCTGGCCATCGCGGGCTGGATGGGGCTGCTGCTGTATATCCACTGGTATTCGCACTTTGGCCGCGAGCCCTCGCTCCGGCTGGTGACGGGCGCGCGCCTGCCTGAATTCGAGGTGCGCGACCTCGAGGGCAAACCGGTGTCTTCCGCTTCGTTCGCGGGCAAACCCGCGGTGCTGGTGTTCTATCGCGGTAACTGGTGCCCGTTCTGCATGGCGCAGGTGAGGCAGCTTGCCGCGCGCTACCGCGAACTGGAAGCCATGGGCGTGCGGGTGATCCTGATCTCGCCCCAGCCTTATGCGAAGAACGCGCAACTGGCGAAGAGGTTCGACGTAAACATGGAATTCCTGGTGGACGATGGCAATGTCGCCGCGCGCATCCTGGAGCTGGACCAGAGGAACGGGCTGCCCATGGGCATGCAGGTGATGGGCTACGACAGCGAGACCGTGCTGCCCACCGTGATCGTCACCGACGCGAACGGCAAGGTCATATGGGTGCACGAGACCGACAGCTACCGAATCCGCCCGGAGCCGGACACCTATCTGGAAGTGCTGCGGATCAACAAGCTGGCGCCCGGAACAGACGCAGCGGCGCTTATGCCGTCGCACGCCTAGCGGGGAGTCTCCGGGGCGCGGTGCGGCGGCGCCTATCCTGCAGCGCTTTGCGGCCGCTAGTTCTTCGCCTTCTCGGGCACTACGCGCACACCTGCCTTGACCCCGGGCCGGTCGAGCGAGAGCACGATGCGGTCGCCGGCCTTGAGCCCGCCGGTGATCTCGGTCTCTTCCCAGTTGGCCAGCCCGGTCTGCACCTTGCGCGCCTCAAGCACACCCTTGGGGCCGTAGAGCAGCACCTTGTTGCCTTCGAGCAGGGCCTGGGTGGGGATGCGCAGCACGCCGGGATGGCGGTCGTAGACGATCTCCACATCTGCGCTGTAGCCCACCAGGAGATTGAGCGGCCGGCTCTCGATGGGGATACTTTCCGCCGGGGTGCTGGTGACAGGAGCGCTGGCGGCAGGGGCTTGGCCGGGTTGGCCCGGTGCGGCCGAATTGGCGGGCGGGTGCCAGTCGGTGAATTCCACGTCCACCTCCACCGTGCGCGCCTGCTTCTCCAGCTCCAGCACATAGGGCGCGATGCGCCGCACCTTGCCCGGGAAGACCCGCCCCTTGACCGCGTCCAGCGTGATGCGCGCCTGCTGCCCCACCTGCACGCGCGCGGCGTCCACTTCGTCTATGGGCGCGCTCACGTACATGCAACTGTCGTCTATCAGATCGATGGCGGGCGGCGTGGGAATCCCGGGGGGCGACGGCGTGGCGAATTCACCCTGCTCGCCGCTTATGTCCGCAATGATGCCGTCGAACGGCGCGCGCAGCGTCATGCGGTCGATGTCGGCGCGCGCCAGCGCGATGCGGGCCTGCGCCTGCGCTACCTGGGTGCGCGCCGCATGGCAGCCCGCGCGGGCCACCTCGGCCGCCGTGTCCTTCTGCTCCATGCCCTGCGGCGACAGGAAGCCCTGCGCCTGCAACTGGTGGGCGCGCTGCGCCTCGCTGACCGCCAGATCCGCCTGTTCGCATGCCTGTCTCACCTGCGCCTCTGCGGTCGCCAGCTGGTCGTGGGCCAGCCGGTCCTGTGCCTGCAAGTCCTTGCTCCACAAGCGCAGCAGCACCTCGCCCTTCTTCACCCGCTGGCCCTTCTGCACCAGCAACTGCGCGATCTGCCCGCCCGCGGCCGGCGACATCTTCGAACGCCGGCACGCCTTCACCGTCCCCGCCCGGGTATTGCTCACCGTCGCCTCCACCGTCCCGCGCGCCACCGTATACAGCGCCACCGGGATAGCCTTGGGGCGGGAAATGACCACCAGCGTCACAATCGCCGCCGCAATCACGGCTACGGCAATGGCCGTATGGTGGTGGAGGAGGTGCCTGAGAAAGGGTGGGACGGGCATGGGTGCTCCTGTTGTGCGGCAGTGTGTTGTTATTGGCGTGATATTAGCGCATGGCGAGGGGGCAGGGGGAGGGGGGCTGTGGTTTTGTTGGCTGTCTTGTGAGTTTCGGCGTGTTTTCTGAACGGTTCGGTGGTATCCGTGGCGTGGCGCGACGCACACTCCCTCCGTTCCTCCCTTTGCAGAAGGGGGGCAACAGTGGGCGGGATTGGGTTCTTGGTATGGTGACTTTTCTGATTGGTTCGGCCGAAAGGATAGCTTAGCGCGGGGGGCGGCCCCGCGCCAGGCTATGACTGGCGCCGAACCCACCAGGAAGCATGCCAACCTGAAAACATCCATCCAACACCCTCGCCCAATTCCCCCTCCCGCAGGTTACAATTAAACGCCTGACCCTCGCCCGCGCGAGGCGGGAAGAAGACAACCATTCACCAACCAATCAGACGCGGAAACGATATGCTGGGAATCATCGGGGGAACGGGGCTGGCCAATCTGGCCAATCTCATCATCACGCACCGCCAGGTGATGCGCACGCCGTATGGCGAGCCTTCCGGGGCGCTGACGTTCGGGACGATCAAGGAGCAGGATGTGGTGTTCCTGGCGCGCCACGGCTATGGCCACACGATTCCGCCGCACAAGGTGAATTACCGCGCGAATATGATCGCGCTGCGCGATGCGGGGGTGACGCGGGTGGTTTCGGTGTCGTCGGTGGGCGGTATCACGGACGATTTCACGCCGGGGCTGCTGTGCGTGCCGGACCAGGTGATCGACTACACGCACGGCCGCGATCTTTCGTATTTCGAGGGGCTGGAGCACGCCCAGATGCACGTCGATTTCACCTTCCCTTATTCGGCCGCGCTGCGCACGCATATTCTGGAATCGTCGAAGGGGGCGGGGGTGGTCTGCCGCGACGGCGGGGTGTATGCCGCCACGCAGGGGCCGCGCCTGGATACGGCCGCGGAGATCAACCGCTATGAGCGCGACGGCGCGCACATGGTGGGGATGACCGGCATGCCGGAGGCGGTGCTGGCGCGCGAACTGGAGATTGAATATGCGACCATCGCGGCGGTGGTGAACGATGCCTCGGGCCGCCGCAGCAGCAAGGACGGGGTGAGGCGCGAGGCGGTGGCCGAGGTGATCCCCGGCATCATGGAGCGGGTGCGCGACCTGCTGGAATGCGTGGTGGAATCGAATGTCGAGTAAGCCCATCTTGCGCATGGGCGATGCGCGCCTGCTGCGCGTGGCAGAGCCGGTGGCTGAATTCGGCACCGCGGAACTGGCCGACCTGCTGCACGACATGCGCCGAAGCATGGCCGCGGCGGACGGCGTCGGGCTCGCCGCACCGCAGATCGGGGTGAACCTGCGCGTGGTGATCTTCGAAGTGCTGTCCAATCCGCGCTACCCCGACGCCGAGCCGGTGCCGGAGACGGTGCTGATCAACCCCGTCATCACGCCGCTGGGCGACGAGATGCTGGAGGACTGGGAGGGCTGCCTCAGCGTGCCCGGCATGCGCGGGCTGGTGCCGCGCTATGCGCACATCCGCTACCAGGGCCGGGACGAATACGGCAACGTGATCGACCGCACCGTGAGCGGTTTTCACGCCCGCGTGGTGCAGCACGAATGCGACCACCTCGACGGCGTGCTCTATCCCATGCGCATCCGCGACATGACGAAGTTCGGCTTCAACGACGCGCTGTTTCCTGACCGCAAGATTCCGCAGGAATAAGACCATGCGCCTGCCGCATCGCACAAGCCGCCGCGCGCGTGCTCCGCGCCCCTGAAAGACAGGGATGAAACTCGCCGCCGCCTCGCCCCTCCGCGTGTACCGCAATCTCGCCCTCGCCGCGCTCTTCATGGCAATCGTGATGTCCACCGGCACCATAGGGTACCGCATCATCGGCCACGGGCATTACACCTGGACCGATTGCTTCTACATGACCTTCGTCACGATTTCCACCATCGGCTTCCACGAGGTGGTGGATCTCTCGAACAACCCGGGCGGGCGCATGTTCACCGTGTTCATCGCGACCATGGGCATAGGCACCATGACCTATGTCATGTCCACCGTGACAGCCCTGATACTTGAAAGCGACATCAACCTTGCTTGGCGGAGAAAGAAAATGATGCAGGCAATATCCAGGATGAACGGCCACTACATCGTGTGCGGCGTGGGCCGCGTGGGCAGCAACGTGGCCAGGGAACTGATTGCCACCGGGCGGGAATGCGTGGTGGTCGATTCCGACCTCAAGCACCTCGAGGCCTTCCTCGAAAGACACGCGACGCAGCCCTACATCCATGCCGACGCCACCGACAACGACGTGCTCATCGCCGCCGGGGTGCGCCGCGCGCGCGGCATCTTCGCCGTCGCCACCGACGACACCCAGAACCTCGTCATCAGCCTCTCCGCCAAGCAACTCAACCCGCAACTGCGCGTTGTCGCCCGCTGCCACGACGTGAAGAACGTGGAAAAGACCCGCATGGCCGGGGCCGACGAAATCGTCTCGCCGGATTTCACCGGCGGCCTGCGCATCGTCTCCGCCATGGTGCGGCCCCATGTCGTCTCCTTCCTTGATGAAATGCTCAAGACCGACGACAACCTGCGCCTCGAAGAATTTCCCATCCCGCCGGAATTCGCCGGGAAACCCATCGAAGTGCTCAACCTCGCCAGCCGCCACTACGTCCTGCTCGCGGTGCGCCAGGAAGGCCGCTGGGTGTTCAACCCCGAACGCAGCCACCTGCTCAAGGGGGGCGATGTGCTGATGGTCATGACCAGCCCGCAGGGCAGGGGAAGGCTGGAGAAGCTGCTGCAGGGCGTGGAGTAGGGGCGATGGGGTCTAAGCGCGTTGATGCGCTATGCTTCACCTAGCGGTGCACTTGCAATTGGAATTCGCCAGGACATGCGGGGTTTCTCCTGAAGTGTGGTTGGGTCGCACTGCCCACACTATCAGACTTACTCTTCATGTCCACCTAAACTCTAAAATCTGGTGCACTTGGAATTAGAAGCCACCCAGGGCGGCTTGGGCTGCGAGCGGCGGATGAGCCTTAGGCCATGCTCGGCGCCACAGAGAACCATACGTCGTTGCGCCGCGGAGCGGGAGCGACGGCGGAAGCGTGGCGGTCCAGGATTCGAGAGCAGGCGGACGGGGCGCAGTACGAACCGGAGTAAGTGAGCGAAGCGGGCTAAAAGGGCCGAGCTCGACTTTTATGAAGCCAGCGCAGGGCAAAATAGCCAACGGGCATTACGCCGCATGGCCAGGCTTAGGCTCCGCCGCCTCTATAAAGCAAAACCCTTCACGGCACCAGCCCTTTGTCAAAAAAGCCGAAAAAATCCCGTTTTCCCTTGGCGGTTCATCAGTTTTTTATTAAATTACGATGGAAAAGTCTATTTGTAAGGTTTATCATCCGCGCGCCGCCGCGCGCCGGGTGCCGGGCGCGGTGCTATGGCGGCGGGGTCAGAATGAGGAGCGGCATGCGCATCTGGAATCTCAAGGAACTTTTTGTCAGCTTCATCCGCAGCCGCGGGTATAGCCGCCATTTCCGCCGTCCGCTGTTTTCGGAGCTGGGCCGGCGCGTGGTTTCCGCGCGCGAGCTGCCGTCCAACCTGGTGCAGGCGCTGGCCGAGGCGGCGAACGCCACCCCGCAAAAGCTGATCGAGAAGCTGGAGAGCCATTACGACGGGCTGACGGACGGGGAGGCCGAGTTTGTGCGCGGCCGCTTCGGCACCAACGAGATCGAGCATGAGAAGCCGCTGCGCTGGTGGGTGCATCTCTGGTACTGCTACAAGAATCCGTTCAACCTGCTGCTGACGGCGCTGGCGGCGCTTTCCTTCTATACCGAGGACATGAAGGCGACCATCGTGATTTCCACGATGGTGCTGATCTCCACGCTGATCCGTTTCGTGCAGGAGGCGCGCTCGAACAAGGCGGCGGACAAGCTGCGCGAGATGGTGAGCAACACTTCCACGGTAATGCGGCGCGATCCCTCGGAGAATGCGGCGGAGGACGCGCTGAAGTATTTCGGGGTGATGATCCACCAGAAGGATGCGCAACGCCTGGAGGTGCCGATCAAGATGCTGGTGCCCGGCGACATGGTGATGCTCTCGGCTGGCGACATGATACCGGCCGATGTGCGCATCCTGTCCTGCAAGGACCTGTTCATCAGCCAGGCGGCGATGACGGGCGAATCCATCCCGGTGGAGAAGTTCTCCGACAACCGCCATGCGGACAGCCGCAACCCGGTGGAGTTCGACAACATCGGCTTCATGGGAACCAACGTGATCTCCGGCACGGCGCGCGCCATCGTGGTGACCACCGGCAACCAGACCTATTTCGGCGCGCTGGCCTCCAAGCTGACGGCGGCCGAGCGCGAGCCCACGGCGTTCCAGTCCGGCGTGAACAAGGTAAGCTGGCTGATGCTGCGCTTCATGCTGGTGATGACGCCCGTCGTGCTGCTGCTCAACGGATTCACCAAGCATGACTGGCTGGAGGCTTTCCTGTTCGCGGTGTCCATCGCCATCGGCCTCACGCCCGAGATGCTGCCGATGATCGTCACCACGACGCTGGCCAAGGGCGCGGTGCTGCTGTCGCGCAAGAAGGTGATCGTCAAGCGCCTGGACGCGATCCAGAATTTCGGCGCAATGGATGTGCTGTGCACCGACAAGACCGGCACGCTCACCCAGGACAAGATCTTCCTGGAACGCCATACCGATTCCTTCGGCGGCGATTCCGACAGCGTGCTGGAATATGCCTACCTCAACAGCTATTACCAGACCGGCCTGAAGAACCTGCTCGACGTCGCGGTGCTGGAGCATGTTGAGGTGCATTCCGAACTCAACGTCACCGCGAACTACCGCAAGGTGGACGAGGTGCCCTTCGATTTCAAGCGCCGCCGCATGTCGGTGGTGGTGGCGGAGCACGAGGAGCATCACCTGCTGATCTGCAAGGGCGCGGTGGAAGAGATCCTGGCCGTGTGCACCCATGTCCAGCAGGGCGAGCATGTGCAGCCCGTCACGCCGGAGACGCTGGCCGACCTGCGCTCGGTGACCGCCGCGCTCAACGAGGATGGGCTGCGCGTGGTGGCGGTCGCCGTGCGCGAAATGCCGCCCACCAAGGATGTCTACGGTATTGCCGATGAGAAGGAGCTGACGCTGATCGGTTACATTGCCTTCCTCGATCCGCCCAAGGAGACCACTGCGCCCGCGCTCACCGCGCTGCGCGAGCACGGGGTGGAGGTGAAGGTGCTCACCGGCGATAACGAACTGGTCACCGCGAAGATCTGCCGCGAGGTGGGTCTGCCGATGCGCGGCACCATGCTGGGCTCGGACGTCGAGACCATGACCGACGAGCAGCTTGCCCAGGCGGTGGAGAATTTCAACGTGTTCGCCAAGCTCACCCCCGCGCACAAGGAGCGCTTGGTGCGCGCGCTGCGAGCCAACGGCCACGTGGTGGGCTTCATGGGCGACGGCATCAACGATGCGCCCGCGCTGCGCGCGGCGGACATCGGCATCTCGGTGGATACCGCGGTGGACATCGCCAAGGAGGCGGCCGACATCATCCTGCTGGAAAAGAGCCTGATGGTGCTGGAGGAGGGCGTGCTCGAAGGGCGCAAGACCTTCGCCAACATGCTCAAGTACATCAAGATGACCGCCAGCTCCAACTTCGGCAACGTGTTCTCGGTGCTGGTGGCCAGCGCCTTCCTGCCCTTCCTGCCCATGCTGCCGCTGCAATTGCTGGTGCAAAACCTGCTCTACGACACCTCGCAGGTGGTGATTCCCTTTGACAACGTCGACCCCGAGCAGTTGCGCGCGCCGCAGCGCTGGAAACCGGAAGATCTGGGCCGCTTCATGCTGTTTTTCGGTCCCATCAGCTCCATCTTCGACATCACCACTTATTGCGTGATGTGGTATGTGTTCGGCTACAACTCGCTGGATCAGCAGTCGCTGTTCCAGTCCGGCTGGTTCATCGAGGGCCTGCTGTCGCAGACCCTCATCGTGCACATGATACGCACCCAGAAGATACCCTTCATCCAGAGCCGCGCTGCCATCCCGCTGCTGGTGATGACCGGCATCATCATGGCGATAGGCATCGCCCTGCCGATGACGTCCGCCGCCCACTACTTCAGGCTGCACGCGCTGCCGCTGATGTTCTTCCCCTGGCTGGTCGCCATTCTGGCCGGCTACATGGCGCTCACCCAGGTCATGAAAGGCTTCTTCGTCCGGCGCTACGGCTGGCAGTAGGGCGCGGCCGTGCGGCCGCAGCCGGCTGTGGCATAATGGTCTGCGATTCGTTCACGGGGAGGCGCAGGGAGACGGTTATGGGAAAAATTTTTGCTGTCGTGGGCGCGATAGTCGTCGCGCTGGTGCTGGTGCTGGGCGGGTTCATCGGATATGCCGCCTACACCGGGCGAGGTCTGGACGAATCGAGCAAGCAGTACGTCGAGAACAACATTCCGCCGATACTTTCCACTTGGTCCGAGAACGAGTTGGTCAAGCGCGCCTCGCCGGAGCTGCTCAAGGCCAGCGAAAAGCAGCCGGGTCTTGTGGGCAAGCTTTTTCGCAAGCTTTCCGGCCTGGGTGCGCTGACGCGCTTTGGCAAGGTCGAGGGCAGCAGCAACATTTCCTACACCACGGAGAATGGAAAGGTCATTACGGCGAGCTATACCGCCCAGGCCAAATTCGAACATGGCAAGGCGCAGCTCAGGATTCGGCTGATTCAGCGTGCGGGCGAATGGCGCATTCTGGGCTTCTGGGTGGATTCGCCCATCCTGCTTGAGTGAGGGGCCGGGCGGCTGTGGCATAATGGGCTGCGTGTTATTGCCGAACTCCCTTAAGTCATCATGAATAAAGTATTTGTCATCGTGGGCGCCATCGTTGTCGTCGTGCTGGCGTTGTCCGCGGGCCTTTCCGGCTATGCCGTCTACCAGGGGCGCGGGCTGGACGAATCGAGCCGGCAGTATGTGGAGCAGAACATCCCGCCCATTCTTTCCACATGGTCCGAGGAGGAGCTGCTGAAACGCGGTTCGCCGCGATTGCTCAAGGTGGCAGCCGACCATCCGGCGGCGGTGGAGCACTTTTTTACGAAGCTGCGCACGCTGGGTGCGCTGCAAAGCGTCGGTGAACCGAAGGGTGGAGCAGATGTCACCTATACCGAGGAATACGGCAGGACGCTCACCGCGAACTACGTGGTGCCGGCGAAATTCGCCAATGCGGATGCGAAGGTCAGCGTGAAGCTGGTGCGCCTGTCCGGGCAGTGGCGCATCCTGCTGTTCCGGGTGGATTCGCCTTACCTGGAAAAATAACGGCGGACCGTGCCGTCCGCGTGGCGGGCGGGCGGCGCGAATGACGGAGGCCTGGACGCGATGGCAAGAGAATCCGGGATGGCTGAAAAGGAAGCCGAGATGTCCGGAAAACAGCCTGGCATGGGCAGTAAGGAACCCGGGATGATAGAGCTGAGCCAGGTCAGCCGGATATTCACCGTGGGCGACCAGCAGGTAGGCGCGCTGCGCGGCATAGACCTCAGCATAGGCGCCGGCGACTACGTCTCCATCATGGGGCCTTCAGGCTCCGGCAAATCCACCCTGCTCAACCTCATCGGCCTGCTCGACCGGCCCACCTCCGGCACCTACAAACTTGAGGGGCGCGATGTCACCTCGCTCAACGACGTGCAGCAGGCGCGCGTGCGCAGCGAAAAGATAGGCTTCGTGTTCCAGGCCTTCCACCTGGTGCCGCGCCTCACCGCCGCGATGAACATCGAATTACCCATGATCCTCGCCGGACTGCCGGCTGAGGAACGCAAATTCCGCGTGCGCGAAGCGCTGGCCAACTACGGGCTGCTCGAGCGCGCAGATCACCGCCCGGACCAGCTCTCCGGCGGCCAGCGCCAGCGCGTGGCCATCGCGCGCGCCACCAGCATGCATCCATCCGTCCTCCTCGCCGACGAACCCACCGGCAACCTCGACCAGACCACCGGCAAGGAAGTGCTGCATCTGCTCGAACAACTTCATGAACAAGGCGTGGCGCTGGTGATGGTCACGCATGATCCCGCGATAGGCGGGCGCGCCGAACGGCAGATTCATATGGTGGACGGGAAGATAGTGAGTGTGACGGGGGACGGGGGGTAGTGTTGTGCATTTGCTCAACGGTTCGGCGCCCATCGTGGCGTACAACCAGAATGTTCCGTAAACATGCTGCATCCTGACTCCCGAAAAACATGAAATTCAACGACATCACCCAGTTCGCCACAGCCAGCCTGCGCGGCAGCCCCGCCCGCACGCTGTTGATGATGCTGGCGATGTCCATTGGCGTGGCTGCGGTGGTGGTGCTCACCGCCCTGGGCGAGGGTGCGCGTGGTTATGTCGTCGGGCAGTTTTCGGCGCTGGGGACGAATCTGGTGATCGTGATGCCGGGTCGCACGGAGACGGCGGGCATCAGTCCGGGAATGCTGATCGGCCAGGTGCCGCGCGAGATCACGCTGGACGATGCGGAGGCGATCCTGCGCAGCCCGGCGGTGAAGCGCATTGCGCCGCTGACGGTGGGCTCCGCATTGCTGTCTCATGGCTCGCTGAGCCGCGAGGTGGTGGTGCTGGGGTCGACCTCCGATCTGCTTGCGGTCCGCCATATGGCGATGAGCATGGGCCGTTTTCTGCCGGCGGGCGATCTGCACGAGAGCACGCCGGTGTGCGTGCTGGGGGACGAGCTCCGGCGCCAGTTGTTCGGCAATGCACCGGCGGTAGGGCAGTGGGTGCGCCTGGGAGACCGGCGCTTCCGCGTCATCGGGGTGCTGGCGCCGCAGGGCGAATCCATGGGCATGCGCACCGATGAGCTGGCCATCGTGCCCATCGCGGCGGCGCATCAGTTGTTCAACACCTCCGGTGTGTTCCGGGTGTTGATCGAGGCCAAGAGCCGGGAGTCCATCGGATCCGCGCAGCGCGACGCGGAGCGCATTCTGTTCCAGCGTCATGGCGAGAAGGACGTCACCGTCATCACCCAGGATGCCGTGCTCGCCACCTTCGACCGCATACTGACCGCGCTCACCATGGCCGTGGGCGGCATCGCCGCCATCAGCCTCGCCGTCGCGGGGGTGCTCATCATGAACGTCATGCTCATCGCCGTCGCGCAACGGGTCAAGGAAATCGGCCTGCTCAAGGCGCTGGGCGCGTCCGGCCGCCTGATCCGCAACCTGTTCTTCGCCGAAGCCGCATTGCTCTCCGGCGTCGGCGCCATCACCGGACTGGGCTTGGGCTACCTGGGCAGCTTGCTCATACGCCAGCTTTATCCCATCATCCCGGCCTCACCGCCGTGGTGGGCCGTGCTCGCCGCCTGCGGCACGGCAATCGGCACGGGCATCCTGTTCAGCGTGTGGCCCGCGCGGCGCGCGGCCAGGCTGGACCCGGTGGCGGCGCTGGCAGGGAGGTGAGGGGGATGGTTTTTTCTGGCGTGTTTGCTGATCTGTTCGGCGGAATTCGTCGCTTAGCGCGGGGGGCGGCCCCGCAAGCCGATTACTTTCTTTGCGCGGCCAAAGAAAGTAGGCAAAGAAACGCCGCCCCGGTGCGCCATCCCTTCGGGGATGCCCTGCGTTGCTCGGCAGCCCAGGCCTCCGCGTAAACTCGCACGAACCGCACGACGTGCGGCCACGTGCTCGAACATACGCGTCGGACACCTCCTGCCCTGCCAGCGTGTGTTGTTGGGGCTTTAGCCCCTTACAACCACGGCGTACCCCTTGCGGGTGCTGCGCGACTCGGTGGCGCACAGGGGGCCGGGCGCTTTGTAGTATCAAGCAGAGTTGTATTGCCGGCCTCCATTTGCCCCTGTGCGCCGTCCCGACGATCGGGTGCAGGCGAGCGGAGGTTTGGGCGAGCATTGTTCGAGCTTCGAGCGGCGGAGCCGCGAGGGCGAGTTGCGCAGCCCCCGCGAGAATGGGCCCGAGCAAGGGCCCGCGCAGCGGCGGCGCACCGGGGGCGCCTTCTTTGGGTTACCTTTCTTGGCAAGACAAGAAAGGTAACTTGCTGCCGGCAACCCCGGCGACAAGCAATGCGCACCGCGGGACCCATCACGTCAGTCAACGCGACCCACGGGAAATAAGGAACAAGCGTGCTATTCCCTGATCTCGTGAAACTCACCACCTCCAGCTTCACCTCTGCGAAGCTGCGCAGCTTTCTCACTGCGCTGGGGATCGCGATCGGCATCACGGCGGTGATTCTGCTCACTTCCATAGGCGAGGGGCTGCACCAGTTCGTGCTGGCGGAGTTTTCGCAGTTCGGCACGAACATTGTCACCATTCAGCCGGGCAAGACGCAGGTGCAGGGGACGAATGTGGGGGTGTTCGGTTCGGTCCGCGCGCTGACGCTGGACGATGCGGATGCGCTGCGCCATTTGCCCTATGTGCAGCATGTGAATGTGAGCGTGATGGGCAATGCCGACGTGCGCTACGGGGGCAAGACGCGGCGCACGACGGTGTTCGGGGAGGGGCGGGAGTTCGCGAGCGCGTTCACGATGAAGGTGCAGAGCGGCAGCTTCTGGCCGGATGAGGACAACACCCGGGCGCGTGCGCTGGTGGTGCTGGGGGCCAAGGTGGCAAACGAGCTGTATGGTTCGCAAAACCCGCTGGGCAGCTATCTGCGCGTGGGCGGGGAGCGCTTCCGGGTGATAGGGGTGATGGAGCCCAAGGGCCAGGTGCTGGGCCTGGACCTGGACGATACGGTGTTCATCCCCGCAGCGCGGGCGATGGAGCTGTTCAATCGCGTGGGGCTGATGGAAGTCCAGGTGAGCTACCAGCCCAGTGCCGACGTGACTACGGTCGTCGCGCTGATCAAGCAGCGGCTGATCGCGCGCCACGGGCGCGAGGATTTCACCGTGATCTCGCAGGAGGAGGCGCTGGACGTGCTGAATTCGGTGCTCTCCGTGCTGACGTTCGCCGTCGGTGCGCTGGGCGGCATTTCGCTGGTGGTGGGGGCGGTGGGCATACTCACCATCATGACCATGTCGGTTACCGAACGCACCGCCGAGATCGGCCTCCTGCGCGCGCTGGGTGCGCAACAGCGCCAGGTGCTGACCCTGTTTCTGGGCGAGGCCATGCTGCTCTCGGCGCTCGGCGGCCTGGGCGGACTGGCGATGGGGGTGGGAATCGCGCAGGCGCTGCACTGGATCTTCCACGACCTGCCGGTGCACACGCCGCTGTTTTTCGCGGTGCTGGCCGAGTTTACCGCCATAGCCATTGGCCTGGCGGCAGGCGTGGCCCCGGCCATGCGCGCCGCACGGCTGGACCCGGTGGAGGCGCTGCGCACGGAGTGAGCCTTGCCATGCATAGGCTTTGCGCGTAGTGTTGGGCTGCGGCGCGCGGCGTCGCGTTTTCATGAGGATGAGCATGCTCGACAATTTGAGTTGCCCGATTTGCGGCGGCGCTTGTTCCCTGCTCGATACGGTGGATTTCAACCGGACCTGCGAGGACGGGCGGGGAAGGGTTCTGGAACCGTCCGGGGTTGCGGTGGATTACGTCATGTGCCATGGCTGCGGATTCAGTTTCGCGCCCGAGTTCGCGCGGTGGACGCCAGACGACTTTGCGGAGAGGATATACAACGCAAAATATGCTCTCATCGACCCCGATTATCAGGACAAGCGGCCGCGGGCGAATGCCGCAGTGCTGCTTTCGATGTTCGGCGACAGCGTGCGCGGCATTCGGCATCTGGACTATGGCGGCGGTAATGGCGTGATGTCCGCGGTGCTTCGCGAAGCGGGCTGGAAATCGGTCAGTTACGATCCGTTCGGTGCAGGGCATGTCACGATCAGCGAACTCGGGTCATTCCAACTCGTCACGGCGTTCGAGGTGTTCGAGCATGTCGCGGACGTCCGCCGGCTGATGGAGGACCTGCGCGGCTTGCTTGCAACTGATGGAATGATCCTGTTTTCAACCATGCTTTCGGATGGGCACATCGCTTTTAATGAGCGGCTCGCCTGGTGGTATGCCACGCCGCGCAATGGGCACATCAGCCTGTTCTCGCGGGAAAGCCTGGGCCGGCTGGGACAGCAATATGGCTGGAACTTCGGCAGCCTTTCCGAGGGTACGCATATTTTTTGCGCGAGCCTGCCCTCGTGGGCCGAGGGGGCGTTCAGCTGAACACCTGCGGGCACGCCGTCGGCCGCTTGTGTTTCGCGCCACCGTCGATTACGCTACGGGAGAGCAGGCGGGACGCAGCCCGCGGTATTGCGGGAGAGTGCTGCGCCGCGCACAGCCCCATTCTGCAAGTGTTTTCGATTGATGGTGAGGCGGAGGTTGATATGCAGTCGACAACAAAGGTGACGTTGATCTCATGCCGGGGCGTGACGGAATGCACGGTCCGCCTGATCGGCGGAGCGGAGGTGGAGGCGGTGCTCGATGTGGATGCGCTGCGCGCGCGGCACGGGGCGGTATACGACGTGCGCGTGGGCGACACCGTCGAAGTCGTGGAAGACAAGCCGCTGCGCATCGTGGCCGTCGAGAAGCACAACGGCGGCGGCTGAGGGCGAAAGCCGCCATTCTCTGCTCTCTTCTCCCATATTCCGCCATGCGATGGCGGCTCCCGGCCGCGCCACGGTGGTCAAACTGGTAATATAGGCCGGCCGCTGCGGGCAAACCATCATCGAAGAGGAGGGGCATCATGGTTACAGCCATCATTCTGCTGAATGTGGAACGGGCGTGGATCAACGAGGTCGCCGAAAAGCTTGCGGGCATGGAGGAGATTTCCGAAGTGTACTCCGTCAGCGGGAGCTACGATCTTGTGGCCATCGTGCGCGTTGCGGCGAACGACGACCTTGCCGATCTCGTCACCCGCAAGCTGGTTACGGTCGATCACGTCCTGCATACCGAGACCATGCTCGCCTTTCGCGCCTACTCGCGCCACGACCTGGAATCCATGTTCTTTGCCTGACGCAGGGCGGGATCGCCCCAAGGGCAAGGACGGGGCGCGCGGCATCGCATTCCCCGCATGGCTGCTGTAGCATGGTGGCCTCAATGAACAAGATCACCTGCGACATTTTCTGCGCCGTGGTGGACAACTACGGCGACATCGGCGTGAGCTGGCGCCTGGCGCGGCAGCTTGCGCACGAGCATGGGGTTGCCGTGCGGCTGTGGCTGGACGACCTGCACACCTTGCAGCGTCTGTGTCCCGAGCTGGATGTGGGGCTGGAGTCGCAGCTGTGCCGCGAGGTGGAAGTGTGCCGCTGGCCCAGGGACTTCCCGGAGGTGGAACCCGCGGCGCTGGTGATCGAGGCCTTTGCCTGCGAACTGCCGGAAAAATACATACAGGCGATGGCGGCGGTCACCAGCGCCTCTTCGGAAATATCCGGTTCGCAAACGGAGATGGATGCAAGGCGGCGAGGGCGAGGCCAACGAGACAGTACCGGGCAGTACGGCGAGGCGGACGAGCCCGCGGCCAACACAGCAGACACTCCGTTGGCGCAGCGCAAGCCGGTCTGGATCAATCTTGAATATCTGTCTGCAGAGGACTGGGTGGAAGGCTGCCACAAGCTGCCCTCGCCGCGCCCCAATCTGCCGCTGGTGAAGCACTTCTTCTTCCCCGGCTTTACCCGCAAGACCGGCGGATTGCTGCTGGAGGGCGACCTCATTGCGCGGCGCGACGCCTTCCAGAACGATCCGGCCGCGCTTGCCGCCTTCTGGCAAGGGCTGGAGCTGCCGCCTCAGGCGGAAGACGAACAGCGAATCTCGCTTTTTTCCTATGAAAATCCAGCGATTAGCGAACTTCTTGGGCTGTGGGCGGCAGGCAGCCAGCCGCTTACCTGCCTGGTGCCCGAAGGGCGCGCCCTGCCGCAGGTGGCCGGCTTTTTCGGCACGGACGCAGGCCGGGCGGGCGATACGTGGCAGCGCGGCAGGCTCAAGGTTCACGTACTGCCCTTCGTCGAGCAGGCGCGCTACGACCAACTGTTGTGGGCCTGCGACGTGAATTTCGTGCGCGGCGAGGATTCCTTCGTGCGCGCGCAATGGGCTGGCAAGCCACTGATTTGGCATATCTATCCGCAGCACGACGGGGTGCATATGCAAAAACTCCGCGCCTTCCTCGACAAATACTGCGCGGGCCTGCCCGAGGAGGCGGCCGGCCCGCTGCGGGCGCTGTGGGAAGGCTGGAATGGAGAGGGAAAAACCCTACCGGCATGGAACGAATTTGCTGCCCGGCAGTCTATCCTCGCGAAGCATGCACATGCATGGGCGCAGCAACTTTCCGGAAACAGTCTCGCATTGAATCTGCTGGATTTTTTCGGGGAAATTGGTACAATGCGCGACTTTAATTTCCAGAATTAGCCAGGAAGACAGATCATGAAGATAGCCCAGGAACTGCGCGCCGGAAACGTGGTGATGGTCAACGGCCAGCCGCTGGTGGTGCAAAAAGCCGAATACTCCCGTTCGGGCCGCAATGGCTCGGTGGTGAAATTCAAGTTCAAGAACCTGCTGAGCGAAGCACCGAGCGAAGCTGTGTACGCCGCAGACGACAAGTTCGACCAGATCATCCTCGACCGCAAGGAATGCACCTATTCCTACTACGCCGACCCCATGTATGTGTTCATGGACGAGGAATACAACCAGTACGAAGTCGAGAAGGATAACCTGGGCGACGCCATCAACTACATCGAAGACGGCATGCCCTGCGAAGTGGTGTTCTACGACGAGAAGGCCATCTCCGTCGAACTGCCCAACACCGTGGTGCGCGAAGTGATCTACACCGAGCCCGCCGTGCGCGGCGACACCTCCGGCAAGGTGATGAAGCCCGCCAAGATCAACACCGGTTTCGAACTGCCCGTGGCGGCCTTCATCGAGATCGGCGACAAGATCGAGATCGATACCCGCACCAACGAGTTCAAGAAGCGCGCAACCGCCTAAAAAACTGCTGCGGTAGTCATCTGCGGCGTTGCGCGGTGCTCGGCATCCTCATGTACTACGTGTACATTCCGGTGCCTCCGCGCCGTGCGCCTTGCAGCTGACCATCCTCGCGACGTTTTTTGAGCACAAAGAAGGCAGCTTAGGCTGCCTTCTTTGTTTTTGGGTCTCCTAATAAGGCAATGTTGGGTCCGGGACTCCTCCATGCGGCGGCAGCGGGTGTCGGGAAACGAGACCCCAAAGGTCCGGGTTTCTTTCCGAACCACGCGCGCCGATTTCCAGCAGTAGTTTTCGCGTCGACTCCTCAGGGAGGCCGATGACATTTGATAATGTGCGAATCTGGCGCCAACGAAATTCGTTCGTTGAAAGCATATCTATTAGCAGCTGTTTTGCCGCCATGTCCGCCGGGTCCGGTCGCTTTCGACTAAGGTAGGCGTTAAGGCTGGTTGTACTAAGCGTTCCGATTACACCAACGCCCGCACCAATAATCGCCGCCCAGCCGTTATCCATCATGCGCTCCCAGAGTAAACTGATTTGCTACCCAAATAAGTTCAACAGCTAATAGCACTTGGGTAGCTATAGCATGCAGTCGCTGCGGGGCGGGTTAACGTAGCTACAGGATCTTCCCGCAGCCCCTGATTGTCGCCGCGTCGTTCCGCCTTCTCCGGACCGGAACTATGAAAAGTCTATCCCCTGTGCGCCACCGAGTCGCGCAGGCAGGGCAGGGGACGTCCGACGCGTATGTTCGAGCACGTGGCCGCACGGAGTGTGGGTCGTGCGAGTTTACGCGGAGGCCTGTTCTGCCGAGCAACGCAGGGTAGCCGCAGGCTGGCGCACTGGGGTGTGCTTTCTTTGGTTACTTTCTTTGCACAGGCAAAGAAAGTAACCGGCATGCGGGGCCGCCCCCCGCGCTAACCATTGAACGACGCCCGGTCAATTAGAACAAGTGCCGCCCCCCTTGCCCCTCCCTAACCCTCCCCCAAAGGGAGAGGGGACAGGCTGCCCAGGCGACCGATCGCGAACACCGCCTGACCCATCGACAACCTCACAATTCCGTCCGTTCCCGCCACTCCCTGCAAAACACCGTAATGTCCGCCAGCCATTCCCGGTAGTCTTCGCTGAATCCCTCGAAATGTTCGACCAGTTCCTGCTCGCTGTGCTCCATCATTTCGGGATGGCGCACGCGGCGCGCCATGCGCCGCATCACGTCGGCGATGCCTTCTATCGTGGCATAGCTGGAGAGCCAGTCCTGGCTGGCCATCAGCTGCAGGGCGTGGTGGGCATCGGGCGGGAGGTCGTCCAGGCGTGCCGCTATCATCTCGTACACCTGGGCGCAGTAATCGTGCAGCGGGCGGTGGTGCACGTTCTCCCAGTCGCGCGCGAGCAGGTGGTCGTAGAAGATGTCCACCAGGATGCCGGCGTAGCGCTTGCGCGGTTTGGAGACACGTCCGCGGCTGCGGCAGAAGGCGGGATGGGTCTCGGCATAGTGGTCTATCGCGCGGTGCAAGGCGACGCCGCGCGCGAGGTCGGCGGGCAAGCTGCCGGGCAGCGGGCCCTTCACCCAGTCGCCGGCGACGCCGCCCACGATCAGGTGGGATTCATTGCCGGAAAGCAGGGCATGTGCGAGGAAGTTCATGCGCGCTTGAGCGTTTCGGCTAGCAGGGCGGTGAGCGTTTGCCAGTGGCGTTCGGCCGCTTCCGCGTTATAGGCCAGAGTGTCGCTCAGCACCCAGCCGTGGTGGGCGGGATAGGTCTCGATGGTGTGCTCGACGCCCGCAGCCGTCAGCGCCTGTTCCAGGCGCTGCTTCATGTCATCGGGGAAGGTCGCGTCCTCGCTGGCGCCGCCGATGTACACCCGGGCCTTGATGCGCGGCGCCAGCAGATGCGGGCTGTCCGGTTGGTCGTTTGCCAGGCGGCTGCCATGATAGGAGGCGCAGGCCACGATGCGCTCGGGGTAGGTGCCCGCGGCCGTCAGCGAGAGATTTCCGCCGCGGCAATAGCCGGTGGTGGCTATGCCGCCGCGCTGCACATCCGCGCGGCCGTCGAGGTAGTCGAGGAAAGCCTGCGTGTCGGACATGATATTGGCCGCGCTCAGCTGCGGCATGAATTTTTCCAGGTGCTCCTTGCGCTGCTCCGGGTCCACGAACACGGTGCGCGCGTTTTTCGGCGCATAGGGGCCGGTGCGATAAAACAGGTCCGGTAGCATGGCGAAATAGCCGTAGCCCGCCAGGCGCTCGCCCACTTCCAGCATGGCGGGGCGGATGCCGATGCCGTCCATGTATACCAGCACGGCCGGCCAGGGGCCGTTTCCGGTGGGATGGTAGACGTGGCAGGGGCAGATGCCATCGCGGGTGGAAAGGGCGATCTTCTCCGTCTGGATGTCGGGCATGGGGTCCTCTCGGTCAAGTTGGGGAAATTATCGCGCAAGTCCGGGATAGAGTCGCGCGGCGATTGCCAGCATCGCCAGGAACAGCAGGGCCATCACGCCGAAATCGACGGGCAGCCCGTGGGCGGAGCGGCCGCCCGCGATCATTGCATGGCGCAGCACGTCCACCAGATAGGTGAGCGGGTTGAAGATGGCGATGGTCTTGAGCCAGCCGGGCATGATCTGCAGCGGATAGATGGCGTTGCTGGCGAAGAACATGGGCATGGTCAGCACCTGGCCTATGCCCATGAAACGCTCGCGCGTCTTGACGATGCAGGCGATGATGAGCGAAAAGGTGGAGAAGATGCAGGAGCCCAGCATCACGCCCAGCGCCACCAGCAGCATGGACGACGCTTCCCAGCGCAGGCCGATGCCGAGCAGGGCGGCGACAAGGTAGACGATGACCGCCTGCACCAGGCCGCGCAAGCCGGCGGCCAGCGCCTTGCCCAGCACCAGGGCGCCGCGGTTGGCTGGCGACACCAGCAGCTTCTGCACGATACCGAGGTCGCGCTCCCAGATCACCGCGATGCCGTAGAAGATGGCGCTGAACAGCACGCTTTGCGCCAGGATGCCGGGCGTCATGAAGGCGAGATAGCTGATGCCGCCGGTGGGGATGTCGCGCACATGGCTGAACACCTGGCCGAAGATCCCCAGCCACAATACGGGCTGGACCGCGCGCGAGAACAGTTCGGTCGGGTCGCGCCGGATCTTGCTCAGTTCCGCTGCCGCGATTGCGCCGCTTTGCAGAAAGAACGCCAGCATCTCAGCCCAGCCTCCGCAGCGTGGTGCGCTGCTGGCGCACGTCGTGGTAATTGCCGCTTTCCTGCATGGTGCCGCCGCTTACCGCCACGAACACGTCGTCCAGCGTGGCCTCCGGGCCCGTATCCGCCTTGAGCTGTTGCGGGTTGCCCCTTGCGGCGATGCGTCCTTCCAGCAGGATTGCCAATTCGTCGCACAGTACGTCGGCCTCCTCCATGTCGTGGGTGGTGAGCAGGATGGTCATGCCGTAGTCGCGGCGCAGCGCCTGCAGCCTTTCCCACACCGCCCTGCGCGCCACCGGGTCGAGGCCTATGGTGGGCTCATCCAGGAACAGCACGGCGGGATGGTGCAGCATGGCCTGCGCCAGTTCCAGGCGGCGTATCATGCCGCCGGAATAGGTTTTCACCAGCTTGCCGGCGAATTCCTCCAGCCCGGAAAAGGCGATGGCTTCCGCAATGCGCGCGCCGCGCACGCGGGGCGGCACGCCATACAGCCGGGCCGAGAGCAGCAGGTTCTCGGCGGCGGTGAGCGAGCCATCGGCGGACAGCATCTGCGGAACATAGCCGATGGCCCGCCTGACTTCCACCGGCGCCTCCACGACGTCGTGGTCCGCTACACGGGCCGTACCCGAGGTGGGGGTGAGCAGGGTGGTGAGCATCTTGATGGTGGTGCTCTTGCCCGCGCCGTTAGGCCCGAGCAGGCCGAAGATCTGGCCTGGCGCGACGGTCAGGGAGATGCCGTCCACCGCGGTAAAGCCGTTGAAGCGGCGGGTGAGGGCAATGGTCTCTATGGCAGGGGGCATGTCAACGCGGGCCGCAGGGTGAAATGGCTATTTCGGTGTCCGGTCATCGCGCTGATTCTAGCAAGAATCAGCCCCGTGGTTTGTAACAGGAGTGTATCAACCGGCGTGCGCGGGACCGGAGGCGCGGCCTGCCGGCCGCCGGGGCCGCAGAGCGGGCTGGAGCCCTGCAAGTATGAGCACCGCGCCCAGCCACAGGCTGAATAGCGAGGCGCGCTGCGTCAACCCCAAAGCCGGACCGGGGATGTCCAGCAGGCGGGGCCAGGGCGTCTCCATCAGGGGTAATGCTGCAATGCCGAGGAGCACGGCCGCCGCGGCAGCCAGCTTGTGACGCCGTGTGGCGGCGTTTGCCGCCACGAGCGTGCCGGTCAGGATGACCAGCAGCACGGTAGCGAAGAAGAACCCCATCAGCCCGGCATTGTGGAACGATTGCTGCACCACTGCCTCGAGGCCCGCCGTCTTCAGTGCGGCCGCCGTGGTGGGGGCGGCCTCCTTGAAGGTCGCCAGGGTCATCAATCCGCCGATGGCCGCGCCCGCAAGCAGGGGCGCAAAGTGGGCGAACGCCGAATCGCCGAGGACGCGGTAACGGGAAATGAGCATGCTGATGGAGGCGAAGGCGACGCAGGGCAGCAGCATGCCAGCGGTGATCCAGTTCTGGTGCGGTGCCTGCGCCGCATAGGTGCTGATTTCGTTGGCCTCCCAGCTGAGATGCGTGGCGCCGGTGTGCCCGACGACCATGGCGAGCATGGCGGCGATGATCGCGGCCCAGCTGATGTCAAACAGCATCCGTTGGCTCATGCTCCGGCTCCCGTGAAATTGTCCACGGGAATTCTAGCACCGTGCCGGGCTTGGCAAAACGGCCCCGAAAACAGAAAAGCCGCGCACCGGGAAGCGCGCGCTGTTGCGGCGGGTTAGGCCAGCTTCAGCGACTTGAGCCTGGTGTCCACCACCTTGCCGCCGCGGCGCTTGGGGTAATGCTGTCCATCGAGGCAAAGCCATTAAAGCAGCGGGTGAGGGCGTGGGCCTCCATGGCCGGGGCGACAGGTGCGGAAAGCCGAAATCCGGCTTAAATATCACTCGGTGTTCTGGCAAATTTTGGCATGGCACTCGTGCGCATGCATCACGCATAGGGCGACGTAGCAGAAAGAATTGAGTAAGACAACTAGCTGGATAGATAGTTTACGCACCGGATATTGTTGGTTACGTTCCGCGTGGAAGAGCGGACATCGCAACTGCATGTCAGCGGGTGCATTCTCCGGGTTCAGCGATAGAGGATACGTCAACCGCTTTCGGTGCTCTGGCTGGCGTCATCGTCATGCTGGTCACGGCGTTGCGAACCTGCTCATTGCCTAAAATCCGGATAAGTGACGGGACATGTGGAATTATCCCTTGATAAGGCGGGAGGAAGCTGGAGGCGTGAGTGAGCAGCGCGGCATTGCGGCGGACAGCCCGGTGGCGGTTTCGGGCGACGAGGCGCGCCTGGCCTGCGAAGCCGTTACGACAAGCCCGCTGTTTGCGAATGCGCCGCGCATGTGCAAATTGCTGAGATTTCTGGTGGAGAAGGCGATTTCCGGAGATTCGAGAAACGTTGGCGAATTCTCCGTCGGCCTGGAGGTTTTCGAGCGCGATGCGGCTACCTATAACACGAACGACGATCCTGTCGTCCGCGTTCAGGTCGGGCGACTGCGTCGTAAGCTCAAGACTTATTATTCGACTGAAGGTGTTTCCGCGAATATCAGGATCTCCATCCCGCTGGGTTGCTATCTGCCGTCCATCCGGCGTACAGATGCCGGCGGAGGACAGCCGCGCAAGGCCTCTTCGGTTGCGATCAGCGGCATCCGGTGTCTTTCGCGCTTGGCAGACGGGGAGCCGTTTGTGCAAGGTCTGCGCGAGGAACTCCTGCATCTTCTGTTCAAGGAGTGCGGCTGCACGGTGGGGGAATACATCGCCGGCGAGGGCGCGCTTTCCGCATTGGTGCGGCGTTGCCCCCCCTCCTCCCCGCAGCAGGCTGAAGGCCGGCTGATCGAGGGAAGCGTGCGCATAGAAGCGGCCAGGCTCAGGGCAACCATCCGGCTGTTAGACGCGTCCCAGGGGCTGGTGGTTTGGTCCGGGCAATTCGACCGCATGCCATCATTGAGCCTTGATCAGAGAAAAGAACTCGCCTATTCCATCTGTGGTCGATTAACCGCCTTCTTGCGCGGCTGCTAAGCCGTTTCGCGCCCCCCGGCGGACTTTCCGTTCCGCACTCTCCGCCGCCCGTCCGGGTAGGCTGGCCCTTTCCCTAACCCCACTGTAACAGCGCTGTATGTTACGGTTACGACACTTTTACGGATACCTATACGACGGTATTGTGCCGTCACCACGCTTAAGTGGCCGCGTCGCGGTTCGCGCCGCATAGGGCGCCTTTTCTGGCGTCCATAATAGTCAAGGGAGGTAGGGCACGCCGGCGGCGACGTCGCGATGCATGCCCTGATTAAAAATCAAGTCAACCAAGATGCAGGCCGTCCTGAGGCATTGACTTAGCAACGCCATGCCTTGCTTCGGATCATTCGTACATAGTGCTCTCAAGGCGTCGCTCCGGCGCCATTTCGGCCGACATTGCGCGTGTCATGTCGCAGCAGGTCAGCGCGATTGCCATGCATATTCACGTGGGATAGGCGGGCGAGTCCCCCATTGCCGGAAGTATGGACCAGCCGCCGCCCTATTCCTGGCGGACGACCCCAGCGGGAGACAAGGGGTGCGGGAAGCGCCTTCCAGCGATGCCACGCATGCGCCCTGACCCGGCTTCCATGATGTCGGACGAAGTTATTGGGGAGGCCGCCGTTGACATTCAGGATGCAGACGTGCACATGGCCTGCAAGTCCATTCTGAACAGCCAATTATTCAGCGCGTCACCGCGTATGAGGCGATTGCTGGAATATCTTGTCGAGAAGGCGATCGAGCGCGACACAGGGGCGATGAGCGAATACGCAATTGGCATCCGGGTGTTCGACCGCCGTCCACTGGCATACAGCACTACTGAAGACCCCATCGTCCGGGTTCAGGTGGGGCGCCTGCGCGCAAAACTGAAAGCCTATTACGCGTCTCCAGGTTCGGCGCCGTCCGTTGAAATCACTATTCCGGCCGGGAGCTATATGCCGGTCTTCCGGCGCGTTGAAAGAAGTGCCGGCGGCGTACCGGAGATTCGGTTATTGAAGGTGGCGCCATTCAAGTGCGTATCTCTGCATGTATCCGCTGAGTCCTTCACGGAGGGTCTTTATGAAGAATTGGTTCATCACATCCAGCGCGAGTTCGGCAACGTGATCGTGGGCGCGAACGCTGCCGCTGTGCCCTGCCAGGACGGGCATCTGCCAGGATGCAGATCCACCAGGCGCGGTGATGGTGATTATGCGCTGGACGGCAGTGTGCAGACGGACTCCGGCCGAATGAGGATTACCGCGCGCATCCTGGAGGTGGCGACCGGGAGCATCGTGTGGTCCGAGCAATTCGATCGCCGGGAGGATTTTTCGATTGCGTCGGAGGAAGAACTCGCGCGGTCCATATGCGCCGCACTGAAACGGACAGCATGAGCAACGCTCGGCTTTTTCCGGTGGGAAATTATGCGGGCTGCACTATTTCCCCATTCTGCGCCGCAGCATCCTATACGTGCGTAACGCGTGGCCGGCGTTACCGTAACGATACTTATTAGTGGACGCGCGGCCGGTTATCGTTCATGCGGAGTCGCGACACGAGGTCAGATTGTCCTGTAACGAATAGAGTGAGTGAGGAGAGGGGGCCTCGTCGCGATTCCTTCAGTGCACGGCGGCTCCGCCTGCCGCGCACGTTCATTCAACCAGCAATTGAAAGGAATATCGTTATGCCGAATTACGAACTTGATGTGGCCTTCACCAATCAACAACTGGAAACCATTTACGCGACGGGGACGAACGTGATCGTTGCGAAGCCGACCTCCGGAGCCGCGCCCAACGTTGCCTGGCAGGTATTCAGGCCGCTGCAGGCCAATACCGTGGCGTGGGAAGAGCAATACGGAATCTATGCGTCTACCGCCCAGTTGGTAAACGGTGCGACGCTGTCGCGGCTTTCTTCCACAGGCATTCCGGCCGCACAGAATCAGTTGTACACCCTTGCGGACTCCGGCGTCATCACAGGTCCCGTATCCGGTGGCGCCCCTGATTCCTATGCGCTGGAGAATTCCTACTCCGGCCTGCCATTCATGACGGTTGGCCTGTACCAGGATGCCACGGTAAATGGTACGGCAATCGCCAACAATGCCGTTTCCGCCGCCGGCGTCATGCTGGCAAGCACCGCGGTGATGATGCCCTACACCACGGTCTACATCTGGCTGCAGTCGCAGGTGGTAAGCAATACGGTCGTCACCACCGTCACCTCTCCGATGACCCAACTGAAATTCGGCGGCGGCGTGAGCCAGATCTCTGTTGCATACAACAGTGCGTCCGGCACCTTCCTCCCGACCTCGAAGGGTGACGCTGATCTGGTCAAGACGATCATGCCTTGCCTCTGATTCCGACGGCTGATTGAAGACAGGGCTGGGACGGCGGCAGCATGGCCGCCGTCCCGGTTTATCGCTTACTTAAAAGGAGGTAGACATGCCAGTATTGAAAGTTATTGTTTCAAACGGAAGCGCACTTGAAGCATTGTACAGCCGCCAGGGCTTCGCATCGGTTCAGCAGGCGCTGGATACCCTGATTCAAGCCGACGACAAGCGCGGCATCACCACAAAGGTCATTTATCTGGACGACCAGAAGATCATGCAGGGCTTGAATGCGCCACCCGTGAGCAATCCCGGCGATGACCGCCAGAATAAGACCGCCATTGACGCTGTCTGCACCGCACTGAGACCGGATTACCTGGTAATACTCGGTGCGCCGGACATCGTTCCCATGCAGCGGCTGGACAATCCCCTGGCGGGAGATGGGGATGCCGATGTACCTTCTGACCTGCCCTATGCCTGTTCCGGAGCGTATTCGCGAAACATTCTGAATTTCCTGAATCCGACGCGCGTTGTCAGCAGGCTGCCCGGCATAAACGGAAACAAGAATCCGGATGCGTTGAACAAGGCGATCGGGGCTGCCGCCATCATCGAACCGCAACTGCATCGCATATATGAGAAATACCTGGCGATCAGCGCGAAAGTGTGGCGCAATTCGAGCACGGCGAGCACGCGCAATATATTCGGCAATGCCGACGCGCTGCAACTCTCGCCGCCGGACGGCCCGGACTGGAGCAACGCGCAGCTCGATAGCCTTTCCCACTTCATCAACTGTCATGGGGCGAACAATGATCCGAAGTGGTACGGGCAGGACGGGAATCAATATCCCGACGCAATGAAAGCGGCCCAGATCAACAACAAGCTTAAGATAGGAACCATTGCCGCCGCGGAATGCTGTTACGGCGCACAGCTATACCCCGCGCCGGAAGGCACCCAATCTGGTATCTGCAATACGTACCTGAGCAATGGCGCGGCCGCCTTTTGCGGGAGCAGCACAATCGCCTACGGGCCGGCGGATGGACAGGGGCAGGCGGACCTGATCACCCAGTATTTCCTGGTCAACCTGCTTGGCGGCGCGTCGGCCGGCCGGGCCATGCTTGAGGCCAGGCAGAAATTCATTCAGACGGCAGCTCCCCTCGGGCCGACCGATCTCAAGACCGTTGCCCAGTTCAACGTAATGGGAGATGCCGCCAGCCATCCGGTCGCCGCGGCGCTGTCTGTCCTCGCTGCGGCAAGCCCGGACGTTTCCCATGTCGAGGTTATCGCCATGGAAATTGCCGCCAGGAGACGGCAGCTGCAATTGGCAGGCGACGCGCTGGGCCGTAATGCGCGCTGGCTGGAACGGCTTCCGCAATTGCCGATGGTTAAGGCGGTTGAGGAAGGGTTGGGTGAACTTGCTCGACGCGCCGGCATTGCGGAATGGACGCACGAAGCCTTCCGGGAGACGGGCGGGGAAGAAATAATGGCCGATTGGGAGCAGGGCGCGTCCCGCGCCATTGTCCATGTCCTGTTTGGCAAGCGCGCGGACAAGGCGCCGGGGCCCAATCTGGCTGTGGTGAAGGCTACTGAGGTTTCGGGTAGACTGATCGCATCCGAGATTCAATACAGTAAGTCATGATCGTGGAAGGCGAGGTATTCCTGACGCTCTATGCGCCGGGCTCCAAGAGCGAGCACGAGGCGGTGATGCTGCGCACGCCGGAAGGAGATTTCCTGTTGAGGCGCGAAGAAGGCAATCCTTTCCGGGATGACACGCTGCGTGGTCTGGCAGGTCACCGCATTCGCGGCTGGGGGCGCAGGATAGATTCCATCTTTATTCTCGGACGTTGGGAGGTGCTGTAATCTACTGCAATTGCCCGCACGCAGGAGGGAGGTCTCCCTCCCGCATGCGGGCTTTCTTACGGCAGCGTCAGTGACTTGAGCTTGGTGTCCACCGGCTTGCCCGAGCGGGCGCGGCCCGCGAAGTAGTATTGCAGTTCCTTGCCTTCCAGCACCAGTTCCCTGGGTTTGGAGCCGGCCATGCCGATCAGGGTGAGGCTGGGGTCGGTGAGGACGCGGCAGCCCGCCAGTTCGTCGCCTGCCTTGAGGTCCATCAGCATCATGCCCTTGCCGCCGCCAGAGAGCGCCTTGAGATCGGCCAGCATGAACAGCAGCAGCTTGCCGCTCTTCGAAAGCGCGGCCACCACGGCGCTGTCGGGCGCGCTGATCACGGACGGCGGCAATATCGCCTCTTCCTTCACCGAGATGAACTGCTTGCCGGCCTTGGTGCGGCCCACCATGTCGCCCAGGGTGCAGGTGAAGCCGTAACCGGCGGCGGTCGCGAGCAGCAGCGGGGTATCGACCTTGCCGCAGATGGCCTGGGAAATGCGCGCGCCGGGCGCGAGTTCGATGAAGGTGGCCAGCGGCGCGCCGTCGCCGCGGCCCGAGGGCAGGCTGGAGACCGGGATACTGCAGGCGCGGCCGTTGCTGCATAGCACGATGCACTGGTCGGTGGTGCGGACCTCATAGACCGCGGCCACGCTGTCGCCGTCCTTGAAGGCAATGGCCGTCGCATCCACGCCGTGGCCCTGGCGCGTGCGCACCCAGAAGCGCTCGGAGATGAACACGGTAACCGGCTCGTCGGAGACGGGCGCGACGATTCTGGTGACTTCAGCTTCCTCGATCAGGGTGCGGCGCTCGTCGCCGTAGGTCTTGGCGTCGGCCTCGATCTCGCCGGTGACCAGTTCGCGCATCGCTTCTTCGCTGCCCAATACTCTTTGCAGTTCCTTGGCTTCCGCCTTCAGTTCCTTGATCTCGCGCTCGATGCGGATGCCTTCCAGGCGGGCCAGCTGGCGCAGGCGGATTTCCAGGATGTCCTCGGCCTGGCGCTCGCTGAGCTTGAACTGCTTCATCAGGTCTTCCTTGGGCGCGTCCGAGTTGCGGATGACCTGAATCACCTTGTCGATGTTGAGGAAGACGATCATGCGTCCGTCGAGGATGTGCAGGCGGTCGTTCACCTGCTCCAGGCGGTGCTGGCTGCGCCGGGTCACCGTGTGCAGGCGGAAATTCACCCACTCGTGCAGCACCTGCACCAGCGATTTCTGCTGCGGCCGTCCGTCCAGGCCTATCATGGTGAGGTTCACCGGGGCCGAGCTTTGCAGGCTGGTGTGCGCAAGCAGCACCGCCATCATCTCGTCCGGGTTCTGGCGCGAGGTCTTGGGCTGCAGCACCAGGCGCACTTTCTGGGTCTTGTCCGATTCGTCGGCCACGCCGTCCAGCACCGACAGGATGAGCTGTTTGTCGCGCAACTGTTCCTGGCTGACGGACTTCTTGCCGGCTTTGACTTTCGGATTGGTGAGTTCGTCTATCTCCTCCAGCACCTTCTGCGCCGAGACGCCGTGCGGGAATTCATACACCACCACCTGCCACTGGCCACGCGCGAGCTGCTCGATGTTCCAGCGCGCACGCATCTTGAGCGAGCCGCGCCCGCTGACATAGGCCTCGCGGATGTCGGCGGCGGAGGAGATGATCTGCCCGCCACCGGGGAAATCGGGGCCGTGGATGTAGGACAGCAGCTTGTCGTCCTTGAGGTTGGGGTTCTTCGCCAATGCGGCCGCGGCCTTGGCCACCTCGCGCAGGTTATGGGAGGGGATCTCCGTCGCCATGCCCACGGCAATGCCGGAGGCGCCGTTGAGCAGCGCCATCGGCAGGCGCGCGGGCAGCATGGCCGGCTCCTGCAGCGTGCCGTCGTAGTTGGGGATGAAGTCCACCGTGCCCATGTCCAGTTCGGACAGCAGCAGGTCGGCCAGCGGGGTCAGGCGCGCCTCGGTGTAGCGCATCGCCGCGGCGTTGTCGCCGTCGCGGCTGCCGAAGTTGCCCTGGCCGTCCACCAGCGGATAGCGCATGGAGAAATCCTGCGCCAGGCGCACCATGGCGTCATAGGCCGAAGCGTCGCCGTGCGGGTGGTATTTACCCAGCACATCGCCGACGACGCGCGCCGACTTCACGTGCTTGTTGCCCGCGCTCAGGCCCATCTGGCGCATGGTGTAGAGGATGCGGCGCTGCACCGGCTTCTGGCCGTCGCCTACCTCGGGCAGGGCGCGGCCTTTTACGACTGAGACGGCGTATTCGAGATAGGCGCGCTCCGCGTAATCGCCGATCGCGACCTCGTCGCCCTCCGGCAGCGGCGGCAGCGGCCCGAAGGTCGGCGCGGCGCCGCTCTGCTCGGATTTCTGTTTTCCCCTGGGGGCGGGTGTTTTTTTCGTAGCCATATTTTGAATTGTCTTAATGTCCTAATTCCAAGCCCGCGCGCAGAAAGCGTCGCGAGGATGGCCGGGTGCAAGGCGCACGGCGCGCAGGCACCGCAATGTACATGCAGTCTGCCGCTTCGCGGCCCCGGATGCCGAGCACCGAGTAACGCCGCAGACGGCCACCGCAGCAGCTTTCATATGTCGGCGGTAACCTCGTTGCCGTGATATTCGAGCCACGCCCGCCGCGTTCCCGACTCCTGTTTGCCCATGAGCATGTTGAAGATGACCATGGTCTCGTCGTAGTTCGAGGCGTCCACGCGCACGCACAGCGCGCGGCGCGTGTCCGGGTTGAGCGTGGTCTCCCACAGTTGTTCCGGGTTCATCTCGCCCAGGCCCTTGAAGCGGGAGATGGTCCAGCTGCCTTCACGCACCTTTTCCTTGCGCAGGCGGTCTATGGTGGCGTTGAGTTCGGCCTCGTTCAGGGTGTAGATCTTGTGCGCCGGGCGCTTGCCCACGGCGGGCACGTCCACGCGGAACAGCGGCGGCTGCGCGATGTACACCTTGCCGGCTTCAACCACACGGTAGAAATGGCGGTAGAACAGGGTGAGCAGCAGGGTGGAGATGTGTGCGCCGTCCACGTCGGCATCGGCCATGATGAGGATGGCGTTGTAGCGCAGGCCGGACAGATCCACCTCGTCCGTGGGCGCGTGCGGGTCCACGCCGATGGCTACGGCGATGTCGTGGATCTCGTTGTTGGCGAACAGGCGGTCGCGGTCCACCTCGAAGGTGTTCAGCACCTTGCCGCGCAGAGGCAGCACGGCCTGGAATTCCTTGTTGCGGCCCTGCTTGGCCGAGCCGCCGGCGGAGTCTCCTTCCACCAGGAACAGTTCGGTGCGGGTGGAGTCCGACGAGCTGCAGTCGGTGAGCTTGCCCGGCAGCACCGCCACGCTGGAGCCTTTCTTCTTCTCCACCTTCTGCGCCGAGCGCAAACGTGCCTGCGCCTGCTGCACTGCCAGCTCCACGATGCGCTTGCCGGCGTCGATGTGCTCGTTCAGCCACAGGTCCAGCGGATCCTTGAGCATGGAGGAGACCAGGCGCAGCGCTTCGCGCGACACCAGCTTCTCCTTGGTCTGGCCCTGGAACTGCGGGTCCAGCACCTTGGACGAGAGCACGAAGGACAAGCGCGAGAAAGCATCCTCGGGCACCAGCTTCACCCCCTTGGGCAGCAGGCCGTGAATCTCGGCGAAGCTCTTCACGGAGTTGAATACGCCGTCGCGCAGGCCGGCTTCGTGGGTGCCGCCGGAGGGGGTGGGGATGAGGTTGACGTAGGATTCGCGGACCACATTGCCTTCTTCCGACCACACCAGCGCCCAGGAGGCACCCTCGCCGTCGGCGAAGCCGCTGTTGTCGTCCTTCTTGGCGTATTTTTCCTGGAACAGGATGGGCGTGGCCAGTTCGAATTCCGAGAGCGATTCCGCGAGGTAGCCGCGCAGGCCATCGGGATAGGTCCAGGACCTGGTTTCGTCGGTCTTTTCGACGTGCAGCGCGATGGTCACGCCGGGCAGCAGTACCGCCTTGGAGCGCAGCGAGAGCTCCAGTTGCGCCAGGTTTACATTGGGGCTGTCGAAATACTTGGGGTTGGGCCAGGCGCGCACCATGGTGCCGGTCTGGTTCTTGGCGCAGGCCTCCTTCTTCGCCAGGGGTTTTTCGGCCTCGCCGTTGACGAAGCGGACCTCGTGGCGTGCGCCGTCGCGGAACACCGAGACCTCGATCTGCTTCGACAGCGCATTGGTCACCGCCACGCCCACGCCGTGCAGGCCGCCGGCGAACTGGTAGGCGCCGCCCTTTTCTTTCTCGAATTTGCCGCCGGAATGCAGCACGGTGAAGGCCACTTCCACCACTGAGCGCTTTTCCTCGGGATGGATGCCCACCGGGATGCCGCGCCCATTGTCGGCCACGGAAACCGAGCCGTCCTTGTGCGCGGTGACGTAGATGTTGGTGGCATAGCCCGCCAGCGCCTCGTCGCAGGCGTTATCCACCACCTCGGCGATGATGTGGTTGGGCGACTCGAGGTTGGTATACATGCCGGGGCGCTGCCGCACCGGCTCCAGCCCCCGCAGTACCTTAAAACTCTGTTCGTTATATGTAGCCATGCTTGCTGTCGTATCTCGCCCCGTTTGTGATGTCGCGTGTCAAAACGCGCCGTATTTTACCGGAGAGCGGGCCAAAAACCGAAATAATGGATTTAATTGCCATTAATCAATATGTTAATTGAGTATCGGCGCGGCGCCGCCGCGGCGGGGTATTTCCTGCGACCCGGCGCTGAGGGATATAATGAGACAAAACGGCGCTGCCGTCGCCAGTTTCCGGCCTTGGGGGCGGTGGGACCTATGCTGATGAATTGATACCAGCGGCGGCGGCGCTTGCCGCCGCCACAGGGGCTCGCCGGGTCGGCGACGCCGTATCCCGGGTATCGGGGCGGCGAAATGATCTCAAGTCCAGGGACAGGAGTCTAGACCACAGTGGAATTCGAAAGCAGGTGGACGAAGTGGAGGGAGCCCGCCATTGCCGCGGGCCTTCTGGTTGTGGTCGTGCTCCTTTCGCAGCAGATCATTGTGGGCTACTTCAAGTCGCAGATCGAAAAGGACCTGAAGCGGCGCGCCTCGGAAGTTGCTGACGGGCTGATCAACGGCATGAATATGCTGATGGTGACCGGGCAGATCAGCAAGCCGGAAAACCGTGAGTTGATGGTGCGCAAGATGAAGGATTCCGAAGGCGTCATCGGTCTGCGCATCATTCGGGCCAAGCAGGTGCAGGACCAGTTCGGCCCGGGGCTGCCGTCGGAGCAACCGAAGGATGCGTGGGACCTCAAGGCCATGGACACGAAATCCCCGGTCTACTCAAAGATCGATTGGGGAAATCCCGACCACGGGTTCCGGGCGGTCATTCCTTTTGTCGTGAGCAAGGATTTTCGCGGCACCGACTGCCTTTCCTGCCACCACGTAAAGGATGGCAGCGTGAACGGAGCCGCCAGCGTCATCCTCGATACCAGGGATGACGACGCGAAGGTGGCGATGTTCCAGCGCTGGGTGTGGGCGGGCGACGCCGGATTCGCCATGATATTGTCGCTGGTCGTCGTATGGCGGGCGGGGCAGAGGAAGCGCGAGGAGCTGATGCGCGAGGTCGAGAGCGCGAACGAGGAACTCAGGAACTTCGCCTATGTGGTGTCCCATGACCTCAAGGCGCCGCTGCGCGCGATCGGGTCGCTGGCGGACTGGATTTCCACCGACTATGCGGACAAGTTCGATGAGGAGGGCAAGGAGCACTTGCGGCTGCTGATGAGCCGGGTGCGCCGCATGGACGGCCTGATCGAGGGTATCCTGCTTTATTCGCGCGTCGGCCGGGTGAAGGAGGCCGTCGTTCCGGTTGACCTCAACCAGCTGGTCGACAAGGTGGTTGCGATGCTTGCCCCGCCGGCAAACATCGCGATCACGGTGGCCCATCCCTTGCCGACGGTGATGATCGAGCCGACCCGCATCCAGCAGGTGTTCCAGAACCTGATCTCAAACGCGATCAAGTACATGGACAAGGCGGAGGGCAGGATTCACATAGCCTGCGGCCCGGAGGGACACCACCACTGGAAGTTCAGCGTCGCCGACAACGGGCCCGGCATCAGGCAACAACATTTTGACAAGATCTTTCAGCTGTTCCAGACTTTGGCTCCGCGTGACCGCGTGGAGAGTTCCGGCGTCGGTTTGGCACTGGTGAAGAAAATCGTGGAAATGTACGGCGGACGCGTGTGGCTCGAGTCGGCGGTGGGTGAGGGAAGTACGTTCTACTTCACCCTTCCGCGCACGCCGATAGTCCCCGCTGCAGGCAAAGGAGGCAAGCATGAAAATCACGAATAAACCCATCCTGCTGGTCGAGGACGACAGAGTGGATATCATGACGGTGATGCGCGCCCTGAAAGAGATCAGGGTCACGAACCCGGTGGTGAACAAGGAAAACGGCGAGGATGCGCTGAGCTATCTCCAGGATTCGGAAAGCGAGAAGCCGTGCATTATCCTGCTCGACCTGAACATGCCCGTTATGAACGGCATCGAATTCCTTCACGTGATCAAGCGCGACGGCGCGCTGAAGCGCATACCCGTGGTGGTGCTGACCACCTCCGAAGAACAGCAGGACAAGGTAAACAGTTTCGACCTCGGCGTCGCGGGATACATGGCCAAGCCGGTGGATTACCGGCAATTTGTCGAGGTCATGCGCTCCATCGACGCCTATTGGACCATCAGCGAGATGCCATGAGATGGCTCTGCACCGATGACATTTTTCAGACTCTGACGACAGGAGGCTCTCTATCATGACAAAGCCGAGACTCCGAATACTGATTGTTGACGACGATATGGTGGATCGCATGGCCTGCCGCCGCGCCCTTTCGAAGGAGGAGCACGACTACGAATTCGTCGTATCCGAAGCCGAAACCGCGCGTGACGGCTTGCGTATGGCGCACAGCGAACAGCCCGACTGCGTGCTGCTGGACTATCATTTGCCGGATCTCAACGGGCTGGAGTTCCTGGCCGAACTGCGCAACGACCTGGGCGAGATCACCGTGCCGGTCATGATGCTGACCGGCACGGACAATGTGTCCATCGCGGTGGAGGCGGTGAAAGGCGGCGCGCAGGATTACCTGATCAAGGACACAAACCGCCAGTATCTGGAACTACTGCCCACCGTGATCGAGCGGGTGATGCGCGAGCGCCGGGCGCATACGGAAAAAAGGCAGATAGAAATCCGCATGGGAGAGGCGGAGGCGAAATACCGCTTTCTTGTGGAGCAGATTCCCGCGATCACCTACACAGCGTCCCTGGATACGCCCGGCAAGCTGCTCTATGTGAGCCCGCAGGTGAGCCAGCTTGGCTACTCGGCTGAGGAATGGATCAGCGAAATCGGCGCGCTCCGCAGCCATGTTCACCCGGACGACAAGGCGCGCGCCGCGGAAGCCCTGGACCGCGTGCGTGCGGAGGGCAAGCCGCTGCGCTGCGAATACCGCCTGCTAAACCGTGCCAATGAGGCACGATGGTTCCTGGATGAGGCGGCGCTGGTGCGGAACGAGGCCGGCGAGCCGCTGTTTCTTCAGGGCATCCTGGTAGACATAACGGAGGAGAAGCAGGTCGAGGAAGAACTGCGCCTGCATCGCCACTATGTCGGCGACATCGTGACGATGCGCACCTCGCAACTGGAAAAGAAGATCGCGGTCCTCGAGTCGGCCAACGCCAACCTGTCTACCGAGGTCCTCGCGCTGAAGCGGTCGAATACCGCCATACAGAAATACGCCGACCGGCTGGAGGAGATGTATAACAGCGCGCCCTGCGGCTTCCACTCGCTCGACCGGGATGGCGTGTTCATCCAGGTCAACGACACCGAACTCACTTGGCACGGCGTGGCGCGGGAAAAGGCCATAGGCAGGATGAAGTTTGCCGACCTGCTCGCGCCCGGCAGCCGCAAGATATTCGAGGAAAGCTATGCGCGCCTGATAGAGGGCGGCACGATACGCAATCTCGAACTGGAGATTGCACACGAGGGGGGCGCAGGCGTGGTTGTGCTATTGAGCGCCAACGCAGTGCCCGGCCCTGACGGCCGCTTCGCGGCGAGCCGGTCGGTGCTGGCCGACATCACCGACCTCAAGCGCGGCAGCCGCGTTGCCTGAACCGGGGCGAAGGCTGGACCGGCTCCAGCCTCCGCAGCGCCTCAAGCCTTCGTTCGTTACGATCAGCCATGCCAGGTGCCGTGTCTCTCCCCCGTTTGTGATGCCGCGTGCCAAAGTGCCCCGTATTTTTTCGGGGAGCGGGCCCAAATCTGAAAGTTCGAAAAAGCCACGCTGTAATATATCCTGAATAGGATTCGCGCACAGCGTGCCAGGTAAAACGGCGGGCAGCGCGTGTTTTTTCGCGCATGCCGCAGGGCATCGCCTTGCCGCATCCGGCGCAGGGGCGGATTTAGGGGATTTGCAGATTGCCGGGCGCATGCGGGCATGGTTAAATCGCACCGCTGCCCGTGCGTGTGGCCGGTTCAGCGGTGGCGCGGGCGAAGTATTCAATTTACTCGAGTTTTGAGGACGAAGCAGCGGATGAGCAGGAAGCTACATATAGGTGGTTGGAGCCGGGTCGAGGGCTGGGAGGTGCTGGACGCGGTGCCGGGGCCGCATGTAGACCACGTCGGCAAGGCGGACGATCTTACCCGTTTTCCGGATGCCACCTTTGCTGCGGTCTATGCCTCCCACGTGCTGGAACATCTTGATTACACGGGTGAACTGCAGAAGGCGCTGGCCGAGTGGAAGCGCGTGCTGCAGCCGGGCGGGAAGCTTTACATCGGCGTGCCCGACATGGACGTGCTGGCGCGCCTGTTGCTGGAAAAGGAATTTCTGTCTTTCGAGCAGCGCTTTCACGTGATGCGCATCCTGTTCGGCGGGCATACCAACTCGTTCGACTATCACGTGGTGGGGCTGAACGAGGAATTTCTCCGCCGCTATCTTACCGAGGCGGGCTACGTCAACATCAAGCGCGTGGAGAAGTTCGGCTTGTTCGACGATGCCAGCGGCCTGGAATTCCACGGTATGCCCATCAGCCTGAATCTCATCGCCGAAAAAACGGGCTGAGGGACCGGCGCCATGCTGTCATCGATGACCGACATGTTCGCCTGACCGGGCTGCCCAGCCTTTTCAGGCCGCTGCTGTTCAGGCTACGTCCGGGCCCTTGCCCGGGCCGTCGTCCCCCATTCCGTCCTCTGCCGAGCCATCCTCCCGGCGGTTGTCCGTGTTCCGCTCGGGATATTTGCGCGGGCCCTGCACGTAACGCGCCGCCTTCGAGGCGCGCAGCGCCGAGTGCAGCGCGAACACATTGGGTGCGATGACGGTCCGAGTTTCCGGAATCAGAAGGTCGCAATGCAGTTGCCCCGCGATTTCCGCGATCTGTTGCAGCAGGCGCGCGCTGTAATTGCGCGCGTCCACACGCACGCCTATGGATTCGACCTGGCCGTTATCGTGCCAGACATGGGCATCGCTGTGTTTTTCGTCGCCCCAGTAAAGCTCGCCGGCGTAACGCCCGGGCGCGGGCGGCAGCATGGCGGTAAACAGCGCATCCACTGGGAGCGCGGGCGGGTGGGCGCGCCATGCAGGCGCCATGTCGCGGCCGTCGTCGCCGAACAGCGGGGACAGGTCGCCCGCGACGGCTTCAAGCCAGGCGCGGGGGATGAACTCGATCTGGAATTGCCAAAGCGCCATGATCTCCGGTCAGGCGGTTAGAGGTGTATCATCATCCGCACGTACCGGGACGTGCGGCCCTTGGGGACGGCATGCCTAGCCGCAGGCGCCTATCGCGCCGCAGGCGGTGCAGAAGTCGCAGCCGTCCTTCTTGATCACGGTGCGGTTGCCGCACTCAGCGCACTTCTTGCCTGCGATCAGGTGCAGTTCCGGCTGCTCCTTCACGCGCTTGTGCGGGGTGGAGAGGATGCCCGCCTCGGACACCGGGTACCCATCCTCCGTGAGGATGCCCAGCATGGCGTAGCGGTGGATCATGAGCCGTGCGACGTAGGCCACGGTGGAGGGCCACGTCTGCGACTTGTCGCTGCCCGGTATCCTCGCCATGAAGTCCCCCAGCGGCTCGGGGAAATCCAGCAGCTTGCGCAGCTTCATGCCTATCCAGGCCGGGTCCACCACGCGCATGTCCAGGCTCAGCACCTTGCACAGGCCGTCCAGCGCGCGCGGGTATTCGCCCGCCAGCCACACCGAATAGGGGCGGCGCTGGCCGTCCGGCAGCACCAGCTCCTTCAAGCCCAGCACGAAGTCGTCGCCGCCCGCGACGTTCAGCACGTCCACGGTCCAGCTCATGGTGCCGTCCGGATTCACCTTGGGCTCCTTCTTCGAGAACATGGCGTCGAGCACCGGCGTGGGCTCGTTCTCGCGCATCTCCAGCGCGCCCAGTTGCTCGCAACGGTAGCGCACGATGCGGGCGAAGCCCGAGACCAGCGAGGGCACGCGGATCTTCTCGCCGCCGGGCGGGAAGGCCATGTCAAAGCTGTCGTCGCCCGCGGCTTTTTCCAGCGCGGCCAGTTTCATGTTCAGCCAGCCGCGGTCTTCCGCGCGCATGTCCATGGAGAGCGTCTTGGCCAGCGCGCCCAGGCCGCGCGGCTGTTCGGCGCCGTTCACCCAGACCTCGTAGGGGTGGTCCTCGCCGTTGGTGATATGGCTGATGAACACGGCGAAGCTGCCCTGCGGGTGTTCTATCATGTACACCCAGGCATTGCTGCCTGCGGGCTGCTCGGGGCGGCCCGGCCAGCGCAGGCTGGCGAGCGCCGGGGTGGGCATCATGTCCAGCACCACGCGCCGGTCCACGTCGGTCTGCTCGATCTCCTGCGCCTCATGCGTGGGCTCCACGGGCTTGACCTCCAGCACCGCGCCCAGCACGCTGTTCGGGCGGTAAGTGGTGATGCCCTTGAGTCCGCGCTTCCACGCGGCCATGTACAGGCTCTCGAAATCGGCGAAGGGGTAGTCGGCCGGCACGTTCACCGTCTTGCTGATCGCGGTGTCCACATAGGGCTGCACCGCGGCGGACATTTCCATGTGGTCCAGCGCGCTCATTTCGAGCGCGGTCACGAAGTAGTCCGGCAGCTTTTCCACGTCGCCGCCCAGGTGCTTGTACAGGCGCCAGGCGTGGTCTTCCACCTGGATCGACTTCTTGCTGCCGTCCGGCATGCGCTTGTTGCGGAAGTAGAACCAGGAGAACGGCGGCTCGATGCCGTTGCTGGCGTTGTCGGCGAAGGCCAGGCTGATGGTGCCGGTGGGCGCGATGGAGAGCAAGTGGCTGTTGCGGATGCCATGCTCGCGGATGCGCGTTTTGATCTTCTCCGGCAGGCGCGAGGCGAAGGCGGGTTCCGCCAGGTACTTGTCCGCATCGAACAGAGGGAAACGGCCTTTCTCGACGGCCAGATCCACCGAGGCCTCATAGGCCGCATCGCGCATCATCTCGGCGATGCGCGCCGCCATGTTGCGGCCCTCGGCGCTGTTGTATTTCAGGCCCAGCATCACCAGCGTATCGCCCAGTCCGGTGAAGCCGATGCCGATGCGGCGCTTGGCCGCGGCCTCAGATTTCTGCTCAGGCAGCGGCCACACTGTCGCGTCCAGCACGTTGTCCAGCATGCGCGCGGCGAGTCCCACCACGCGCACGAAATTGGGCGAATCGAATTCGGCCTCGGGCGTGAAGGGGTTCTGCACGAAGGCGGTCAGGTTCACGCTGCCCAGGTCGCAGCAGCCGTACGAGGGCAGGGGCTGTTCACCGCAGGGATTGGTGGCCTCGATCTGCTCGATGTAGCCCAGGTTGTTGTCGCGGTTGATCTTGTCGATGAACAGCACGCCCGGCTCGGCGTGGTCATAGGTGGCGTGCATGATCTGCGCCCACAAATCGGCGGCCTTGATCTTGCGGTACACCCACAGACCGTCGGCGCGCTGGTAGGCGCCGGCCTCGATGGCGGCAGGCGAGGGCGGCGACTTGTGGGCCAGCTCCCAGTCGCCGTTTGCGTCCACCGCCTGCATGAAGGCGTCGGTCACGCCCACGGAGATGTTGAAGTTGCGCAGGTCGCCGGTATCCTTGGCGTGGATGAAGGCCTCGATGTCAGGATGGTCGCAGCGCAGCACGCCCATCTGCGCGCCGCGCCGGGCGCCGGCCGATTCCACCGTCTCGCAGGAGCGGTCGAACACGCGCATGTAGGAAACCGGGCCGGAGGCGCGGCTGTTGGTGCCCTTCACCAGGGCATCCTTGGGGCGTATGGCCGAGAAGTCGTAGCCCACGCCGCCGCCGCGGCGCATGGTCTCCGCGGCCTGCTGCAGGGCGTCGTAGATGCCGGGCTTGCCGTCGGTCAGGCCGCTGATGGCGTCGCCCACGGGCTGCACGAAGCAGTTGATGAGAGTGGCCTGCAGGGCGGTGCCTGCCGCAGAATTGATGCGCCCGCCGGGAATGAAGCCATGTTCCAGCGCCCACAGGAACTGCGGCTCCCACACCTCGGGCTTGGCCTCCATGGCGGCCAGCGCGCGCGCCACGCGCAGGCGCACGTCGTAGGCGGTGATCTCGCCGTTCTTGCAGTATTTTTCCTGGAGGACTTCGGGGGTGACTTCCTGTTCGGGAAGCTGTGCGGCGGAATGTTCTATCTTCATGGCTGTGCGTTCTCCCGTACTTGTTGTCGTTCGGCAGGGTCTTGCGGCCGGCGCCGGGTATATTCCGCAGCAAATTATCCTCCTCTTTTGGCCGCGAAAAAAGGCCAAAATTTCCGCGCCCGGTCTTGACACGCGTGACATGCCCGCCGCGCCTGGCATCGCGCGGGACATATTTTTTTCGGGGCAGCGCCGGGGTGCGAAGCCGGCGGCCGCTGCGGCGTCGCGGTGGCCACTGGCGCGCCGCGCAAAATACGGAGAAAATGCGGCTTCGTTCAACCATGGAGCCCCCAGATAATGCAGCTTGCCGACCTAAACCGGCGTTTCGCCATAGCCAACCACGTCCAGTTCCGCGAAAGCGAGGGCGGCCTGATCGTCGCCGAGATCGCCAACCGTCACGGCAGCGCGCGCATCGCGCTGCAGGGCGCCCATCTGATCACTTGGCAGCCGACTGGGCAAGCGCCGGTGGTATGGGTGTCCGAACTGGCGAAATTCGCCCCCGGGAAGTCCATACGCGGCGGCGTGCCCATATGCTGGCCGTGGTTCGGCGCGCATGCCGGCGACAGCACGCTGCCCGGCCACGGCTTTGCCCGCACCGTGATGTGGGAAGTGCTGGAAACAAGGGAAATGACCGACGGAGGCGCCTATTTGCGTTTCGGCCTGCTGGAAACCGAGGCTACGCGCAAGCAATGGCCATATCCCAGCAGCGTGCAGATCGAGTTTTCCATCGGCAAGAGCCTGAAGATAGACCTGGTCACGCGCAACCTGGGCCCCCAGCCTTTTGTGCTCGGCGAGGCGCTGCACACCTATTTCCAGATCAGCGACGTGGGACAGATGACGATACGCGGCCTGGAAGGCACGGCCTACATGGACAAGGCGGGTGGCGCCAACGACCTGTGCAAGCAGCTCAACGGCATCCGCATCGAATCCGAGGTGGATCGCGTCTACATGAACACCAAGTCCGACGTGCTGATCAAGGACCGCGGCCTGAAGCGCGTGATCCGTATCGCCAAGCAGGGCGGGCTCTCCACCATAGTGTGGAACCCGTGGACGGAAAAGGCCGCGAAGATGGGCGATTTCACTCCGGAAGGCTACCGCGCCATGGTGTGCGTGGAGAGCGGCAATGCCCTTGAGAATACGGTGACGGTCAAGCCGGGGGAGATGCACAGGCTTTCGGTGCTGTATACCGTGGAGCCGCTCGACGACTGATTGCGCACAGTCTGCTGAAAAACTACTGCGGCGGCCGTTTGCGGCGTTGCCCGGTGCTCGGCATCCTCATGTACTTGCTTGTACACTCCGGTGCCTGCGCGCCATGCGCCTTGCATCCGGCCGCCTCGTCACGTTTTTCGGCAAACTGCTTCTGATGGCCCCGCTCGCTCGTTGCCGCCTGGTCTCGCCTTTGAGGTGAAACCGCAATCCGGCCTCACCCCGGGGCGAGCAGGCCGCCCGGGCTGTTATTTCCGTTGCTCCTGCAGCTTCTTGCGGCCCCATTCCTCTATCTTCTGGCGGATCAGCGGCATGGCCTTTTCGGTCGCGGCCAGGCCCGCCTCCATGCAGCGCTTTTTCTGCGTGAAGTCCATCATGCCCACGTCGCCCACGGCGGGGGCGATCACCACGTCCGCGCCCTTGATCTGGTTCTTGACGTTCTGCGCGAACATGATATTTACCGCCTGCAGGGTGACATCCACGATGTTGGTGATATTGAAGTTGGTGACGTTCTCGCTGATGTCCACGGCGATCACGATGTCCGCGCCCTTGGCGCGCGCGACCGACACGGGAATGTTGTTCATCAGTCCGCCGTCCACCAGGAGACGGCCCTGGTATTCCACCGGCTCGAACACGCCGGGGATGGCGCTGCTCGCATGGACCGCGCGCGCGACCGAGCCGTGATCCAGCACCACCTGCTGGCCGCGGTTGAGGTCGGTGGCCACCGCGGCGAAGGGCAGCTTGAGATCCTCGATGTTGGCCTGCGGCACCTTGGCGCGGATGAAGTCCTCGATATTGTCGCCCTTGATCACGCCCATGCCGGTCAGGGCGCCCATCAGGCGATAGTCGAACAGGTCTTCCCTTTGCAGGGTGAAGGCGGTCCATTCCAGATCGAAGCTGTTCTGGCTGCTGGCATACAGCGCGCCGATCAGGCTGCCCACGCTGGTGCCCACCACCATGTCCACCGGAATATGCTCCTGCTCCAGGGCGCGGATCACGCCGATATGCGCGAAGCCGCGCGCCGCCCCCCCGCCCAGCACCAGCGCAATCTTCGGTTTCGGCAGCTCCGCAGCCGGTACCGCCGCGCCGCCGCCGGACTGCGTCGTGGCGCACCCTGCGAGCAATATGACAGCCAGCAGAGCCGGCCAGAGTCGGGATGTTTTCATCGGGCGCCCCTTTATTCGCAATGCCGGGCATGATAACGTAAATGCGGCGCACCCGGAAAAGCGGTGGTGCGGAAATGCCGCACGGCCGCCTTGATCGGCCGGGCAAGGGCGCATACAACAAGAAACAGCCATGGAAAACACAGCGGCAGCAGCGAATATGGGAAGCGTGGTCGCGGTGCGCGGCAGCGTGGTGGACGTGCGTTTCGAGCGCTCCCTGCCGCCCATCTATACCGTGCTGCGCACCGGGCCGGGCAATGCCATCGTCATCGAGGTGCTGGCTCAGCTCAACACCCGTATTGTGCGCGGCATCGCGCTCACCTCCACCCAGGGCCTGGCGCGCGATATGGCGGTGCTGGACACCGGCGCGCCGCTCAAGGCGCCGGTGGGTCCGGGCATCCTGTCGCGCATGTTCGACGTATTCGGGCAGGCCATAGACCGCCAGCCGCAGCCGGAAGGCGTGGAATGGCGCACCGTGCACAATGCGCCGCCGCCGCTGGCGCGGCGCTCCACCCAGTCCGAGATCTTCGAGACCGGCATCAAGGTCATAGACGTGCTTGCCCCGCTGGAGCGCGGCGGCAAGGCCGGGCTGTTCGGCGGCGCGGGTGTGGGCAAGACCGTGCTGCTCACCGAGATGATCCACAACATGGTGGCCCATCACCAGGGGGTGAGCATATTCTGCGGCATCGGCGAGCGCTGCCGCGAAGGCGAGGAGTTGTACCGCGACATGAAGGAGGCGGGCGTGCTCTCCAACATGGTGATGGTGTTCGGCCAGATGAACGAGCCGCCGGGCAGCCGCTTCCGCGTGGGCCACGCCGCGCTCACCATGGCCGAATATTTCCGTGACGACGAGCAGCGCGACGTGCTGCTGCTGATAGACAATATTTTCCGCTTTATCCAGGCCGGCTCCGAGATCTCCGGCATGATGGGGCAGATGCCCTCACGCATGGGCTACCAGCCCACCATGGGCACCGAGCTTTCCGGCCTCGAGGAGCGCATCGCCAACACCGATACCGGCGCGATCACCTCCATCCAGGCGGTGTATGTCCCGGCGGACGACTTCACCGATCCCGCCGCTGTGCACACCTTCTCCCATCTTTCCGCGTCCATCGTGCTCAACCGCAAGCGCGCCAGCGAGGGGCTGTACCCGGCCATCGACCCGCTGCAGTCCAGCTCCAAGATGGCCACGCCGGGGATGGTGGGCGAGCGCCATTATGCGCTGGCCCAGGCCATCCGCGGCACGCTGGCGCAGTATGCGGACCTCAAGGACATCATCGCCATGCTGGGGCTGGAGCAGTTGTCGGCGGCCGACCGCGCCGTGGTCTCGCGCGCGCGCCGCCTGGAGCGCTTCCTCACCCAGCCCTTCTTCACCACCGAGCCGTTCAGCGGCATGCCCGGCCGGCTGGTTCCCCTGGCTGATGCGCTGGACGGCTGCGAGCGCATCCTCAACGACGAGTTCGCCGACCTGCCGGAGAGCGCGCTGTACATGATAGGGGCCATAGCCGAGGCGCGGCACAAGGCACGTGCGGCTGAGCAGCAGGAGGCCGCGGCATGAACCTCAAGGTCTTGCTGCCGTTCCAGGTGTACGCCGAGGTGGAGCATGTCAGGCGCATCGTGGCCGAAACGCCCGAAGGCGCGTTCGGCATCCTGCCGCACCGCCTGGATTGCACGGCGATCCTGTCGGCCGGGATTCTGACATACGAGGTCGAGGGCAGGGGCGAGGTCTACGTGGCGGTGAACGAGGGCGTGCTGGTGAAGGCCGGGGACGAGGTGCTGGTGTCGGTGCGCAATGCGGTGGGCGGCGAGGACCTGGGACGCCTGCGCGAGACGGTGGAACAGGAATTCGCCCACCTCGACGCCGGCGAGCGCGAGGTGCGCGCCGTGCTGCTCAAGCTGGAAAGCGGCTTCATGCGCCGGCTGGCGGAGTTCCGCCATGGCTGACACGCCGCAACTTCATACGCCGGATTCGCCGCCGCCCGCGCGCGACGGCGAGCAGGCCTTCGCCCGCCGCATCGGCGAGCAGGAGGCGCGCAAGCTCAGGGCTCAGCAGCGCGTGTCGCACACCGTGTGGTCCGGGCTGGGCATGATGGGGCTGGTGGGCTGGTCGGTGGCCACGCCCACGGTGATAGGCGCGGCGCTGGGCGTGTGGCTGGACCGCCATTACCCGGCGCGGCATTCATGGACACTGACGTTATTGGTCAGCGGGCTGGCGGTGGGCTGCCTCACCGCCTGGCACTGGGTGGCGCGCGAACACCGCGCCATCCGCGCCGAGCAGGAGCAAAGCGGACCGTCAGCGGAAGAGCAGGCACACGGAAAGGAAAAGGGAGAATGAATATGGAAATGATGGTTGGCGTGGATTGGCCGCACCTGGCAGGGGCGGCGCTGGCGGGCGCGGTGCTGAGCGTGCTTTTTTTCGGCGGCCTGGCGTGGACGGTGCAGCGCGGGCTGCGCTCGCCGCGCCCGGCGCGCTGGTTCCTGACCAGCATGCTGACGCGCACAGCCATCGTGCTTGCCGGTTTCTGGTTTGCCGCGGGCTCCGACTGGCGCAGGATGCTGGCCGCCCTGGCCGGGTTCGCCGTGGCGCGCGTCATCGTCGTCCGCCTCGGCGCGAAAAGACTGGGCGCCGCCGGGCTGGCAAAGGAGAACCGCCATGCACCTTAGCCCGGACGACATCGTCTACTGGCAATACGGCTTCCTCAAGCTCGATTCCACCATCGCCACCACCTGGGCGCTGATGGCGGTCCTGGTCGGCGTATCCTGGCTGGTCACCCGCCGCCTCTCCACCGGGCCCGACATCTCTCGCTGGCAGGGCCTGTTGGAGGTGATCGTCATCGGCATCCAGAAGCAGATCGAGGAGGTCGGCCTGAAGCATCCCGGCAAATATCTGGGCTTTCTCGGTACGCTGTTCCTGTTCATTGCGCTCTCGAATCTGTGCACCGTCATTCCCGGCTACGAGCCGCCCACCGGCTCGCTGTCCACCACGGCGGCCCTTGCGCTGTGCGTGTTCATCGCGGTGCCGCTGTTCGGAATCGAGGAGAGCGGCTTGCGCGCCTACCTCCGGGCCTATCTGGAGCCCACGGTGCTGATGCTGCCGTTCAACGTCATCAGCGAACTGTCGCGCACGCTGGCGCTCGCCGTGCGCCTCTTCGGCAATATCATGAGCGGCACCATGATCCTCGGCATCCTGCTCACCGTGGCGCCCTTTGTCTTTCCCGTGGTGATGAGCCTGTTGGGCCTGCTTACCGGCATGGTGCAGGCCTATATCTTCAGCATCCTGGCCACAGTCTACATCACCGCCGCCACCCGGGCGCGCGACGAGGCGGCCTGAATGGAAACGAACACGACATCTCAATCCGGAAAGGAAACATCATGGACAGCGTAACCCTGATCGCCGTCGTCTCCATCGGGACAGCGGGGCTCACCATAGGCATAGGCGGCATCGGCCCCGCGCTTGGCGAAGGACGCGCGGTGTCCACCGCGCTTGCCTCGCTGGCGCAGCAGCCGGACGCCGCCACCACCATCACCCGCACCCTGTTCGTGGGGCTGGCGATGATCGAATCCATCGCCATCTACTGCTTCGTGGTGGCGATGATCGTGATCTTCGCCAACCCCTTCTGGAACTACGCGACCACCCACCTCGCGAAGTAGCCATGCTGATCGACTGGTTCACCGTCGTCGCGCAAGTCGCCAACTTCCTCATCCTCGTCTGGCTGATGAAGCGGTTTTTGTACAAGCCCATCCTCAACGCGCTGGATGCGCGCGAGAAGCGCATCGCGGCCACGCTGGCCGACGCTGATGCGAAGGAGGCGGAAGCGGCCCGCGCGCAGGCGGAATATGCGGGAAAGAATGAGGCATTCGATGCCGCGCATGCCGAACTGCTGGGCCAGGCCGCGGCGGAGGCGGCGGATGAGCGGCGCCGCCTGACCGACGCGGCGCGCGAGGAATCCGCCGCCTTGCGCGCGACGCTGCTGCGCAATGTGGAAAGCGAATACCATGCGCTGCAGGACGAGATCGCACGCCGCACCCGCCGCGAAGCTTTCGACATTGCGCGCAAGGCCCTGCAGGAACTGGCGGGCGTGAGCCTGGAGGCGCGCATGGCGGAGGTGTTCGTCGCCCGCCTGCGCCAGATGGAGGAGGGGGCGCGCCGCACGCTGGGCGGTCCCGATGGCGATGCGCCCGCCGTGGTGCGCAGCGCCTTCGAACTGGATGCGGCGCAGCGCGCGCAGATCGAAGCGGCGATACGCGAGATGGTCTCGGCCACGGCCCCGGTGCGTTTCGAGACCGTGCCTGAACTGGTGGGCGGCATCGAACTGTTCATGGCGGGGCAGAAGGCGGCGTGGAGCATAGGCGACCATCTCGCCGCGCTGGATAAGGACGTGGAAGATCTGCTGCGCGCGCAGCGTCAGGCAGAGGCTGCGAGCGGAAAATGAAAGCCCAAGCGGACAACCCGGAACGCAAGCTGGAACAAGTTCTGGCGCAGAGCTTCGCCGGCATGGATGCGGCGCGAACCGCCCGTGCGCCGGTCCTGCGCGCACATGAGGCGGGCGTGGTCACCAGCCTGTCTACCGGCATCGCGCATGTGGCGGGTCTGCCCGGCGTGGGCTACGACGAGGTGGTGAAGTTCCCCGGCGACCTCTACGGAATCGCCTTCAACATCGACGAGCAGGAGGTCGGCGTCGTGCTGCTGGGCGAGTATTCGCGGCTGCACGCGGGCGACACCGTGGAGCGGCGCGGGCACGTAATGGACGTGCCGGTGGGCGAGGGCCTGATCGGCCGCGTGGTGAATCCCATGTGCCGGCCGCTGGACGGGCGCGGGCCGGTGATCGCCAGCGACCGCCTGCCCATGGAGCGTCCCGCGCCGCAGATCATGGATCGCGCGCCCGTCACCATCCCGCTGCAGACCGGGATCAAGGTCGTGGACGCGCTCGTGCCCATAGGTCGCGGCCAGCGGGAGCTGATCCTGGGCGACCGCCAGACCGGCAAGACCGCGATCGCCATCGACACCATCCTCAACCAGCGTGGCAAGGACGTGATCTGCGTATATTGCGCCATTGGCCAGCGCGCCTCGTCCGTCGCCAAGTCCGTCGCCGCGCTGCGCGAGAACGGCGCGATGGACTACACCGTGGTGGTGGTCACCGAGGGCAGCGACCCGCCGGGCCTGGCCTATATCGCGCCGTATTCCGCCACCAGCATCGCCGAATACTTCATGCACGCGGGGCGCGACGTGCTGGTGGTGTATGACGACCTTACCCACCATGCGCGCGCCTACCGCGAACTGTCGCTCTTGCTGCGCCGCCCGCCGGGGCGCGAGGCCTATCCCGGCGACATCTTCTACCTCCACTCGCGCCTGCTGGAACGCGCCACGCGCCTGCGCCCGGAACTGGGCGGCGGGTCGCTGACCGCGCTCCCCATCATCGAGATCGAGGCGCAGAACATCGCCGCCTACATTCCCACCAACCTGATCTCGATCACCGACGGGCAGATCTATCTCTCGCCCAAGCTGTTCGACCTCGGCGTGCTGCCCGCGGTGGACGTGGGCAAGTCGGTGTCGCGGGTGGGAGGCAAGGCGCAGCTCGCGGCCTATCGCGCCGTGGCGGGCGACCTCAAGCTGGGCTATGCCCAGTTCGAGGAACTGGAGACCTTTGCCCGCTTCGGCACCCGGCTGGATGAGCACACCCGGCGCATCATCGAGCACGGCCACCGCATTCGCGCCTGCCTGATCCAGCCGGAATTCGAGCCGGCCTCGGTCACCGAGCAGATCGCGCTGCTGCTGGCGCTCATCGGCGGCTTGTTCGATGCCGTGCCGCAGCCGCGCATGCGCGAAGCGGAACTGGCCTTGCGCGCGGCGGCGCGCGCGCTGCCCGTCGACCTGGTGCGGCGGCTGGCCGCGCCCGAGGGCCTGGGCGCGGGCGACCGCGCGGCCATCCTCAAGCTGGCGCGCGATACGCTGGCGCCATTCGCCAAGGCGCGGCCGGCAGGCGGGGCCGGGGCGGCATGACCGACACGCTGGACAGCCTGCGCCGCAAGGTGGACAGCGCCACGGAACTGGGCTCGGTGGTGCGCACCATGAAGGCGCTGGCCGCGGCCAGCGTGATGCAGTATGAGCATGCGGTGGCGGCGCTGGACGACTATTACCGCACGGTGGAGATGGGTCTGGTGTGCTGCCTGCGCCAGACCGGCGTCGCCTGGGGCGCGGAACGCAAGCCGCGCGGGCGCGAGGTCTCGGTGGCGGCCGTCGTGTTCGGCTCCGATCAGGGACTGGACGGCGGCTTCAATGAGGCGCTGGCCGATTTCGCGGCGCGCGCGCTGGGGCGGATGCCGGGCGCGAAGGAAGTGCTGGTGGTGGGGGAACGGGCGCAGAGCTATCTGGCCGATGCCGGCGTCGCGGCGGCAAGCAGTTTCGCCGCGCCCAATGCCATCGCCGCCGTCACGGCGCTGGTGGGGCCGCTGCTGCTGCGGTTGCAAGGGTATCGTGAACAGGGCAGGGCGGACGAGGTCTGGCTGTTCCACAACCGCTCGCGGCCGGGCAAGGTATACGAGCCGGAGGCGGTGCGCCTGCTGCCGCTGGACGCGGAGTGGCAGGCGGGACTGGCGCGTCAGCCCTGGCCCGCAAGCAACCTGCCCGAAGTGGTGGGCGCGGGCGAGGCGACGCTGCAGGCGCTGGTGCGCGAGTATCTCTTTATCTCGCTGTACCGGGCCTGCGCCGTGTCGCTGGCGAGCGAGAACGCCAGCCGCCTGGCGGCCATGCAGCGCGCGGAAAAGAACATCGGCGAGCTTATGGAGGATCTGGGCAGCGCCTTCCGCGCGCTGCGGCAGAGCGCGATAGATGAGGAACTGTTTGACGTGGTGTCGGGGTTCGAGGCCTTGAAGAACGAGTAGGCAAAAACGACTGCGGTCGCCATCTGCGGCGTTGCACGGTGCCCGGCATCCGGGGCCGCGAAGCGGCAGACTGCGAGTACACTCCGGTGCCTGTGCGCCGTGCGCCTTGCATCTGGCTACCCTCGTCGCGTTCTTGCTGCGGCGTATCTGGTCGATTCCAGGTACGAGAAGGTAACGCCCGTATTACGCGCTATGCGATTTTGTCCTGGGCGGGCAGGATTACCGCCACCCGGGTGCCGCCGCGCGCCACCCGGCCGATCTGCAGTTCGGCATTCAGCACCGAGGCGCGGTAGCGCATGGTGTTCATGCCCAGGCCGGATTCCACTTCCTGCGGGTTGCCGATGCCGTGGCCGTTGTCGATGATCTCCATGGTCAGCGCGTCCGGCGTTGCCCGCAGCGACAGGGTGATCTTGGAGGCATCGCTGTGCTTGACCGCGTTATGCACTGCCTCCTGCGCGATGCGGAACAGGTTGGTGGCCGCGTTTGGCGATCCGATGCGCGGCTCGCCCTCGCAGAGGCATTCGCATTTGACGCCGTAGATCTCCTGGGTATTGGTCGCCAGCCGCATCAGCATGGCGCGCAGGCCGGATTCCTCCATCTCCACCGGGTGCAGGTCGTGGGCCAGGTGGTTGGCCTTGACGATGGCCTCGTTGATTAGCGCGGTGATCTTGGCGGCGGTCGCCGCGTCGGCATGGCCCTCGTCCTTCAGGTGCTTGTGCAGCACCTCGGTCATGAAGGCGACCCCCGTGAGCTGCTGGCCGAGGTTGTCATGCAGTTCGCGCCCGATCTGGCGCTGGGTTTCCTCGTTGATCTCGATGATCTTGCGTTCGGCCTTGTTGGCGCGAACCAGCGCGGTTTCCGCAGCATGGGCGAGCTGCTCGCGCGCGTCCTTGAGGTTTTCCGCCATGGCGTTGAAGGACTGGGCCAGAGCGCCGATCTCGTCCGGCGCGCCGATGGCGACGCGGGTGTCCAGCTTGCCTTCGCCCAGCGCGGTGGTGGCCTGGTTGAGTTTCTTGATCGGGCGCACCACCGTGTACATCAGCACGGAAAGAATGGCCGCGATGCCCACCGTGGAGATGGCCAGCAGGAACAGGAATACATGGCGGTTCAGGTCCTCCACCGGGGCGAAGGCCTCGTTCACCGGATACATCATCTTGAGGATCCAGCCGTTGCCTTTGAAGTCGCGGTAGCCCTGCTCCTTGGCGACCACCATCAGCACGCGGTTCTCCGAGCTGTGCACCGCCTCGTGGATGGCAGTCAGGCTCCCGACCCGGCGCACCACCGGGATGGCCTCGCGGATTACGTCGAAATCCTCGTCGACGGAGTTGAGCATGGAGCCCGGCTTGTGGTTGGAATAGAGGATGGTGCCGTCGCGGCCGAGGATGTCCAGGTCGTACTTGGCCTCGCTGGGATCCGGGTGGGTCTTGCTTTCCATCAAGCCGTAAAGCTCGGCGGCGGGAATGCGCGCCACCAGCACGCCCACCGTCTTGCCGGAACGGTTTCTCACCCGTATCGCAAAGTGCAGCGTGGGCACATGCAGCGCGGCCGAGCGCGAGATGTTCACCACGCTGTCCTTGCCGGAATAGATTTCGGGCCAGTATTCGGTGAGCGGATGGACGCGGCTGGTGCTGGGGTAGTGGCCGGCGCTGGCGATCAGGGTGCGGCCCAGGGTGTAATAGCTGACCGAGGCGTATTGCGGGTAGCGCTCGATGAATACGTCCAGTTCGCGCTTGGCCGCCCTGGGGTTGCCGCCGAATGCCGGGCTGCGCGCCGCGACTTCCAGGTCCTTGAGGCGCGCGTAGAACATCCGGTCCAGCCGGTCGAGGTGGGCCTCGGCCGCGTTTTCGAGCTTGTCGGTGATGTCGTTTTCCAGAATCTCGTACTGGAAGCTGTATATCCCGTAGAACGAGATATAGCCCATGAACAGGATGATGCTGGAGAAAATCAGGGTGAATTTGGTCGTGAGCTTCATTTTGACCGGCTGCGGCGAGGTCGTCTGGAACAGGGTTGAGGGCGGAGCGGGCCCGGTTTCGCTTTCGGGAGACTTATTCCGGCCGGGACCCTTATCCCGGGGCTGCGCCGCCGAACGAGCGTATTCTAGCTCGATTGGCATGCGGGTGCCGCACTTTTCCGCAGCGCGGAGTATAATGCCCGCTGGCCAGGGAGCGATAAAAATCCTGTGAAGGAGTCTAAGAATCATGCAGTTTGATGAAAATCGCAAAGCCAAAGTAATGATCGTGGACGATCACGCCATTGTCCGTCAGGGCATGGCCATGCTGATCGACCGCGAGCCGGACATGATTGCGTGTTGCCAGGCCGAAAAGATCGAGGAGGCGGTGCGGGCGAACCGCGCGTGCCGCCACGACATCGCCATCGTCGATCTGTCGCTGGAGGGCGCATCCGGCCTGGAGCTGGTGCGGCGGCTGCAATTCGAGTTTTCCGACCTGCCCATCCTGGTGCTCTCCATGCACGACGAGTCGATTTATGCCGAATCGGTGCTGAAAGCGGGCGCCCGCGGCTATGTGATGAAGCAGGCCGCGACCGACACTCTGCTGAACGCGCTGCGTCAGGTGCTGCAGGGCGAGCTCTATGTCAGCGATGCGCTGCGCTCCCAGATGCTGAAGAAGGCAATGGGTAGGGAAAGCGGCGTCTCGCCGGTGAGCACCCTTTCTCCCAGCGAGCTGGAGGTGCTGCACCTGGTCGGCAACGGCATGGGGACGGCGGAAATTGCCGCGCAGCTCTCGCGCAGCATCAAGACCATCGAATCCCACAAGGCCAACATCAAGCGCAAGCTCAACCTGGAAAATTCCAACCAGCTTGCCCTGTTTGCCGTCAAACTGGTGGCAGCGGGCAGCGCGGCCTGACGGCGGCGTACTGCGCGGGACGGCGGCGCCGCTAACGCGGATGCCGGCCGCCTTCCGCCGTGCCTGTGCCCGGGGATTTCATGCATCCGGGCATGGCCGCGGCCAGACGAAATTTCTCGCTCTTCTCTTTCCCCGAAAAAGCCCCGTACAGCCGACCGGTCGCGGCGGCTGATAACAGCCCCCCATGCTACGCCGCGGGCCGTGCCGGACAATAACCGCGGCGATTAACAGGGGGTGAGGAAAACCCTCATTTGCGGGGTCTGCCGGGCGGGGAGGACGCGAAACCGCAGGTCGCCGGCAACGATAGGCGGGGCGGCAGGCTTAAATGTGCGATAATGCGCCCGACCACAGCGACCGCCCTGAAGCGGCGCGCCGAATGGACGTGAAAGAATCCCGGCGGACGCAAGAAATCACGGCAATTGCCGTTTTCTTACTCGATCGGGTCTGGATTTACGATTTACTGCTGGTTGCTACTGGATTTGCTGCTTAGCGATCTGGTGCCCAGAAGAGGACTCGAACCTCCACAGTGTTGCCACCGCCAGGACCTGAACCTGGTGCGTCTACCAATTCCGCCATCTGGGCTTGCTTGAGGGCGCGTACTTTAATCGTTAAGGGATGCTGTGTCAATTGAAAATATGCATGACTGTGAAAAATCGCCATCCGGGCGTATTTTTGCCCCATCCGGGCGGCGGTCATGCGCAGACGTAAGTGAAATCTAGAAGAGGCTATGAAAGAAAAGAAAACCAAGAAAGGCGGCAAGAACAGCAACGCCATCCGCAACCAGGATCCGTTCCTCGAGCGCGAGCGCGAGCATTACGAGCATCCGCTGCCCAGCCGTGAATTCGTCCTGCAACTGCTGGAAGAGCACGGGGCGCCGATGAGCGAGGAAGACCTGATCGAGCTGCTGGACATCACGTCGAAGGAGGCCGACCTGTTCACCCGCCGCCTGCGCGCCATGGAGCGCGACGGCCAGATCATGCGCAACCGCCGCGGCGCGCTGTGTATGACCGACAAGATCGACCTGATCAAGGGCCGGGTGCAGGGGCATCCGGACGGCTTCGGCTTTGTGATCCCCGAGGACGGCAGTGAGGACCTGGTTCTCTCCGCCAAGGAAATGCACAAGGTGCTGCACGGCGACACCGTGATGGTGCGCGTGGCCGGCGTGGACCGGCGCGGCCGGCGCGAGGCCAAGATCGTCGAAGTGCTGGTATCCGCCAACACCCGCGTGGTCGGGCGCCTGTATGAGGAGCACGGCATCCAGTTCGTGGTCGCGGAAGACCGCCGCATCAGCCAGGACATCCTGGTGGCGGCTGGCGGCGCAGGCGGCGCCAAGGCTGGCCAGGTAGTGATGGTGGAGATACTGCAGCAGCCCTCCAAGTATGCGCAGCCCATCGGCCGTGTGGTCGAGGTGGTGGGCAACTATGCCGATCCGGGCATGGAGATCGAGATCGCGCTGCGCAAGCACGACCTGCCCAACGAGTTCCCGCTCGCCGCCAGGCACCAGGCAGAGGAATTTGCGCCCACCGTATCCGAGCAGGACTGGGCCGGGCGGGAAAGCGTGCGTCGCCTGCCGCTGGTGACCATAGACGGCGAAACCGCGCGCGATTTCGACGATGCCGTGTATTGCGAGCCGAACGCCAAGGGTTTCCGCCTGGTGGTGGCCATCGCCGACGTGAGCCACTATGTGGAGGCGGGCGACGCGCTGGACGCGGAGGCGCTGAACCGCGGCAACTCGGTGTACTTCCCGCGCCGCGTCATTCCCATGCTGCCGGAGGAGCTGTCCAACGGGCTGTGCTCGCTCAATCCGCGCGTGGACCGGCTGTGCATGGTGTGTGACATGCAGATCAGCGAGGCGGGCGAGATCGAGCAGTACCGCTTCTATCCCTCGGTGATGTATTCCCACGCGCGCCTCACCTACACCCAGGTGGCGGCCATGCTGGCCGACGGAGAGGGGCCGGAGGCGAAGCAGTTCGCCGAAGTGCTGCCGCACGTGCGCAATCTGCACGCCCTGTTCCTGGCGCTGCTTTCCGCGCGCGAGAAGCGCGGCGCGATCGACTTCGAGTCCGTCGAGACACAGATGATCTTCAACGAACAGGGCAAGATCGAGCGCATCGTGCCCGTGGTGCGCAACGACGCCCACCGCCTGATCGAGGAATGCATGCTGGCGGCGAATGCCTGCACCGCCGAGTTCCTGCAGGCGAACAAGCACCCGTCGCTGTACCGCGTGCACGAAGGACCGACCCCGGAGAAGCTGGAGAACGTGCGCGAATTCCTCAAGGAATTCGGCCTGCAGTTGGGCGGCGGCGACGAGCCGCAGGCGGGCGACTACTCCAAGCTGCTGGGCCAGGTGAAGGGCCGCCCGGATGCGCCGCTGCTGCAGACCGTGATGCTGCGTTCGCTGCGCCAGGCGCGCTACTGCCCCGACAACACCGGCCACTTCGGCCTGGGCTATGAGGCCTATACCCATTTCACTTCCCCCATCCGCCGCTATCCCGATCTGCTGGTGCATCGCGCCATCAAGGCCGTGCTCGCCGGCAAGCAGTACAAGCCCAAGGAGAAATGGCAGGTGCTGGGCGACCATTGTTCCATGACCGAGCGCCGCGCCGACGACGCCACGCGCGACGTGGAAGCCTGGCTCAAATGCTTCTACATGCGCGAGCACCTGGGCAGCGTGTTCGACGGCACCATCTCCTCGGTCACCGGTTTCGGCATCTTCGTGTCGCTGGACGACATCTACACCGAGGGTCTGGTGCACGTCTCCGAACTGGGGCAGGACTATTTCCACTTCGACGCCACCAAGCACCAGATGCTGGGCGAGCGCACCGGCACGCGCTACCGCCTGGGCGACCGCGTGCGGGTGAAGGTGGTGCGGGTGGACATGGAAAGCACCAAGATAGACTTCACCCTGGTCGAAGCGCGGGATGAGGAAGCCGCTGCCAAGGACAAGAAGTCGGGCGGCAGGCAAAAAGATGGCGGCAAGGAAGCTCCCGGCAAGAAAAGCAAGGTGTGGTAGATCATGGCTGAATCACGAATCATCCACGGTTTCCACGCCGTCACTGCCCGCATCCGCCAGCACCCGGACGGCGTGCTCGAACTTTATGTGGACAGCCAGCGCCGCGACCCGCGGGCGCGCGAGCTGCTGAAGCTGGCCGAATCCGCCGGCGTGCGCATCATTCAGGTGGACGCCAAGCGCCTAGACGGCATGGCCGGCCATGCGCGCCACCAGGGCGTGGCTGCGCGCGTCAACGCGGCGCAGAGGGTGCAGCACCTGGACGACGTGCTGGACACGCTCACCGAGCCGCCCTTGCTGCTGGTGCTGGACGGCGTGCAGGACCCGCATAACCTCGGCGCCTGTCTGCGCTCCGCTGATGCTTTCGGCGTGCATGCCGTGATCGCGCCCAAGGACCGCGCCGTGGGGCTCAATGCCACGGTGGAGAAGGTCGCCTGCGGCGCCGCCGAGACCGTGCCCTACATCACCGTGACCAACCTCGCGCGCACCCTGCGCGAGCTGAAGGAACGCGACATCTGGGTGGTCGGTGCGGACGGCGAGGCCGAGACCGGGCTGTACGGCTTCCGCCACAGCGGCGCGCTGGCCTGGGTGCTGGGCGCGGAAGGCGAGGGCTTGCGCCGGCTGACGAAGGAGACCTGCGACGAACTGGTGCGCATTCCCATGCTGGGCAGCGTGGAGAGCCTGAACGTCTCGGTCAGCACCGGCATCTGCCTGTACGAGGCCAGACGCCAGCGAGAGGGTGGTGCCTGAGGCGCCGGGTCGCCAGCGGGCAGGCAGGACGGGCGGCGTCCCCCTTGCGGGGCCGTTCTGCCGCACACCAGGGCGCGCGGCTCAGTAGAAGTAGCCGCCCACGCTGAGGCCGGTGTAGTTGTAGCTGTCGGACTGGAATACGTCGAGGAAGCGCTTGGTCTCGACGCGGATGAGCAGCGCGTTATGGCGGAACTCGATGCCCGCGCCCATCAGCGCATTCGTGCCCGCCATGACGGGCACGGGGCCGGCGGTGCTGCTGTGGGTGTTCACGCTCCAGGCCGTCCTGCCGTATCGCAGGTAGAAGTCGGTGTTGCCGCTCAGCGGCAGGAAGCCCAGCAATGATGCGGAAAACAGGTCCGTTGCGATCTGCACTGGCTGGTTGTTGACCGTCGCTTCGTAATAGCCCAGCGTATCCCAGCTGGCCTCGATACCGGCATATTTCAGCCGTGCGCCGGCAAATATCTCGCCGGCCGCGTTGGAGCCCGAGCTGGTCGGATAGTGTGCGACGATGCGGCCCAGGCCGCCACCGGCATAAGCGGCGTACAGGTTCGTCTCCAGCCAGGACGCAAGCGGCATGGAATCAGCCGCGTCCCCGCCGCCGGTGGCGCCCAGCGTGGTCACCGACATGCCGTAACTGCTCTGGCTGTCGCCGCCGTCGTCGCGGTCGCCTCCGTCTCCGTTGTCGCCCCCCCCATTAGCCCCGCCTCCGTTACCCCGGCCTCCGCTGCCGCCGCTACGGCCACGGTCACCGCGGCCGCTGCGGCGGGAGTCTTCGCTGCCCGGCTGTCCGGGCGCGCCCCCGGAATACACCGAGGGCCCGACCGTGGCGGGCGTGGGAGTCTCCTGGGCGTGGAGCGGCGCGCAGGACAGGCAAGCGAGGACGGCCAGTGCGAGGCCGGGCAGGACCCTGGTGGGCATCACGCTGCGGGTTGGAGGTTCATCCGGGGAAATGCGCGCCGCTGCCGGTGGAAGGGCAAGCCCGCACGGCGCAGCGGCGCATGGCTGGAGAACACGCGCCCGTTTACTCGGGCGCGCCGGCCTGTTCCAGGTAGCGGGTGAGCTTGCGGTATTTGCCTTTCCTGGCGTAGCCCAGCGCGGTCATGTTATCGATGTCGCGCGCATTGAGGTCCGCCCCCTTACGGAGCAGCAGGTCCACCACGGACAGGCGCCCGTGCCTGGCGGCGGCCAGAAGGGCGGTGGTGCCGTCCTTTGCGGTCTGGTTCACGTTCGCGCCCCGCATCAGGATGCTGTTCACGATCTGCAGGTTGCCGCCCGCGGCCGCGGCCATGAGCGTGGTGTGGCCCTTGTTATCCGCACCGAAAGGGCTGGCGCCCTTGTTCATCAGGTAGAGGGCGGTGGGCTCCTCGTTATGGGCCGATGCCAGCATCAGCGCGTTCTGGCCTTCCTTGTTGGTCGTGTTGACGTTCACGCCGTTGTCCAGCAGTTTCTGGACTGTGCCCAGGTCGCCTTTTTCGGCCGCTTCGAGCAGGGGCGGCTCCATGGTGCCGCAAGCGGCGACGAGCGCGATCAGCAGCGATGCAATGGCGGCCTTTGCCAGGCCGGGCTTCTTGAGCAGTGTCATGTTCTGAACCCCTTTTTTGTGGATGACTGCAATATACGCCGCAATACTAATGCCTGGGCGTGAAAAATGCCACACGGCGGGCCGTCCGTCCCCGGCCCGCCAGCGGTATTAGTGTACCGTGAAGGAATTCAGGTACTTCAGGGTGTCCGGTGCGTCGAGCTGGTCCGCGGGCACGACGACCATCACCTGGTAGAGGCGGTTGTTCACCAGGTAGATGCGGTCGCGCATGGCATGCTTGCCGTCCCCCTGCTTGATCGATACCTCGATCTCGCGGCCCGGGGCGCCGCTCGGAAGCTTGAGGGACGAGGTGCCCAGCAGCTTGCCTTCCGATTTCGCCACCTCCGCATCACGCATGCCGTCCAGAACCTGCTCCGGCGTGGCGGCGTCCTTGGACGCAGGCCGGTCCAGATAGCTGACGGCATAGGCCGTCCCCTTGCTGCTATACAGGTACAGATGCGAGGTCAGGTTGCCCTGCGGCGTCTTGCGCGTGTGCGAGGCGTCGCTGGGCTTGCCGGGCATCAGGATGGAGAAGTTTCCGCCTTCGGGTGCAAAGGTTTGCCACCCGGTCTTGTGGCAGCCCGCTGCCAGGGCGAGGATGGCGGCAACTGCGGCCCATTTGAATTTCATTGCGATGACTCCAGATGGTCAAGAAACATGAAGCGGAGTCGTGCCTGAGCCTTCCCCGTGCGCATGCATTACCTTAGCACAAACCGATCGATCTCGCTGAATACGATCCGGTCGAGTGCGGGAGCGAGACAGTCCACGGCGATGTTGTCCGCCATGGAACGCAGCCAGGTGAGCTGGCGCTTGGCGAGCTGGCGCGTGGCGGCAATGCCGGTTTCGCGCAGCGCTGCTTCGTCGATCTCGCCTTCCAGGTATTGCCAGGCCTGGCGGTAGCCCACGCAGCGCATCGAGGTCATGTCCGGATGCAGGGCGTATTTTCCGCGCAGGCCGCGCAGTTCCTCCACCAGACCCTGCTTGAGCATGGCCGCGAAGCGCTGCGCGATGCGCGCATGCAGCTTCGCCCGGTCGGAAGGCATCAGCGCAATCGGCACCACGCGCCATGGCAGCGGTTCTTCCGCCTTGTACTTCAGCAATGCCGACATCGGCCGGCCGCTGATGCGGTATATCTCCAGCGCGCGCTGCACCCGCTGCGTGTCCCTCGGTTTCAGGCGTGCGGCGGTCACCGCATCCACCCGCGCCAGTTCCTGGTGCAGGTGGGCGATGCCATGGCGTTCGATTTCTTCATTGAGTGCGGCGCGCACTTCCGGGTCCGATTCCGGCAGGTCGGAAAGCCCCTCGCGCAACGCCTTGAAGTAGAGCATGGTCCCGCCCACCAGCAGGGGGATGTTGCCGCGGTCGGTGATCTCCGTCATCAGCCGCAGCGCGTCGCGGCGGAAAGCCGCCGCCGAATAGGCTTCCGTCGGGTCCATGATGTCGATGAGATGATGCGGCGCCTGCGCCAGCGTCGCGGCATCCGGCTTGGCGGTGCCGATGTTCATGCCGCGGTAGACCAGCGCCGAATCCACGCTGATGATTTCCACGGGCAGATGGCGCGTAAGTTCCACCGCGACACTGGTCTTGCCGCTGGCTGTCGGCCCCATCAGAAGAATTGCCGGGGGAAGTGACATTACAGCTCCCGGTCCCGCGTCTCTGTGATGGAATAGGCGGCAATCAGGCTGATCGCCGCGGCAGCCGAAATATAGCCGCCCACCCAGCTCAAGCCGCCATGCGCCGCGAGCCGGGCCGCGATATACGGCGCGAGCGAGGCGCCGAGTATGCCGCCCAGGTTGTAGGCCGCGCCCGCGCCGGTATAGCGCACTGCGGTGGGAAAGAGTTCGGGCAGCAGCGCTCCCATGGGGGCATAAGTCACCCCCATCAGAAAAAGTTCGGCCGCAAGGAAGACCGTAATGACGAAGGGCGAGCCGCTGCCCAGCATGGGCTGCATCAGAAAGCCGGAAAGCAGCGCCAGGCTGCTGCCCAGCAGCAGCACGCGCCGCCGTCCGTAGCGATCGCCCGCCCGGGCTGCGAGCGGGGTGGCTGCCGCCATGAACAATATGGCCACGCTCAGCATGACCAGGAATTCCGGGCGCGCGATGTGCAGCGTCTTCATGCCGTAGCTGAAGGCGAACACGGCGGTGATGTAGAACAGCGCATAGCACACCACCATAAGAGCCGCGCCCTGCACCAGCGGCACGAGGTGGTGGGTAAGCAGTTCCGCCAGCGGCACGCGCACTTGCTGGTGTTCTTCCAGCGCCTTCGAGAATATCGGTGTCTCCGCCAGCTTCAGCCGCACATACAGGCCCACCGCGACCAGCACCGCGCTGGCGAGAAAGGGCAGGCGCCAGCCCCAGGCGCGGAACTGCGCGTCGGTGAGCAGGCTGGATGCCAGGAAAAAGCCGCCGACCGCGAACAGAAAACCGACCGAAGGCCCCAGTTGCGGGAACATGCCGTACAGGCCGCGCTTGCCCCTGGGCGCATATTCCGTCGCCAGCAGCGCCGCTCCCCCCCATTCGCCGCCCAGGCCTATGCCTTGGCCCAGCCGCAGCACGCACAGCAGCGCGGGCGCCGCCCAGCCCGCCGCGGCATAGGTGGGCAGCGCGCCGATCAGCAGGGTGGAGACGCCCATCACCAGCAATGATGCGGCCAGCGTCGCCTTGCGCCCGACACGGTCGCCGAAATGGCCGAACAGCAGCGCGCCCACGGGGCGGGCGAGAAACGCCAGGCCGAAGGTGAGGAAAGCGTTGAGCGTCTGCACGCCCGGCGCATCGTGCGGGAAGAACAGCGGGCCGATGACCATCGCCACCGCAAGGCCGTAGATGTAGAAATCGTAGAATTCGATCGCGGTGCCGATGAAGGAGGCAAAGGCGATGCGACTTGCAGGAATGCTAGCCATTTTTCTCCACGATCTGCGTCGGCAGCCCGTCCAGGCTCAGCGCATTCTTGTCCGCCCAGTACTGGCGGATGCCGTCATCACCCTTCTTCATCGCCCATTCGTTGAGTTGCTCGCGCTCGCCCGCGTAATCGAAGAAGGGCACGCCGAAGCCGCAGGAGGACTGCACCAGATCAATGGCGAGATCGAAGACCTGTCGCGCGCCGGGCAGCGCCGGAAAGCGGGCGATCATGTCCGGCCAGTCGCCATCGCTGTGATGGATGGCGCGCGCCTTGCCATACAGGCGCAGGATCAGGGGGTCGCCCTCGAAGGCGCAGAACATCAGCGTCATGCGCGGGTTCACCTCGATGTGGGCGGCGGTTTCGTTGCCGCTGCCGGTGACGTTGAGCCAGGCCACGCGGTTGGGGCCGAGCACGCGCAGGCTGTCCATGCCCTTGGGCGAGACGTTCACCCGGCTGTCGGCGGTGGCGGTGCCGACGAAAAACAGCTTCTGGCGGCAGATGAATTCGATGTGCTTGTCCGAAAGACTATCGTAGCGTTTTCCCATGTTCTTCTTCCTGTCTTGCCTCGCTCTGTCATTCGTTATTGGCCGCGCATGAACATCGCATCCAGCTCCGCCAGCGTCACCTGGAACCAGGTGGGGCGGCCGTGGTTGCACTGGTCGGCGCGGTCGGTGCTTTCCATCTCGCGCAGGATGGCGTTCATCTCCGGCAGGGTGAGCTGGCGGTTGGCGCGCACGGCGGAATGGCAGGCGAGGGTGGCGAGCAGTTCGTTGCGGCGTTCGGTGAGCGCGCGGCTGGCGCCGAATTCGCGCAATTCGCGCAGCACGTCGCGCGCGGCGGCCTCGGCTTGAGATTGCTTGAGCAGGGCGGGCATGGCGCGCACCGCAAGCTGGGTGGGCGAGAGCGGGGCGATCTCGAAGCCCAATTGTTTGAGCGCTTCCTGCTCTTCCTCGGCGGTGGCGACATCCAGCGCCTCGGCGGCAAAGCTCAGCGGCACGAGCATGGGCTGGGTCGGCATCTGCTGTGCGTCGAAGGCGGTCTTGAGCTTCTCGTACATGATGCGCTCGTGCGCGGCATGCATGTCCACCACGATCAGGCCGTGCGCGTTCTGCGCCAGGATGTAGATGCCGGATAATTGCCCGAGCGCGTAGCCCAGCGGATGGCCATCCGCTGGAGGGGCGGGGGCCGTCGGATCGGCGTCAGTTGAGGATGCGGTATCGCGCACCACCGCCGCTTCCTCCCACAGCCGGTAGGCCGCCTGCTGTTCGGCCACGCCCAGCGGCATGCGCTGCTGCACCGGGATGAAGCCGGACATTGGTGATTCGCCGCGTGGCGCCGGTGCGGCGTCCTGCACGCTTGCGCGCTCCTGCCATGCCCGGTCTTGCGATCCTGGGGGCGCGGCCAGCGCATCCTGCAGGGCGTGGAATACGAACTGGTGGATACTCTGCGATTCGCGGAAGCGCACCTCGCTCTTCGCCGGGTGCACGTTCACGTCCACGCTCTCGGGCGGCAGATCGAGGAACAGCACATAGGCCGGATGGCGCTGGTGGTGCAGGATGTCCTGGTAGGCCATGCGCACCGCGTGCGAAAGCATCTTGTCGCGCACGAAGCGCCCGTTGACGAAGAAATACTGCGCGTCGCGCGTGGACCGCGAATAGGCGGGGAGGGCGGCCAGGCCGTGCAGGCGCAGCCCGGCTGCCTGGCGGTCCAGCCTCACCGCGTGGTGGGAGAATTCATCGCCCAGGAGGGCAGCGATGCGCGCGCTTAAAGAATCTCCCGCCCCCAGAGCGGGAGGGACGGTCGCGCTTCCTCCCTCCGGGGGGAAGTTGGAAGGGGGGAAGGCGTGTTGGGGCGATGCCGTCAACTGCCATACCGTCTTGCCGTTGTGCTGCAGCGAGAAGGCCACATCCGGGCGCGACAGCGCGATGCGGCGGAAGGTCTCCTCGCAGTGGGCGAACTCGGTGGATTCGCTTTTCAGGAATTTGCGCCGCGCCGGCGTGTTGTAGTACAGCTCGCGCATCTCCACGCTGGTGCCCTGCGCATGGGCCGCGGGCGCGGAGTTTTCGAGCTTTCCGTTTGCGGCGCGGATCTGCCAGGCATGGTCGGCCGCCGTATGGCGGCTGGTCAGCGCCAGTTGCGCCACCGCCGCCATGCTGGCCAGCGCCTCGCCGCGAAAACCCATGCTGCCCACGCGCTGCAGGTCATCCAGCGAGGCGATCTTGCTCGTGGCGTGGCGCATCACCGCATAGGGCAGCTCGTCCTGCGGAATGCCGCCGCCGTTGTCGCGCACCAAGAGCCGTTTTATGCCGCCGCCGTCGAGCACCACCGCGATCTCCGTCGCGCCCGCATCCAGGCTGTTTTCCATCAGTTCCTTCAGCGCCGATGCCGGGCGCTCTATCACCTCGCCGGCGGCGATCTGGTTGATGAGCAAGTCGGGCAGGGGACGGATTGCGGGCATTTGGTTCTTTTGCAGGTGAGGAGGGGGGATTATAACGTGGGGGGAAGGGGGATGGGTTTGGGTGGTTCGGTGGCCTGGTATGTTTTCTGAACGGTTTGGCGGTGTTCATGGATTAGCGCAGGGGCTTGCGTGTTCCCTCTTGATTCCCCCCCCTTATTAAGGGAGACGAGGGGGATTGGGTTTGTTGCTCAGATGTGTTTTCTGGACGGCTCGGTGGACCGCACGGGTGGTCGCCGGAGTCGCCGGCAGCGAGTTCCTTTCTTTGCTTGTGCAAAGAAAGGAACCAAAGAAAGCACACCCCGGTGCACCATCCCCTGCGGGGATACCCTCGCGTGCTCGGCAGTCCAGGCCTCCGCGTAAACTCGCACGGCCTGCGCTTTGCGCAGTCACGTGCTCGAACATACGCGTCGGACTGCCCCCGTCCAGCCTGTGCTACTCGGTGGTGCACAGGGTAATCAGAGGCCAGCAACACAGCTCTGGGTGATGCTAAGGAGTGCCCGGCATTCAGAAACCCCACCCGCCCCCTCTCAAACCTGTATCCCCTGTCCGGCAGGCGCGGGCGCGGGACCGGGTGCGGGTGCGGGCTGTGTGCCGGAGGCTGGGGTTTTGGTAAGCCGCACGCCATCCACCTCCATCTTCCACTGGCCGTTTTCGCGGTAGGGCGGTTTGCCGACGTGGAAGGTGGTTTTCAGCAGGCCGAGGCCCACATCGAAGTCGTTGCCGTGGAAGGCTACGATGGGGGCGTTGATGGAGACGTTGCTACCGGCGCTCGTTCGGCGGTAGTTCACGTTGCCGTCCGGGGTAATGAGCAGATACATGGTCTTGCTTGTCCATTCGCCGGCATAGGCGGCCTTGTCCGCGGGCAGGGGGCCGGTCACGGATTCGGGCTTGCCGGTGCAGCCGGCGAGGGCGAGCGCGAGCAGTATCGTGAAAATGCGCAAGGTCTTCATGCCATGGGTTCTCCGGTTTTCAGCATGCGCTGCGGCGCGTCTGCGCGCGCAGTGTACAATGGCGAAATGATACCCGCTTCTCCCGCAATTGGCAGAATGCGCGTTTTTATTCGTCACCGATCTGCCCTATCAACCCGGAGGAGCCGTTCTGGAATCCATGAGCACCAAGCCCGCCAATCTGGCCGCGCTGTTCGCCGCGGCGCGGGCCCATTTCTGGCTGAAAACCGTAGGCATCACCGCTTTCATCTGGATATTCTTCCTGGGCTATTTTTATGTGCTGCGGCATCCGGAGGCGCAGGTCGCCCTCATGCCGCTCACTGCGCTGGACCGCCTGGTGGGTGTGCATCCGCTGGCGCTGCCGGTGTATCTGTCGCTGTGGGTCTATGTCTCGCTGCCGCCGGGCCTGATGCTGGAGGTGCGCGACCTCGCGCGTTACGGGCTGTGGGCCGCGGGGTGGTGCGTGCTGGGCCTGGGCATCTTCTATTTCTGGCCGACAGCGGTGCCGCCGTCCCACATCGACTGGTCGCAGTATCCCGGGATGGGCTTCCTCAAGGGGGTGGACGGCGCGGGCAACGCCTGTCCCTCGCTGCACGTGACGGCGGCGGTGTTTTCCGCGGTCTGGCTGCACCGCCAACTGCGCGCGTTCGGTCTCGGCCGCGGCGCGCAGGCGGTCAACATCGTGTGGTGCCTCGCCATTCTCTACTCCACCATGGCGACGCGCCAGCATGTGGCGCTGGACGTGGCCGCGGGCACGGTGCTGGGCGCGGGCTTTGCCTGGGCCAGCTTCGCCTGGGGCGGCCGGACCCGGGCCGTGGTTGCGCGAAACGGACAATCGGCCTAGCATTCCCCGTAACGCAGCCATCAGGGAGGGCAGGACGGCATGACACTTTCGGCGATTGGTTTCAACGGCAGAGGCTACGTCCGCAGCGGCCGTGCGCCAGTTACTGCGGGAGGCAGCCCAGCATGACACCCGAAGACGAACTGCGCGCCGCGCTGCTGCATACCTCGCGGCGACTGGTTGATCTGGGACTGAACCGCGGCACCTCGGGCAATGCCAGCGTGCGCTGCGGGGAGCAGATTCTCATCACCCCGGCCGTGCTGCCGGTGTCGGACATGAGCGAGAGGAGCATGGTGCTGATCGACCCCGACGGCACCGTGCTCAAGGGCGGCCAGCCCTCCAGCGAATGGCGCTTCCATTGTGACATCCTGAACGCCCGCCCTGACGTGGGCGCGGTGCTGCATACCCATGCGATTTTTTCCACCACCCTGGCCTGCCTGCGCCGCGAAGTGCCCGCCGTGCATTACCACGTGGCCTTCGGTGGCGGCGACAGCGTGCGCTGCGCGCGCTATGCGCTGTTCGGCGAGCCGGCGCTTTCCGAAAATGCGCTGGAGGCGCTGCAAGGGCGCAAGGCCTGCCTGCTCGCCAACCACGGCATGATCGCGCTCGGCGCCGATCTCGACGACGCGCTTGCCGTGGCGGAGGAAGTGGAATTCGTGTGCGAGGTATACTGGCGCACCCTGAGCGCGGGCGAGCCGCACATCCTCAGCACCCAGCAAATGCACGAGGTCGGCGCCAAACTCGCCGCGCACCGCGAATCACAAGGGGATTGAGGGCGCCGGCGGCGGCCATCCCCGGCAACGCGCGCCGGCTTCGCAAGGTATGCTGGCATTGCACGCAATGTGCTAAAATGGCGGACTTTTTAATTGCAGGTGCAACCCATGTCCCGCCCGATCCGCAACATCGCCATCATCGCCCACGTTGACCACGGCAAAACCACCCTGGTCGACCAGCTTCTGCGCCAGTCCGGCACCTTCGCCGCGCACCAGAAGGTGGACGAGCGCGTGATGGACAGCAACGCGCTCGAAAAGGAGCGCGGCATCACCATTCTCGCCAAGAATACCGCCATCGAATACGGCGACACCCACATCAACATCGTGGACACCCCGGGCCACGCCGACTTCGGCGGCGAGGTGGAGCGCGTGCTGGGCATGGTGGACGGCGTGGTGCTGCTGGTGGATGCGGTGGAAGGCCCTATGCCGCAGACCCGCTTCGTCACCAAGAAGGCGCTGGCTCTGGGCCTGCGCCCCATCGTCGTCATCAATAAGGTGGACCGCCCCGGCTCCCGCCCGGACTGGGTGCTGGACGCGACCTTTGATCTTTTCGACAAGCTGGGCGCCACCGACGAGCAGCTCGATTTCCCCGTGGTCTACGCCTCCGGCCTGAATGGCTGGGCCTGCCTGGGCCTGAAGGATGCACCTTCGCAGGGCGGCGCGGCGGCTGACATGAAGCCGCTGTTCGAAACCATCCTCAGCCATGTGCCCACCCCCCCCGGCAGCGCCGACAAGCCCCTGCAACTGCAGATCGCGGCCCTGGACTACTCCACCTTCACCGGCCGCCTGGGCGTGGGCCGCGTGCTGAACGGCCGCATCAAGCCCGGCCAGCAGGTGGTGGTGATGAACCATGAAGAGCAGGTCGGTTCCGGCCGCATCAACCAGGTGCTGGGCTTCCAGGGCCTGGAGCGCGTGCCGGTGGAACAGGCCGAAGCGGGCGACATCATCATCGTCTCCGGCCTGGAAGAGATCGGCATCGGCGTCACCATCTGCGACAAGGACAACCCTGTCGGCCTGCCCGTGCTCACCGTGGACGAACCCACGCTGACCATGGACTTCATGGTGAACACCTCGCCCATCGCGGGCACCGAAGGCAAGTTCGTCACCAGCCGCCAGATCCGCGACCGCCTCACCAAGGAACTGCTGACCAACGTCGCCCTGCGCGTGGAAGACACCGCGGACGCCGACATCTTCCGCGTCTCCGGCCGCGGCGAACTGCACCTCACCATCCTGCTCGAAAACATGCGCCGCGAAGGCTTCGAGATGGCCGTGGGCAAGCCGCGCGTGGTGTACAAGGACATCAACGGCGAGAAGTGCGAGCCCTATGAAAACCTCACCATAGACGTGGAAGACGAACACCAGGGCGGCATCATGGAAGAGATCGGCCGCCGCCGCGGCGAGCTCACCAACATGGAATCCGACGGCCACGGCCGCACCCGCCTGGAATACCACATTCCCGCGCGCGGCCTGATCGGCTTCCAGTCTGACTTCATGACCATGACCCGCGGCACCGGCCTGATGAGCCACGTGTTCGACGACTACGCCCCGGTCAAGGCCGACCTGCCCGGCCGCCACAACGGCGTGCTCATCTCCCAGGAAGACGGCGAGGCCGTGGCCTATGCCCTGTGGAACCTGGAAGACCGCGGCCGCATGTTCGTCTCCCCCGGCGACAAGCTGTACGAAGGCATGATCATCGGCATCCACAGCCGCGACAACGACTTGGTAGTGAACCCCATCAAGGGCAAGAAGCTCACCAACGTCCGCGCCTCCGGCACCGACGAAGCCGTGCGCCTCACCCCGCCGATCAAGCTCACCCTGGAATCGGCAGTGGAATTCATCGACGACGACGAACTGGTCGAGATCACGCCGAAGAACATCCGCATCCGCAAGCGCTTCCTCAAGGAGCACGAGCGCAAGCGCGCCTCCAAGGCAAGCTGATCCGCTGCGGAATGCGGCAGGGCATAAGGGGCGCTGAGGCGCCCCTTGTTGTTTCCGGGCGTATTCGCGATCGGCTCAGGACTCTGCCTAACCCCTTCCGGGTATTCCCGTTACCGCCATTCTGTAGCACAATTTACCCAGGGCGCCGCCCGGGCCTTCCGCAAGCCGGGCGATCTGTGCGAGCAGGGATCATTCAGAATCTGCGCTTGCTGACTTGCATCCATGCGCCCTGCAACTCGCGTGCGGCTCCGCACGCGCCAAAAGCTTCGAGCTGACTTTTAGGGAAAGGAGTTCGATATGACCCGGCACAAGGTAAAAAGAAACGAGTTCCGTCTGGCCAATGGGGCGATGGTGAACATCGATTACTGGACGGATGATAAATCGGCCAGCGTGGCGGCCTTCGACATGGACGGCAACCAGGTGTCACGAGCGGTGTTTCACGCTTCCGTGGCCAGCCCTGCGGATTTCGGTCCCGATGTGCAGAAGGCGCTGGTCGATAGCCTGGCGAATGCACTGGAATATGCGCTGACGCGCAATCCCGATCTGCATGTGGTGACGGTCTAGAGGTTAGGACGCGCGCCTGGCGGCTGGCTGCGAGGCGCGCCAATTTCCAGAATATCTATCCGCTCCAGCGGACGTTCGCCCTTTGCCAGTTGCAGCAGTTTGTTGAAGGGGCCGGTCTTGTGCACGACCACGGCCAGGCTGGCGACTTGCCGGAATTGCGCCGGCTTGAGCGGCAGGCCCGCAAGCTGGGCGTGGCGGATGACGAGATAATAGGCCGGCGCGGGCGGCTGGTTTGGCTCCAGCACGTTCAGCCGGTGGGTGGGCGCCTTGCAGTAGAGCGCGAGTTCCTTTTCCGCCTCGGGCATCTGGTACACATAGATCGGCGTTTCGGTCTGGTTGCCGGTCGGCTGAGCGGCGTTGCCAATGATTTTGGCCGCATTATAAGCCAGGCTGTATTGCATGAAGGCCAGCGCGGTGAGCAGGACGAGAAAGCCATAGACCAGGTTCACCGTCAGCACGGAATAGACGATGGTGCGCAAGTTGAGGGGCGCGCCGCGCATCCTGAACACGGCGTAGACCAACAGCGCGGCGAATACTCCAGTCAGCACCAGCAGCGGCGCGCGGTGCACGTAGATACTGAGACCTATGGCAAGCGCAATGAGCAGCAGCAGCAGACCGGCCTGCGCTGCATACAGCGGCCGGCCCATGATCTTGCCGTGCAGGTAGCGCGCGCTGAGGATGGCGGCGAAGGGAAAGATGATGTCGATGTAGTAGTCGATCTGGAACTTGGTCGCGCTGAACATCAGGAAGCTGCAGGCGAACGCGCTCACCAGGAAGACCAAGGCCTCGCGTTCCGGCGCCGGCAGTTTGCCAAAGCCGCCCAGCTCGCGGCGCACGGCGGCGGGGAAGATGAGCGTCCACGGCAAAAAGGCCCAGATGAACACCAGCACGAAATAATACCAGCTGCCATTGTGGTTCTGGATGGGGCCGGTGTTGAGGAAGCGGCCGAACTGGCTGTCCCAGAAGAAGAACTTGAGCGCGGAAACCGGCTGCGCGCCGCCGACCACGTGCGCCGGCGCGCTGAACTGCATCTGCAGCGCGATAAGTTCGGGGGCGACGAACACGAGCGAGAGCGCGTAGGCTGCCAGCCATTTCGGGCTGATCACGCGCAGCCACTGGCGGCGGTAAAGCCACAGACAGCCCAGGCCGCTGAAGATGGTGAACAGGGTGAAGATGCCCTTGGTCATCACCGCCATGCCGGTGAAGGCGGCGCCCAGCAGCAGGTATTTCCAGCGGAAGCGATTGTCGCCCGTGATGCCGTCGTAGCGCAGCCAGTAGTAGCAGGCGGGCATGATGAAGCCGATGAGATAGGTCTCGGCTTTGATCTCTATGCTCGCATCCATCAGGTTGAACACCGAGACGTAGACCAGCACGGCGAGCAGGGCGGTGTCCCGGCCGTAGAACAGGCGCGCCAGGCGATAAGTGTAATAGGCTCCGATCAGGTGGAACAGGAAGCCGGGCAGGATATAGGTCTGCGCGCTGATGCCGCCCACCTTGAAGAACAGCGCGGTGATCCAGAACGGCAGGTGCGGCTTGTCCAGCCAGTCGTGGCCTTCCAGCACCAGGCGCACCCAGTCGCCGCTCTGCACGATGTGGCGGGAGAGCGTGGCGTAGGTGAGCGCATCGCCGCTGTTGATGATGGGCGAGAGCATGGCCGCCGCGTTCACCAGCAAAGTCAGGGCGATGCCCCAGCGCAGGGTCTTTTGCATGTCCATTTGTCTCTCGGGCGACCGCTTAGCGGCAGACTTGTTCGTGCGCCGGATCGGCTGGCGCGCTGGCGGATTCTACCAGCCACTCGCGCACGAAGAGGTGGGGAAAGACGTTGCCTTTGAGCATGTCCTTGATCTCCGCGCCGCTCTGCCGGCCGCGAATCTCCAGGCGCGACCCGATCACGGTGCAGGCCTCGCACGCGGGCTGTTCGCCCAGCGGCAACTGCACGGCGAACATGCGGTAGCGCTTCGCCAGTTCGGCAGGCGTGAGCGCCGCGCTTTCGTAATAGCCGCTCACGCGCGCGCCGGGCAGCAGGAAGCGATGGCCCTCATCCTTGGCGCGGAAATCGCACGGCGTCCATACCATCTTGCCGCGCACGTCGCTCAGGGCATGCGAACTGTAATGGCCGAAGGCGCCATCGAACGGCTGCAGGAAAAGGCTGAACGACAGATAGACGACAAACGGCGCGACCAGCGCAAAGGGCCGGGTGAGCCGGGGCAGGACAAGCCCTGCGGCGATCAGCGCAATGGCTGCGCCCAGCAGCAGCCACCACGCCGCCGGGTAAAGCGTTCCGCCCAGCGCATGCTGCAGGTGGCGCGAGAGGAAGCCGAACAGCGCCAGCGCCAGCCCGGCCAGCCCCAGGCTGACCGCGAATGCCCAGCGGCCGACGCGCTGCCATCCCATGGCGAGCAGCACTGCCAGCGCCGGCATGCCCTCCAGCAGGTAGCGGGCGGAGCGCTGGCTGGGCAGGGCGAAGACGAGGAACAGCACGGCGACCAGCATCCACAGCATCTTTTCGGCGTCGCGCATCTCGGCGCGGCGGCGCCACGCTGCCCACATCAGCGCCGCGACGGGCACGGCGAGCAGCCCGGCATTCAGCGGGTAGCCCAGCAGCAGGGCCCACACGCTGCTGCCGCCCCATAGCAGGGTGGAGAAGTAGCCGGCGCCGTGGGCATCAAGCTTGCCCAAATTCTCGCGCAGGACGAATTCGCGCCATACCGCGCCGGGATTGGGGTCGAGCGCGAACCACAGCGCAAAAACCGCGAGCGCGGCGGCGACGATGATGGTGAGCTTGGCGCCGTCGCGCGTAATGAAAGCATGCCAGTTGTAGCGCCGCTGATGCAGATACCACCAGGCCAGGGTAATGCCCGCTGGCGCGAGCAGCGCGAACGATTTGTAGAGCAGGCCCACACCCAGCGCCAGACCGAGCAGCAGGGGCGCAGTCAGGCGCGAGTCGAAGGTGGCGCGCGGCAGGCTGAGCAGGATGAAGAACGGCAGCGTCATCCAGAACACTTCGGGCGGATTCGCGAGAAAGGGCCGGCCGTAGCGGTAGGTGCTGAAGAACGCCAGCCAGGCCAGCACTGCGACCAGGCCGGTCTCGGTCTTGCCCGAAAGCCGCAGCGTCAGCACGAACACCAGCAGCGCGGTGAGCAAGGTGTAGATCACGCTGGGGATGCGCAGATGCCAGAGATCCCAGTCCTGCCCCCAGTCGGTCGCGGCGATGCCTTGCCAGAACAGCAGCGGCGGCTTGGTGTCGCGCATGTGGTCGAGCTGCGATTGCAGCGGCAGCAGGTGTCCGCTCTCCGCCGTCAGGCGCGTGATGTGGGCGTAGGGATATTCATCGCCGTTCTTGGGGATGTACTGGCTGTCCAGCCCGTAAAAGTAGGCGAACACGGCCAGCAGTACGGCGAGGCCGTACAGCAGGACCGGCAGGTGCTTAGCGTTCATTGATGCAGTTCATGCAGCCGCGGCGGCCGAAAGTCCAGATGTCATTGATGAGGAAATTGAGCACGCTGGTCAGCACGATGGAGATGAGGTTGGCGACCAGGATCTCCATGTGGTGGGCGAGCAGGTTGGTGAGCAGCATCTGCAGCACGATGGCAAGCCAGCACGCCAGCACATACTGGCCGAACTGGGCGAACAGGCCTTTCTCGTAATGCTTGCGGTCGGCCCAGGTCCAGGCGCGGTTCCAGATGAAATTGTTGAGCGTGGCGAGGAAGATCGCCACCGCCAGCGCGAGGTTGAGCCGCAGCCAGTCTTCGCCGGTGTGGACGCGCGATGCATGGAGCACATGGGTCTGCGCCAGGTACAGCACGCCCTGGTTCACCAGCACACCGGAGGCGCCCACCATGCCGAACTTGACGAAGCGCGGCGTCAGCACGCGGTGCAGCACGGCCCGGGCCGTCGCTTGCATGCGCTGTATCATGCCGCCTCCCTCCAGGTGTTCGGGCTGCCCAGCAGGGTGCGCGCCTGGGCCAGCACCTGCGCCGGGGAGATCTGTTTGAGGCACTGGTTGTCGCCATCGCAGGCCGACGCGCGGTGATTATAGGCCGTCAGACAGGGCGAGCACGACAGCGGCTGGTACAGGCAATGGATATTGGGCGCCAGCGGGCTGTAGAGCGCCGGCGTTTCCGGGCCGAAGAACACCAGTGTCTGCAGCGGGGTGAGCGCGGCAAACTGGCCGGGGCCGCCGTCGTTCGTCACCAGCAGCGCGGCGTGGTTGAATAGCGCCAGCAGGTGGCGGATGGAGGTGGTGTAGCCGGTCAGGTCCACGCAATGGCCGCTGGCGCAGTCGGCGACGACCTCCTGCGCCAGCGCCTTGTCTTCCTTCAGGCCGATCACGGCAATTGCGTAGCCGTCCGCGAGCAGGCCGCGGCAGAGCTGCTTATAGCTTTCCGCCGGCCAAGCGCGGATCGGCAGGATGCCGCCGCCAGGATACACCAGCACCAGCTTTCTGCCGGCCAGCGCGGGGAAATCGCGGTACAGCCGCGTGCGCACCTCGCCCAGTTCCGCCTCCGGAAAGGCCAGATGCGGGGGTGGCCGCTTGACGGTCACGCCCTTGGCCAGCGGGAAGGTGCGCGATTCGATCGCCGCTACCATGGTCAGAAACTGGTCGGTGAGGTGGCGGTAGGGGTTGTAGGCCACGGGCCGGTTGATGAAGGAGCCGCGGTACAGGCCCTCCTGCTTGTACGGATGGAAGCCGACGCGGACAGGCGCGCCGGAAAGATAGGAGAAGATGCTGCTCACGCGGGAGAACAGTTCGCAGTCGATTACCACGTCCGGCTTCAACCGGCGCATGGCGCGGATGGCGCGCAGACTGTCGAGCGCAAAGCGGCCCAGCGCCTTGTCGTTGAGGGTAATCACGTTTTCCGGCGGCATCACGCCCATCAGGTCGAGCACCTCGCGGTTCTTGGCGAACATCAGCATGTGCAGCGAGGCGCCGGGGTAGCGGCGGCGCAGATCCTCGAACATGGAGGAGGCGAGCACGATGCTGCCCATTTCGGAGAGCAGCACGATCAGGATGCGCCGGGGGGCGGGCTGGGGTTGCGGCACGTCCGCGAACAGGCCGCGCGCCCGCTCGATCAGCGAAAGCGCTGCGCAGACAGGTTTGCCCACCACGCGGTCGACGGTGCGTTGGAATTGTATATTCACCGGTATACCTATTTCCCGTGTCTGTTCAAAAAATTGCCCTGCGGACGCCTACCGTATTGGGGTAGTGCCATAGCGGCTCGCGCTGGGACAGGCCAAGCGCGTATTTGATTCGCCACAAGTGATGACGAATGACTGACGCAAATGTGACAAGGTCAGCCTACATATAAGTATATTATAATATATTAACCAACGGCCAGGCACTAAGTATGTACGAATAAAGTGCATACGGGTTAGGTCCACTTGAAAAAAAGGGAAGCCCCGCAGACGTGACCGGGGAAACCCCGAGGTGCTGACGCAAAAAAATCCCGGCGAGCGCTTTCCGCGGCCGGGACTGATCGAAGCACATCCTGCAAGGAGGGATTGCTGCGGAGTTATTTTCAGCCTTTCGGGGACGGCAGTCTGTGCGGAAACGCACTTAATGCACAATTATTGTGCATGCCGCGTTCAGGCCGTTTCGTGGTCTATCTCTATGGTCGCGTGCACGATTTCCTTGTGTGGTGCGAGCCATAGCCGCACTTCCTGGGCAGTGAGGCTGGCGTCGCGCGTACACAGCGTGATTGCGCAGGCAAAGACCTGCTTGCCCACCCGCCACACGTGCAGGTCGGTGATGCGGTTGCCGCTCGCCGCATGCTTTTCCTCTATTGCCTCCACAATCTCGTCCACCACCGGGTGGTCCATCTCGCGATCGAGCAGAATGGTGGAGGTGGTTGCGAGGATGTTCTTCGCCCAGACCGCGACAATCACGCCGCCGACAAGGCCCATCACCGGATCCAGCCAGTTCCAGCCGTAGCGCCAGCCGCCGGCCAGCGCCACGATGGCGAGCACCGAGGTGGCCGCGTCAGCCAGCACGTGGACATATGCGGATTTCAGGTTGAGGTCGCCGTGGTCATGTCCGTGTGGGGCATCACCGTGGGCGTAGTCATCAGCATGATCGTGGCTGTGTCCGTGAGCATGGCCATGCGAGTGGCCGTGCGAGCGCTCGAGGATCACCGCGCACACGATATTCACCACCAGGCCCGCTGCGGCGACCAGCATCGCGTCGGGGAAGTTGATCTGTTCCGGCGTGATCAGCCGACCGACCGATTCCCACACCATCAGGCCCGCCACGCCGAGCAGGAAGATCGCGCTGGCGAAGCCGCCCAGCACCTCTATCTTCCAGGTACCGAAGGCAAAGCGCGGGTCGCGAGCATAGCGGCGCGCCGCGCTGTAGGCGAAAGCCGCCAGCCCGATGGCAATGGTATGCGTGCTCATGTGCCAGCCGTCCGCCAGCAGTGCCATGGAGTGGAACCACCAGCCTCCGGCGATCTCCACCACCATCATCACCGCCGTGATCCAGGCGACCATACGCGTGCCGCGCTCCGCCGCGGCATTTCCTTCGTCGAAGACGTGAACATGCGTCGTAGATTTCATCGCGCGCCTCGCCTAGAGATATTTCGCGAGCTGCTTCAGCTCGTCGAGATCGGCCTTCATGTCGGCGGCATTGCCGCCGTCCAGGCAGTGCTCGATGTGGTCATGGATCAGCTCGCGCTTCGCGTTGGCGATGGCGCGCTCCACCGCGTGAAGCTGCTGCGCCAGGTCCAGGCAGTCGCGGCCTTCCTCTATCATCGTCACGATGCTGTTCAAATGCCCGCCCGCGCGCTTCAGGCGCTGAACGATCTTCGGGTGAGACGCGTGCTGTCGGGTCATGATGGTATCCTATCCTCCAGGGGGGGATAGTGCGCCTGACGGGAGCGGGTGTCAAGGGGTGGGTGTGCTGCAAGGTGCAGCGTGCGGACTATTCAGGCAGCATATTGAGGCGGGTTCGTTGACGCACAATGAGTCGACCGATTAAGATTTGGAGTGATGGCAATCTGCAGTTGTGATTAAAGGGGGGGCAATGTGCAGTATGCGTAGAGATAAATCGAGTCTGACCCCAATTGTTTCTGGTGGTCTGGTGGATTCCAGTTCCAAGTGCACCACCGCCTGAAT
>DATFUZ010000084.1:0-3527 GCA_035260545.1 Gallionellaceae bacterium | reverse complement strand
TCTTGTGGATATGCCCCGGCATGATGCCGATCTTGATTTCGTCCGGCGTAATCAAGCCCGGGCAGTTCGGCCCGATCAGCAGGGTCTTCCTGCCCTGCATCTTGTAGCGCGTCTTCAGCATGTCATGCACCGGGATGCCCTCGGTGATGCAGATCACCAGATCCAGTTCCGCATCCACCGCCTCGTCGATGGCGGCCGCCGCGCCTGCCGGCGGCACGTAGATCACTGACACCGTGGCGCCGGTCTGCTCCCTGGCCTCGCGCACCGAGGCATACACCGGAATGCCCTCGAACGATGCGCCCGCCTTCTTCGGGTTGACGCCCGCGACGAAACATTCCGCGCCGTTCGCATATTCCTTGCATGCCTGGGTGTGGAACTGACCGACCTTGCCGGTCATGCCCTGGGTGATCACCCTGGTGTTCTTGTCTATCAGGATGGACATGACTAGCTTCCCTTCCTTGCGGCCTGCACGACCTTCTCTGCCGCATCCGCCATATCGTTGCCGGAAATGATGGGCAGGCCGGACTCGACCAGGATTCTCTTGCCCAGATCGACGTTGGTGCCCTCCAGCCGCACCACGAGCGGCACGGTGAGATGCACCTCGCGCGCCGCGGCGACCACGCCCTCGGCGATCACGTCGCACTTCATGATGCCACCGAAGATGTTGACCAGGATGGCGCGCAGCTTGTCGTTCTTCAGCATCAGCTTGAATGCCTCGGTGACCTTTTCCTTGCTGGCGCCGCCGCCCACATCGAGGAAATTGGCCGGGCTGCCGCCGTAGAGCTTGATGATGTCCATGGTCGCCATCGCCAGCCCCGCGCCGTTCACCAGGCAGCCGATGTCGCCGTCCAGCGAGATATAGCTCAACTCGAATTTCGACGCCTCGATCTCCGCCGGGTCTTCCTCGTCCAGGTCGCGGTAGGCCACGATCTCGGGATGACGGAACAGCGCATTGCCGTCGAAGTTGAATTTTGCGTCCAGCGCCAGTACGCGGTTGTCCGCAGTCAGCACCAGAGGATTAATCTCGGCCAGCATCGCATCCTTTTCCACAAAGGCACGGTAGAGCCCCTGCAGCACCGCACGCGCCTGCGCCAGCGCCTCATCCGGCACGCCGATGGCGCGGGCCACGGCTTCCGCCTCTTCATCCTTCAGGCCGGTGGCCGGGTCTATCCAGACGGTGTGTATCCTTTCCGGCGTCTTTGCCGCAACCTCTTCGATCTCCATGCCGCCCTCGCTACTGGCGAGCAGCGCCACGCGTTGCCTGCTGCGGTCGATCACCATCCCCGTATAGAATTCCTTCGCGATGGCCGCGCCCTCTTCGATGAGCAGCCGGCGCACCACCTGACCCGACGGCCCGGTCTGATGCGTCATCAGGTGCATGCCCATGATGGCCTGCGCGGCCGCACGCACCTCGTCCAGCGATTTCGCCACCTTGACCCCGCCGCCCTTGCCACGCCCACCAGCGTGGATCTGCGCCTTTACCACCCACAGACTTCCGCCCAGCGCGCGTGCGGCCTCGACCGCCTCGTCCGCGCTGAAGCATGGCGTGCCTTTCGGCGTTGCGACGCCGAAATGCCGCAGAATCTCCTTGCCCTGATACTCGTGAATTTTCATAATTGGCCTTGCGAATAAACCCGCGCGCGGCACGGCGCGCGGAGATAGCGGATTTTACCCAACTATGCACCAGCACGCGGGAAATTGTGCATCGTGCCAACCGACAACGCACCATCGACCCGCACAGGGACGCCACGAGCGAAGGATGACCATGTCCTGCCGAAATCTGCCCATCGCAGCATTACTGTTCGCGCTGCCGCTCGCCGTACAGGCGGCAGAGCCCGGCACAGACGAAACGGATGGCGTCGGCGCGCTGTGGATCAACCCGGGATTCTATGCCTACCATTTCCAGCGAGACCGCCATCTCAATAATCGCGCCTCCGGGTTCGGCGCTGAATACCAATATTCCAGAACGGTCGCATTCACTGCCGGTGGCTACCATAACAGCAACTGGGGCTACTCGAATTACCTTGGCGGCTACTGGAGGCCGCTGCGACTGGGGCCACTCCGGCTGGGCGCGGTCTTCGGCTCGGTGAACGGCTACCCCGGAACGCGTCACGGCGGTTGGTTTCCCGCCGTCCTTCCTACGGCCAGTGTCGAATATGGCCGCATCGGCCTGAACGTCTTCTATATTCCCAGCTACCAGAATTCGATCAATGGCTCCATCACCTTCCAGTTGAAGTTCCGCTTGTTCTGACTGGCTGGCACCGCGGGATGCGCGCGAAATGCCGGGCCCTGATCGCCCCCGCGGGAATCCGGTGCGGTGTGTTGCGCGGGCGCCATAGACCGTTGCCGGGGCCATGCCGCTTGTATAACATGGCTTGCAGTTCCTACGGTCGCCACAGCGCGCCGCGGGCAATGAAATTTTCTTCTGAATCAAGCAGCAAGGTAAAACATGGCAAGCGAGACCACCGGAAACGACGCACCAGTCGTTGTACTGCGCCGCTGGCGGGTGATGGAGGTCGTGGCGCAGAATGGACTCCGCAGCCGGCACCTGCTGGGTCACGACGTCACCCACGACGAGGATCGCGTTTCCAGCCCGATCGCCGATTTCAAGATGGAGTCCATGACGGCAACCACGCGCAGCGGCGCGCGCTACCGGCTAGCCGGCGTGCCGGGCCAATCGCGCAAGGTGCTGGCAGCCTGGGACGACTGGTGCCTGACATATGGCGTGGCGTCTCAGCGCGACGTGACCGCGGAATACATGGATCCCGACGACGTCTCCACCCGCCAGTTCGCCGCACTCAGCACCCCCGACACGCCCGCCCGCCCTCGCTAGGCGCCGCGGCCGCGGGGTCAGTGCTTGTCCTCGCGGTTATCCGCCTTTTTTGCAAGCCGACCGATCAGTTCTGCGGCAGCCCGGGCCGAGCTTTCCTCAAGTTCCTGGAGCCGTTCCGCCGACAGGTCGTCGTCCGGCAGCACCTCGCGCTCGCGCATCTTCTTCTCCCGCTCCTGCCGCGCTTTTTGGCGCTTGCGCAGCAGGCCACGCACGTAGGGGATGGCCGCCCAGGCATCGTGGCCATCGAACGGCCCGATAGGCAGCAGGGCGATTATCATCAGGAACACGTTCACCCGCGTAAACACGAACAGCACAGGCCCCAGGATCATGGAGAGCACGCGACTCGACACCCCGGCGGTGAAATACATCAGCGCCAGCGCGAGCAGCAGGACAATGAACTGCGCCCCCACGCCAGCCCATGCGACCCGAATGGACTGCGCCTTGGAGACGTAACCATGCTCGACCTCGCCATGGATGCCGTAGAGCCGAATGCCGAAAATGGGAATCTTGTTCCGCCGCAGCATGGCGACATGGCCGAACTCGTGCGCAACCAGCAGCACGAAAAAAGCAGCGGCGGCAATCAGGGTGGCGAGCACATCCCAGAAGAACAGATACATCCAGGCGAATGACAGCAGCACGGTCCAGTGCATGGCCACCGGGATACGCCGCCACCTGCCGAGCTGCCAGTAATTGC
>DATFUZ010000083.1:0-4534 GCA_035260545.1 Gallionellaceae bacterium | reverse complement strand
AGGCTCATGCTGAGCACCACGGCGGTCAATACGTGGCGGCGGCGGCGCAGCAGGGTGAGGTAAAGGCAGCCCAGCATCAGCAGATTGAGCGCGGCTGCACTGGCGCCCAGCCAGTTGAACGGTTCCGCGGCTGGCGGCTGGAACGGCGCCCTTGCGGTCTCGCTGATGAAGATGTTGCCCAGCATGGGCAATGAGGGATTGACCTGCACGAACATCCACAGGGCGACCAGCGCCAGACCGAAATCCGCGCCGGGGCCACGGCGAATTCTGGCGCGCCGCCAATCGGTTAGCCCGGCAAACCAGGGCGTGGGCGCGATCCGCAGCGCAAGCAGCGCCCCGGCCAGGGTTCCGGCGCTGTTGGTCAGGATGTCGAGATTGGAGCTGGTGCGCGTCGGCAGGTACATCTGCAGGAATTCCATCGCGGCCGACAGCGCCATTCCCGCAGCCAGGGTAACGGATATGCTCCAGCGCGCCCGCAGGCGGGGCAGCAGCGTCAGGGCGGCCAGCATGCCGAAGGGAATATAGGCCACCACGTTGACCCAGGCATCCATGGCGTTGTAGGTGAGGCTCAGGGGCGCGGTCAGCACGTCGGCAAAGGTGAAACCTTGATCCCGCCAGCCCGTGAACGGTGACAGGCTGGCATACACTATCAACAGAACGTATCCTGCGACGACGTAGCGGCGCGCGCTGGTGGAAACCGCTGGATCATGTTTTGCTGCCATGTGCCCTGCCGTGCGTGCGAAATCCCTTTGGCGTTTTGAGTATTTGACGGCCCCCAACCGGGCAATCTACAATCAATCAAAGAGCATATAGAATGAATCAACCATGATGTAGATATGTAGTACTCTTATCAGACAGCAAGGGGGCATTATGGCATACATGCAGTGGACGGACGACCTGACAACCGGCATCCAGGTGATAGACGATCAGCACAAGCGGATCATTACCTTCATCAACGAACTGGATCACGCCAGCCAGACAGGCAGCCCCGACGAAGTTCAACACGTGCTTGAAGGTTTGCTGGACTACACCATCACACACTTCGAGTTTGAAGAAGAACTGCAGGAAAAAGCCGGGTATCCCTTCCTCAAGGCCCATAAGCGGGTGCATGAAATCTTCATGAAGCGCGTCGCCGCCTTCCGGGAACGCGCAAACGCCGGCGAGAACGTCGTGCCGGAACTGCTCTCCATGCTGAAGGTCTGGCTATCCAGCCACATCAAGGGCGATGACCAGGACTACGTTGAATCCGTCAAGCAGATCCTGGGCGACGGCACCGCCGGCCACAATGAGGGCTGGATGGGCGCCATGGTCAAGAAATTCTTCGGCTAGCCCCGCGCCGGGTTTCGGCGCGCGCGCCTGCACGCCCACCCGCCCAGTACCGACCCGGCCCCGAATAACCGAATTCATAATCAGGGCAGGGCTGCGCTTTTTCAGAGTTTCACGGTCAAACCCGCGTTGATCGAACGTCCCATACCGGCAAGGGGCGCGATCTGCCCGGTCTTGCCCGTTGCCTTCCAGTCCGCATAGTCCACTCCGCCCAACGGCAGGTAGTAGAACTTGTTGAACAGGTTCTCCACGCCGAAATCGAAGCGCACGCGGCCCCGCTCGTAGGTGGTGCGCAAATTGACCAGCGTGTATGCCGGCGTCTGCGGTTCGAAGCGCGCCGTGTCCACGTTGTGCTTGCCCGCGGCAAATTGCACCTCAAGGGCGTTGGCCCATGCGCTCACCGTCTGTTGCAGCGTCACCTGCGCGTGGAACGGCATGACGTGGTACAGGCTGGCGCCGGTATCCGTCCGCACGCCGCGCGTCCAGCCGGCAAGCGCCTTGATCTGGCCAGTGCTGTGGCCCGTGTCCCACAAGTCGGCCTTGCCGGAAAGATCCACGCCGTAGATCCTGGCATCCTGGTTGGCAAATTGCAGGCGGGCGAAGGTGCTGCCGCCGCTGACGTAGGTGCCCAGCTGGTTGACGCCGATGTAGTTCTGCACCCGGGTGTAGTAGCCGGTGAGCGCGAGCCGACGGACGTCCGGGTCGCCCCACTCGCCGGTCGCGCTCAACGTATGGGCGACCTCCGGCTTCAGATCGAGGTTGCCGACATAGCCGTTTGCGTCGCCGAACCAGCCCGTCATATTCATCGCCATCTGGCTCTGCCCCCAGGTGTAGCGCTCATACAGGTTGGGAGAGCGCACCTTGCGCGTGTAACCAAACGTGTAGCGGGCGGATGGATCCGCCTCGTAGCGGGCGACCGCACCGAGGTTGAGGTTGTTGTCGGTGCGCGCCCGGCTTGCCCCATTGAAGGCCGTGGCCGCCGCGGTGTCTGCCGCGCACATCATGCCGCAGCCATAGCTCTGCACGGCGCCGGTATCCATCCGCACCTGCTCCCCGCGCACGCCGAGCACCGAGCTCCATTGCGCATCCCACTTCGATTCCACCTCGCCGTACAGGCTGTAGACATTGCGCTGGCCGTTATTGATGTTGAGGTAGGTGTCGGGCGACATCATCATCGACCCCGCCAGCGGCGGCCACCAGTCGTCCAGCGTGAAGCCGTGAAACTCGTTTCCGATGCGCAGCGTGTTCCGCTGCGACAGCGGCACCTCGGTCTTCAGCGCGTAACCGACATTCTTGGCGTGCGTGTTCATCGGCATGCTGCCGGTCTTTTCGGGGGTGAAGAACCCCATTTGGTGCCGCGTGTCCTGCCAGTAGATGCGCGTATCCAGCTTGCCCCAGCCGAAGTACGCGCGATAACCGGCATTCAGCGACTTGCCCTGGTTGCCCACCATGTCCATATACTGATTCACGAACCCCTGGTAGGGAATGGATTGCAGCCCGGCGCGGACCACCAGCAGATCGTCGCCGCGATGCGTTGCAACCGTCACTTCCTGATTCAGCGATTTGTACAGGGTATCGCGCACCAGCTTGCCGTGGCCATCCTTGTAACTCTCCGCCTTATCCTGGGTGCCGCTGTATGCCAGGCTTACGGTGTCGTTCGCCACCGCGGCCTTCGCAGCCAGCGAAGAGCCGTTGTTCACGCTGCGGTAAAACGCCGACACGCTGCCCGAGGTGCGCGTCTTGCCCGGTTCGGCGAATACCGGGTCGGGCGAGGAGACGCTGATCGTTCCGGCGATGCTGTCGCCACCCATGCTGACCGGGGTCAGCCCACTCGACACGCCGATGGCGGAAACATTGGCCGGCGCGACATAGGACAGCGCTGGATTCATGTGGTTGGCGCAGGCTGAGGTGATCTGCATGCCGTTCACCAGGAGCTTGATCCTGTCATCGTTGAGTCCGTGTATCGCGGGCAGGCTGGATACGCCGCCCGCCGTATAGAGGCTTACGCCCGGCTGGTCGGCAAGCAGGGAGGCGGTATCGGCGGTCCCCGCGCGCTTTGCGGCGAGCAGGTCGACATGGCGCAATGGCGTGCGGACCTTGATCTCCATCGGCGCCCTGGTGTCGGCCTGGACTCCGGATTTGAGGGGCGCCCGGGCATCATCGGCACAGGCCGGCGCCGCCATCGCAAGGGCAGCGGCCGCGGTCAACGCCCGGCCGCCTTTTCTGAGAAGCATGGTTCCTCCCGGAATTTCGAGTTGTTTCGGAAAGCGCCGCGTTGCGGCAGGGAGGAATGTATGGCGTGCAGCGAGCCGGTGAAATGCGACATATCGCCGCAGACGGCGGAAATCGTGTTGCGGCGGGGAATTTGTGCGGTGCGGCATTTTGCCGCATGGCACACCCGGATGAGAACGGGCAGCCGTGCGGCAGGCGATAACGCTGCCCGCCTTGCAGCGGGCAGCTCGCTACTCAGGGAATTGGCGGCTGATCAGCGGTCCCGGTCTCAGTCTCGGTCGCGCCCTTCGCCGCGGCGGCGCCCCCGGCCCTCATCGCGGTGGCCGCGATCGCGGTCGCGGTCGCGGTCAAAGCGGCGCTCGCCCCACTCGCCGTGATGCCGCCGGTACTCGCCTTCATACCGGCGATAGTGCGGCACGTAGACATTGTTGTACCAGCGATCACGCACGAAGTACACCGGCCGTCCGCAGGCATTGTATTCGTGGCAGTGCCGCCGCCAGTGTCTTTCATAGCCCGGCGGCACGCGCAGGTAGATTGGAGGCGGCATCATCGGACCCGGCGCCACGATGACAGGCTGCGGATAGATGAGTTCGGGCGGCGGGGCGTTGCCGAGGATGATCTGCCCATAGAAACCAGGCTGCCCGATGGTGACGTTGACGCCGACCCCGACATCCTGGGCAAACACCGGCGCGGAGAGCAGCGCGAGCGCTGCGGCGTAAAAGAATTTCTTCATGGCACACACTCCTTTCAGCGAAGGTTGCGTAGCTCATTCTAGTCAGGCGGTGCGGCGATGTCTATGTGCGCTTGGTAACAAAGCAGATACAATTTGACAATGTGTGCGTGAGCAGGATATATGGCACAAAGGGAAAGCTGCGAAAAAAAGCGGGAAGATCAGCCGGGACGCGGGATTTGTTAGGATAGCGGGATAAAATCGATTTGCAGCAAATTTGGCACAAGCGCGGGCAGAAAAAATGGA
>DATFUZ010000082.1:0-47604 GCA_035260545.1 Gallionellaceae bacterium | reverse complement strand
TCGATGATCACGGTATCGTCTACCGGGCAGGCGGCGACGCACTGCGCTTCGTCGAAGTGGCCGATGCACTCGGTGCATTTCTCCGGCTTGATCAGGAAGGTGCCGTTCTTCTCCACGATCGCCTGGTTGGGGCACTCCGGTTCGCACGCGGAACAGCCCGTGCAGGATGAAGCGACGATCTTGTATGCCATGATGATTCTCCTTTGTTGCAGTTGACGTAATAAAAAACTTCGCGCTCAGGCTGCCTTGTTGTATGCGCCCTGGCGGATCTCCGCATCGCCGCGGGGCGTGTGGGTGATCTCTCCTTTTGCGATACGCTCGCGATAGTCCTTGAACCATGAAAGGGCGGCCATCTCGATGAACTCGTGGGCAAACTGGTCGACCGGCTCGATGCCCGCTTCCTTCAGCTCGTCGCGCGGGCAGGCGCCGATCTTGGCCACCAGCACCGCATGGCAGTCGTTGATGGCGGTGATCACGGACGGCAGGACATCGTCTTCGCCCCAGCCGCCCTGGCAGTAATGGTCGACCCGGCGGTGCCCGATGAATGTTGCGTTGGCTGCCGAAACCTCGAAGATCTGGAATTCGCTGGCGTGCCCAAAGTGTTCGTTGACCTTGCCTTGGCCCTTGGTGGCGACGGCCACCAGCGCCTTCATGCCGTCGTCTTCCTGCTGGTCGGCAAGGGCGGCCCTCTTGGCATCGACCTGTGCCTGGCGCTGCGCCTCGACCTTCTCCTGGTATGCGCGGCGCTTGCCCAGGTCATACACCACGTCCATTTGCTCGACCTGGTCTATGGTGAACTCGTCGCTGCGATCCTCGCCCAACAGGCCGACGGCATCCGCGCGGCACTGGCGGCAGTGCCGCATCAGGTTGGCGCCGCCCATACACGCATCCTGCACTTCCTTCAGTTCCTGGGCAGAGGGGCCGCGTTGGCCGGTCAGCCCGAACACGGTGCCGTGCTCCGCCTCGGAGATCAGCGGCATGATGTTGTGCAGGAACGCGCCGCGCGCCTTGACCGCACGATTCACCTCATAAAGGTGCTTGTCGTTGATACCGGGAATGAGCACCGAGTTGACCTTGGTGAGCACGCCGCGCGCGGTCAGCATTTCCAGGCCGAGCATCTGGCGCTCGTGCAGGATTTCCGCGGCCTCGCGGCCGTGAATGCGCTTGTGGTTATAGAAGATCCACGGATAAATCCTGGCGCCCACGTCGGGATCGACCATGTTGATGGTGATCGTTACATGGTCGATGTTGTACTTGCAGATCTCGTCGACGTAGTCCGGTAGCGCCAGCCCGTTGGTCGACAGGCAAAGCTTGATGTCGGGCGCTTTTTCGTGAAGCTGGCGGAAGGTTTCGAACGTTTTCGCGGGATTGGCAAGCGCATCGCCGGGTCCCGCAATCCCCAGGACCGTCATCTGGGGAATTTCGGAAGCCACGGCGAGCACCTTTTTCACCGCCTGGTCCGGCGTCAGCTTCTGCGACACCACACCCGGGCGAGATTCATTGGAGCAATCGTACTTGCGATTGCAGTAGTTGCACTGGATATTGCACGCGGGCGCGACGGCGACGTGCATCCGTGCGTAATGGTGGTGCGCCTCTTCGGAGTAGCAGGGATGGTTCTTCACCTTTTCCCAGATTTCGGCGGGCATTTCGTCCCGGCCGGCGGACGATCCGCAGCTCGATTTCCCCGCTCCGCCGCTCGTGCCGCAGCCGGCTGCGGCTGCTTGTCCTGCAACTTCCACCTTGATCCCGCTGAGCGGTTTGAGCGTGCTTGATGCCGCCGGTGCCGTTATCTGAGTCATGACAGGTTCCAGTCCCTAATTTTGTTCTAGACACCGGAATTCTCAGCAATCTCCATGCCAGGAGAAAAACAGCCTGAAATCAGCGCGCTGGATTTATCTCCCAAGCGCTTGTAACCATTGCTACATGCCTGCGGCCGGTTTGCTACACATTGCGGCCAGGCGGTTCCGGCTTCTGGCTGGCGCTCGGAGGTGGCGCAAAGTTTCGCGGGGACTGCTTCGACCGCACGCCCCATCTGGCGTTGAGGTCGGGTTTCGCACCGCGCTGCTTCGCGTGACGGCAAAGGAACGAATCTTGCGTTGCAGAATCATACCGGCTGGCAGGGCTCGGCGACCCCGACTCACGCCAGGGACGTAGCCTGCGGGGTTCCCCTATGCTAGTGTTCCGCAACGCGCGAGGGGAATCTACGCTGCCACTTTAAGTTAAGGGGAATCATGATGCAGCCATCCTGGAAAGACGCCATCTATCTGCAGCGGGAACAGCTCGCCGGTATGTTGCGGGAGCCGATCGCGCGGCTGGCGCACGACTGTGCGCCGGCGTGGGACGACAGGCATACGCTCAACGAAGCTCTGCTGTCCGGATTTTCAAGTATCCCGCACTGCACCTACCTCTATTGCGTCGGCGCCGATGCGGTGCAGATCTGCGACAACGCCGGCGCCTCCGGCCTGGTGCCCGGACACTTCGGACGGGACCGCTCAAGCCGCCCCTACATGAAAGAACCGGTTCCGAGCTGGGGGTTCCTGCTCTCCGATGCCTATATCAGCCTGATCAGCCGCCGGCCTTCGCTCACCGCACTCCAGGCGGTACAAGGCGAATCGGGTCTGCTCGGTTACCTCGGCGCCGATTTCGACCTGCGCAATTTGCCCGTGACCGGGCAGCAGTACCATGAATCATCGGCCTGGCGCCAAGTCAGGGGCGATCCCGTCATACGCGAATCAGTCATGAGCCAGCGCCGGGTGGCGAGCGCCATGGACGGCCATCTGGATCATGCGCTTTCGATACTCGAGGAACTGATGGTGGATCGCGGCGTATTCCAGTGCATCGTGCATTTTTCCAGCAGTCAGGCCACCATCTGGACGCGCGACGATCCCATGCGTTACCGCATCCTGGATGATGAAGCCCTGAGCGATCCGGACATCTGCCTGGTGTATCCGGCGCAGCCCTATCCGGCCGATGCCGCCACGCCCGCGGACGCGGTCGTTCATATCATGCATGGGCTGCGGGCCATGCGCACGGCCGACGAAAACATCTACCTGCGCAGCGCCTCCATCAATCTGTTCAACGGCATGATCAGCCTGACTTTCTCTTGCGACGGCACGCACTACATGCGCTACGACGAGTTCCTCGGCAAGAGCACGCAGTTCTGGTTCGGCGCTGCCTGACTGCGCAGGGCGCCGCTTGACGCCCGGCGCTCAATAGCGCTTGACGTTGATGCCGTGCTTGATGATCGCATAGCCGATCTGGCGCGGTGTGATGCCCAGCAGGCGCGCGGCCTTGGCCTGCACCCAGCCGCACTTCTCGAGCGCATCGGTCAGCTGCTGTTTCTGGGTGTCGCTCTGTTCATCCGAAGGGTCCATGGCCGCCTCGCCAAGGTCGGTCTGCGGCATGGCGACGGGGGCTTCCGCCACGGCGACCCTCTCCCCATGTTCCGCTTTCATGATAGGTATCACGCTGTGCTTGCTGTGCTGCTGCCACATGATCGCGGAAAAGCACATTTCCCGGCCGCACAGCAGGTCCTTCTTGCGGACGATGTTTCCTTCCGTGGTGGCGGCGATGCGCTCCACGCAGTTGCTCAGTTCGCGCACGTTGCCAGGCCAGTTGCAGTTCATCAGCACCTGCATCGCCTCCTGCGAGAACTTCAGGTGCTTGTCCGACTCCTCGTTGGCATGGCGCAGGAAATACTCCGCCAGCAGCGGCACGTCCTCGCGCCGTTCCCGTAACGGAGGCAGAAAGATGGACACGACGTTGATGCGGTAATAAAGGTCTTCGCGGAACTCGCCCTTCGCGACCGCTTCCTCCAGGTTGCGGTTGGTGGCCGCCACCAGGCGCACATCCACCCGTATCGTCTTGCTGCCGCCCACGCGTTCGAACTCGCGCTCTTGCAGCACGCGCAACAGTTTGGTCTGGAAAGCAGGGGAGATGTCGCCAATCTCGTCCAGGAACAGGGTGCCGCCATGCGCCATTTCGAAGCGGCCCTTGCGCTCCTGCGATGCGCCAGTGAACGATCCGCGCTCGTGACCGAACAGTTCGGATTCCAGCAGGGTCTCCGACAGAGCGGCGCAATTCACCTTGATAAAAGGCTTGTCCTTGCGCGGCGAGAGGTGGTGGATGGCGCGGGCGATGGCTTCCTTGCCCGTTCCGGATTCTCCGCGCAGGAGCACCGTCGACTTGGATGCCGCGACTTGGTGCACCTCCGCGAAGACCGCCTGCATGATCTTGCTTTGGCCTATCACATTGTCCAGGCTGTATTTGCTGTGCAGTTCCGACTGCAGGCGCATCTTTTCCTGCATCAGGTTGGCACGGTCCTGTGCCACTTTTTGGTGCAGACGAACCGCTTGGCCGATCAGGTTGGCAACCATGCTGAGGAATTGCACGTCCTCGTCGAACTGGTGCGTCCCTTCCCCATTTTCCATTTCGCGGTCGAAGCTCAGCACGCCTATGCATTCGCGGCCGACCTTGATCGGAACCCCGATAAACGCGATCACCCCTGACTCGGCCGTCTTGCGCGAACCGGTACGGTTGAGAAAGAGCGTTTCCCGTGAAATATCGGGTATCACCGCGGGAATGCCTGTCTTGCAGATCGTACCCACCACGCCTTCCCCGGGCTTGAATCGGCCCTGGGCGATCTGGTCGTGCTTCATCCCGGTGGCGGCTATCACCTGCAGGTCGCGGTCCTCCTGGACCAGCGCGACCATGCCGCGCCGCATCTGCAAATGGCTGGAGAGGAGGTTCAGCACGGTGCTCAGGGTCTTGTTGAGGTCCAGTGACGAGCTGAGCACTTTGCTCACCTCGTACACGGTAACCAACTGTATGTTGTTCCTGTAAACCTTCACTTTAGTTTCTCCGCTAGGATTACCCACACAATCAAGCAATATATATGCCTGCATTTTTCCTCCAATAAAACGTGCGCATCCGGTCGCCTGCCTGCCGGTCGGCTCCTCTGCATGTCGGCTTTGTTGTGAACGCGACAAATATACATCCCGCATGAACACGTGAAATCGTTACTAAACAGTCTGTTGCCTCGTGGCATAGCTCTTGCTCAGCATGGATTGGGAATACCTGAGCAAATTGTTAAGGGGTGCGAATATGGAACCAGCATTGCCGATCTATCTGGATTACGCCGCGACTACGCCGACCGACCCGCGTGTCGCGCAAAAAATGTTTCCCTATTTGACCGAGCACTTCGGCAATCCGGCGTCGCGCTCCCACGCGTTCGGCTGGACGGCCGAAGAAGCGGTCCAGCGGGCGCGCAAAGAAGTCGCGGCGCTCCTGCACTGCGACGCCAGGGAAATCGTCTGGACTTCGGGGGCCACGGAGTCGAATAACCTCGCAATCAAGGGCGCGGCGCAGTTTTACTCGGGCAAGGGCAAGCACATCATTACCGTGACCACCGAGCACAAGGCGGTGCTCGACACCGTGCGCGAACTGGAGCGTCAGGGCTACACCGCGACGTATCTCGATCCCGAGCCCGACGGCCTCGTCGACATCGGGAAATTCAAGGCTGCAATCCGGCCCGATACCGTGCTTGCCTCCGTGATGCTGGTAAACAACGAAATCGGCGTCATTCAGGATGTGGCCGCGCTGGGCCAGGTGTGCCGCGCCAACAACGTCATCTTCCACGTTGACGCCGCACAGGCAGCGGGCAAGGTTGCCATCGATCTGTCGCAGTTGTCCGTCGACCTGATGAGTTTGTCGGCGCACAAGATCTATGGCCCCAAGGGGATAGGCGCCCTTTACGTGCGGCGCAAGCCGCGCATCCGGCTCGAAGCGCAGATGCACGGCGGCGGGCATGAGCGCGGCTTTCGCTCCGGCACCCTGCCTGTCCACCAGATCGTCGGCATGGGCGAGGCATTCCGTCTTGCCCGCCTGGAGATGGAACTGGAAAACGCGCGCATCGGCAGGCTGCGCGACCGCCTGCTCGAGGGCCTGATGGCCATCGAGGAGGTGTACGTGAACGGCGACATGACCAGGCGCATTCCGCACAATCTCAACATCAGCTTCAACTTCGTCGAAGGGGAGTCGTTGATCATGGCGGTGAGCGACATTGCCGTGTCCAGCGGCTCGGCTTGCACCTCCGCCAGCCTCGAGCCCTCATACGTGTTGCGCGCGCTGGGGCGCAGCGACGAGCTGGCGCATAGCTCCATCCGCTTCTCGATCGGTCGTTTCACGACGGAGCAGCACATAGACTATACCGTCGACCTGCTCAAGGAAAAAGTGGCCAGGCTGCGCGCACTGTCGCCCCTGTGGGAGATGTACAAGGACGGCGTCGACCTGAATACGATTCAATGGGCGGCACATTAGCCGAGAGAAGGGACGGCAGGGAAGCGGCAGGCAGGGCGGCAGTGTTGAACCCATCCCCTTTCTCACTTCCCGCTTCCCGGTTAACCAGGAGGAAAAAATGGCATACAGCGACAAATTGATGGACCACTACGAGAATCCGCGCAATGTAGGTTCGCTGGACAAGGAAGCAAGCAACGTGGGAACGGGCATGGTCGGCGCCCCGGCCTGCGGCGACGTGATGAAGCTGCAGATCGTGGTCAGCGATGCAGGCGTGATCGAGGACGCCAAGTTCAAGACTTACGGTTGCGGATCGGCGATCGCGTCCAGCTCGCTGGTGACGGAATGGGTGAAAGGCAAGACGCTGGATGAGGCGCTCGCCATCAAGAACACCCAGATCGCCGAGGAATTGGCGCTGCCCCCGGTCAAGATCCACTGTTCAATTCTGGCCGAGGACGCGATCAAGGCGGCCGTGGCCGATCTCAAGAGCAAGCAGTCCGCGGCGCAGCCGGCGGCGGAAGATACAACACCCACCATGGAGGCCCTGGCATGAACGACGCACCGATTGAATTTACAAGCAGCGCAGCCAGCAAGGTCAGCGCGTTGATCACCGAAGAGGGAAATCCCAACCTCAAACTGCGCATCTACGTGGCCGGCGGCGGCTGTTCGGGATTCGAATACCAGTTCGCATTCGACGAGAACATCAACGAGGATGATACCGTCATCGAAAAAGACGCCGTCTCGCTGCTCGTGGATGCGATAAGCATGCAGTATCTGGCGGGGGCCTCCATCGACTTCCAGGACAGCCTGGAAGGCGCCCGTTTTGTGATCAACAACCCGAACGCGACCTCCACCTGCGGGTGCGGGTCTTCATTCTCGGTATAACGGAGGACATATCATGGCAATCACGCTTACCGAAACCGCTGCAAACCGTGTTCACAACTTCATCAAGAGTCGCGGCAAGGGCATAGGCTTGCGCCTCGGCGTGAAGACGTCCGGTTGCTCCGGCATGGCCTATGCGCTGGAATTCGCCGATCAGGCCGAGGCGGATGATCTCACCTTCGCAAGCCACGGCGTCATCGTGCTCGTCGATCCCCGCAGCCTGCCTTATATTGACGGCATGGAGCTTGATTTCGTCAAGGACGGATTGAACGAGGGATTCAAGTTCAACAACCCGAACGTCAAGGATACCTGCGGTTGCGGCGAAAGCTTTAACGTCTAGGCCCGGCTTTAACCTTCGCACTAGCCGGGGCGGGTTTTCCCGCCCCGGCAGTGTCGTGCGCGCCACTTTCGCCCGCTTCGCCGGTTTGTAGTAAATCGTACAAATCCCGATTGTGTCCGATTGTCTCGCACTTCGGTCCCCGCCCGCTGCTTATCAATATCTGCTTGATTCATCGTGCAAAGCGTGGCCGTTTTAATGATGGCACGGTTGTTGCTGACTCTCTGTTCGAGAGGATCACGAGCATGCAGAACGAGGAATACGCAACTATGGTGACGATAAATGACACGACGCTGCGCGACGGGGAGCAAACCGCGGGCGTCGCGTTTACCGCCGACGAAAAGATCGCCATCGCCCATGCGCTGGTCGGGGCGGGCGTGTCGGAGCTCGAGGTCGGCGTGCCGGTGATGGGCGATGCGGAATGCGAGATCATCAACGCCATCGCCGACCGGAACCTGCCGGCAGGACTGATGGTATGGGGCCGCATGCATCCTGATGATCTTGAGGCGCTCGCGCGCTGCCGGGTGGACTGGGCCAACCTGTCGATTCCCGTCTCCGACATTCATATTGAGCACAAGTTGGGTAAAAGCCGCGATTGGGTGCTGCACACCGTCCGCGACTTCGTGCGCCGCGCGACGGACATGGGTTACCTGGTCTGCGTCGGCTGCGAGGACGCCTCGCGCGCCGACATCGAGTTCGTGCGCCGGGTCGCGGACGCCGCCCAGGAGAGCGGCGCGCTGCGCTTGCGCTTCGCCGATACGCTGGGCCTGCTCGATCCGTTCACCACTTTCGATCACATCGGCCTGCTGCGGCGGATGGTGGATATGCAGATCGAGATCCACGCCCACGACGATTTCGGCATGGCCACCGCAAATTCCGTTGCGGCTGTGCGTGCCGGCGCCAGCCATGTGAACACGACCGTGAACGGCCTTGGGGAACGCGCGGGCAATGCCCCGCTCGAAGAGGTCGTTATGGCGCTGCGCCACCTTGAGGAAGTCGAAACCGGTGTGAACATGCGCAACTATCCGGCGCTCTCGCGCCTGGTCGCCGCGGCCTCCGGGCGCGAAGTTGCGCCGAACAAGAGCATCGTCGGCACCGCGGTGTTCACCCATGAGGCCGGCATCCACGTCGACGGGGTGATCAAGAATCCGCGCACCTACGAACCGTTTGATCCCGCTGAGGTCGGCATGGAACATCGCGTGGTGCTGGGCAAGCATTCCGGCACCGGCGCGGTGATAAAGGCCTATGCGGACATCGGCATTCTGCTTTCCAAGATCGAGGCGCAGGACATTCTGCCCAAGGTGCGCGAGTTCGCCCACCGGACCAAGCATTCGCCGGGCGTTGATGATCTGCAGCAACTCTACTTCGAGACGGTTACACCCTCGGTCAGTCAATCATAGGGAGAGACGGTGTGAGCACGATTATCAATACCATGGCCAAGTTCTCTTCGGCGGAGGAGTTCCTGAACTTCTTTGAGGTGGCCTACGACCAGCGCGTGGTCAACATCAACCGCCTGCACATCCTGAAGCGCTTCCAGCAGTACATCGCCCGCCACACCTTTGAAGGCGGCAACGACGAAGCGCTGAAGGCGGAATACCGCACCTTGCTCGAACGCTCCTATGGCGACTTCGCGAAGTCGAATGCAGCGACCGAGAAAGTGTTCAAGGTATTCCAGGAGGCGGAAGGCGTGAAGGTGGTCACTGTGGACAGCCTGCGCGCGTCGCTGCCCGGTCGCGGGGCATGAACCGCCAGTATGGTGTTTGAATGAAAGAGGACGAATTGAGATGATCCATATTGTGGTATGCATCAAGCAGGTACCGGATTCGGCGCAGATACGCGTGCACCCGGTGACCAACACCATCATGCGCCAGGGCGTGCCGGCCATCATCAACCCGTATGACCTGTTTGCGCTCGAGGAAGCCTTGCGCATCAAGGACAAGTTCGGCGGCTTCATTACCGTCATCACCATGGGGCCGCCCCAGGCGGAAAACGCGCTGCGCAAGGCAGTGTCGTTTGGCGCGGATGACGCCATCCTGGTGACCGACCGCGCCTTTGCGGGCGCGGATACCCTGGCGACTTCGTTCGCCCTGGCCTCGGCCATCCGCCAGATCGAGAAGGACATGCCGGTGGACATCGTGTTCTGCGGCAAGCAGACCATAGACGGCGACACCGCCCAGGTGGGACCGGGCGTTGCCAAGCGCCTCGGCCTGGAGCTGCTCACCTACATCTCCAGCATCCAGAGCGTGGACATCGACAGGCGCGAGATCGTGGTGCAGCGGCGTTCCGAGGGCGGCGTGCAGGTGCTGAAGACGCGCGTCCCGTGCCTGATCACGATGCTGGAGGGCAGCAACGAAATGCGCTTTGCCACCATGCCCAACATGATACGCGCCGCGCGCACCACGGTTAAGCGCTGGGATCGCGTCGCGGCCGGCATCGAAGACGTCACCAAGATCGGCCTGAAGGGCTCGCCGACGGTGGTAAGCAAGGTGTTTGCGCCCAGCCCCAAAACCGTGAAAGCGGAGATCATCACGACCAACCGCGGCGCGCCGGATGAGATTGCGGCCGCCCTGCTGATGAAGATGTTCGGACGTTATCCGCATGTGCGGGAGGAACTGCACAAGCAGCCTGTCTGATTGAGGAAGAGATTATGAGCGAAGAAACAAAAAAGCCGGCAGGCAAAAAGAAGTTTGAGCTGGACCCGGCACTCGCCGAATACCGCGGCATCTGGGTGTTCATTGAGCACGAACGGGGCGTGGCCCATGGTGTTTCGTGGGAACTGCTCGGGGAAGGCCGCAAGCTGGCGGACAAGCTGGGCGTGCAGCTCGCCGGCGTGGTGATGGGTGCGCCGGGCGAGGATACCCGCCGCTACTGCCAGGAAGCGTTCTATTACGGGGCAGACCATTGCTACCTGATCGAGGATCCGTTGCTCAAGGACTATCGCAACCAGCCCTATACCAAAGGCCTCACCGACCTGGTCAACGCCTATAAGCCGGAAATTCTCCTGCTCGGCGCGACCACGCTGGGGCGCGACCTCGCGGGCAGCGTAGCCACCACGCTGAAGACCGGCCTGACCGCGGACTGTACCGAGCTCAACATCGACGTCGACATCCGCAGCCTGCTGGCAACGCGACCCACCTTCGGCGGCAGCCTGCTGTGCACCATACAGACCCTGAACTATCGTCCGCAGATGGCCACCGTGCGTCCGCGGGTGATGGCGATGCCGCCGCGAGACACGACGCGCAGCGGCGGCATTGCCGAGCAAAAGCTGTCGATGATAGAGACCGACATCATCACCAAGGTGCTGGAGTTCATTCCGGACCAGAACACCAATAAGATCAACCTGGAATACGCCGACATCATCGTGTCGGGCGGCAAGGGGCTCAAGAAGCAGGAGAACTTCCAGCTGATCCGGGATCTGGCCACGGTGCTCGGCGCCGAGGTTGGCGCAACACGTCCGCTGATCCAGTCCGGCTGGGTCGAGGCCGGGCGCCAGGTGGGCCAGACCGGCAAGACCGTGCGCCCCAAGCTGTATATCGCGGCCGGCATCTCCGGTGCGATCCAGCACCGCGTGGGCATGGATGCGTCGGACGTGATCGTCGCGATCAACTCGGATCCCAATGCGCCCATCTTCGACTTCGCCACCTACGGCATTGTCGGCAACGCCATGACCATATTGCCCGCCTTGACGCAGGCCTTCCGCGACGAACTGGCCGCGCGCGCCGCAGCCGTGCCCGCATAGGAGAAGATTATGGAGAAATTCGACGCGATCGTAGTTGGCGCGGGCCCCTCGGGGAACGCCGCCGCGTACACCCTGGCGAAGGCCGGCCTGAGCGTGATCCAGATCGAGCGCGGGGAATATCCCGGCTCCAAGAACGTGCAAGGCGCGATCCTGTATTCCGACGCGCTGGAACGTATCTTCCCCGAGTTTCGCGACGAGGCGCCCCTGGAACGCCACATTATCGAGCAGCGCATGTGGCTGCTGGATGACGACTCGCACATCGCGACAGACTACCGCTCGGACGCGTTCAACAAGCAGCCCTACAACCGCTACACCATTCTGCGCGCGCAGTTCGACAAGTGGTTCTCGCAGAAGGTGTCGGATGCCGGCGCCCTGGTGATCTGCGAGACCACGGTCACCGACCTCATCCTGGACGGCAACCGCGTGGTGGGCGTGCGCACTGACCGCGAGAACGGCGACCTGTTCGCCGACGTGGTGGTGCTGGCCGACGGCGTGAACTCCCTGCTGGCCAAGAAGGCCGGGTTCCATCCCGAACTCAAGGCCGGCGACGTTGCACTGGCGGTGAAGGAGATACTGTTCCTGCCCCAGGAAACGGTTGAGAGCCGCTTCAACGTCAAGGAAGGCGAGGGCGTGGTGATCGAGATGATAGGCAAGATCACCCAGGGCATGATGGGCACCGGCTTCCTCTACACCAACAACGAGTCGATCACCATAGGCGTCGGCTGCATGCTGTCTGACTTCAAGGAAAGCGGCGTTTCGCCCTATCTGTTGCTTGAAAAGATGAAGGCGCACCCTTCCATCAAGCCGCTGATCCAGGGCGGTGAGATGAAGGAATACACCGCACACCTGATTCCGGAAGGCGGCCTCAAGGCCATGCCCCAGATATACGGAGACGGCTGGATGATCGTCGGCGACTCCGGCATGTTCGTCAATGCCGTGCACCGCGAGGGGTCGAACTTGGCCATGACCACCGGACGCCTGGCCGCCGAGACCATCATCGACCTGAGGCAGGCGGGCAAGCAGATGACGCGTGACAATCTTGCCGTGTACCGGGCGAAACTGGATGACAGCTTCGTGATGAAGGACCTGGCGAAGTACAAGGACATGCCCGGCGTATTCCACGCCAATCCGCAGTTCTTCACGACTTATCCGGAACTGGTCAACAACGCCGCCAGGCACATGCTGACGGTGGACGGGGTGGACAAGAAAACCAAGGAACGCGAGATCCTCAAGAGTTTCACGGCCAGCCGCTCGCTGTTCGGGCTAATGGGAGACGCATTCAAGATGTGGAGGGCGATGAGATGAACGTCAATGTCGAGGAAAAACTTTTCCAGAACCGTTACAAGGTGGATCACGGCCGCCCGCATATCAGCATCGTCAATCCTGACGTGTGCACCAACGAATGCAAGACCCAGCCGTGCACCAAGATATGTCCCGCCGCCTGCTACAAGGCGGAAGGAAACGGCACCGTCTCGCTCATTTCGGACGGCTGTCTGGAATGCGGCACCTGCCGCATCATCTGCGGCGAGCACGCCAATGTGGACTGGTCCTATCCGCGCGGCGGCTACGGCATCCTGTTCAAGTTCGGTTGATCATTCAAGGCAAGGAGAATAAATGGCAAAGCCCGGAAAACATGTATTCGTCTGCACCCAGATGCGTCCGCCCGGACACCCGCGCGGATCGTGAGGCGCAAACGGCGGCGCGGCGGTGTTTCAGGAATTCCTGCAGCAATTCGAGAAGCGCGGGCTGTGGGGGAAATTCGCGGTAACCAGCAGCGGCTGCATCGGCACCTGCGGCGCCGGCACCAACGTTCTGGTGTATCCGGAGGGCGTGATGTACGGCGGCGTGAGCCGCGATGACGTCGCTGCGATCGTCGAGCAGCACCTGATCGGGGACCAGCATGTAGAACGACTGAAAGTCCCGGCGGAAGTCTGGGGCTGAAGCGCACAAATTACTTGTAACATCAATCGAGGAAATACCATGAGCACATCCCCATTGCAGGACCTGGAAGCGCAAAAGCGCCTGTTGAGCCCCGTATACAAGGGCGCGCTGAAAGCGGCCGACGAAGGCTTCCGCGGCGAGATCGCCCTCAAGTTCGCGGAGCAACTGGCCGACGAGGCACGTCCTCCCGAAATCGCCGCCTTCCAGACCATGTTCGCCGCAACCGGCGGCAAGTTCGACTTCATCGCCTGCGAACTTGATTCCCTGGCCTACCTGGAGCAACTGCGCAGCGTGCTCGCCGATTACCTGAAGCCGGAGGGCAAGTATTTCGCCTTCGCGGGCAATGTCGACATTTCCAGAAAATATGCCATCACGCTCGACGGCATCCCGTTCAACGTGTTTCCGCTGGACGAGGCCACCGTCTACAACGAACTGCTCGACCTCATCGGCCTGGAGCGGAACGATCTGAAGAAGCTCGACACCGCGGCCAAGCTGGACAAGATCAAGGACGCCGCCGCCAAATACGAGGGGAAGCTGCCGGAAATCAGCTTTGAGCAGGGCAAGGCGGAAATGGGCCCGATCCGCATTCCGGAAAATCGCCCGGTCTAAGGAGCGGCGCGCAATCGTGGAAAATCTGCGGGCATTGTTTGGCGGTGAGGCGCCGTCCGACACTTCGGCCTTGCTGGAACAGGCCGTGCAGTCCTATGCCGACACCGGCGAGGCCGAACGCTTGCTGTGGCAGGCGCATCGGGCCTCGCCGGATGCGCTCCCGGTCTACTTTTCGCTATACAAGTTCTATTTCTACAAGGGCGATCTCGAGAATGCCGGCCTGTCCGCGCGCATGGCGCTGCTGGCTGCCGCGCGCCAGGGTGCGTTCGATGCAGACTGGCGCGAACTCACGGCGGCATCCGCCGACTGGACGAAGTACGATGGCCCTGCGCACTTCTACCTGTTCAGCCTGAAGGCGCTGGCTTTCATCCGGCTGCGCCAGGGCGCCCGGGCCGAAGCACAGGCCATACTCGACAAGCTCGCCGAAATCGATTCCTCCGACTCGGTGGGAGCCTCGGTCATTCGTTCGATGGCAGCAGGAGCAACTGATGGACCAGCTTGAACAACGTGTCTCCGCCGCGGCGGACCAGGGCAGGATGCTGCTTGCAGCCCTGCAGCAAAAATTGGCCAGCCTGAATCTGGCTCCCGGACTCGTCGCGATTCCGCCTTTCGAGGAAGCCAAGTTCACCCTGGAGCAGGACCTGTATGACGACTCGTTGCAGACGCTCATGGGCTCTTTCTATCCGCGGCCGCGCTACCGGGCGGGCGTGCTGCTGTTCCATGCCGATGGCAGCTGCTATGCCGAGTACCACGTGATGCAGCCGCACCCCGGCAAGCCCCGCTGGTTCGTTGAATCGGTGGAAGCCTGGGTGCGCGGCGGCAAGGTGCAGACCGATCTGCGCCTCGTTGCCATGCCTCAGTGAAGGGCCGCAGCGGTTTGTCGCAAACCAGACAACGGCTCGCGCGCTCGCTGTGCTGAGAATGCAATAGTTTGATTTAGCGTGAATAATATTTTGGCATGGGATTTGCTCAGTCTGAGTTGCGTTATATAATGACCTATATGACGCCGCCTGCCGGGGGTTCCGGTGTGCGATGGACAACGCAATTCGACGTGAAGGAATCTCAAATGCATAACAAATTTCATTGCCGTAACTGGGCATTGGCTTGCGCGCTGCTCGCAGCGTCCACGGCGTACGCGGAAGGGGAAAGCGCACCAGCCACCGATCCCATTCGGGTCTCCGGTGATGTCCGGCTTTATTCTTTCAGTCGCAATTACCAGAATAGCGCCACCACCGACCTGCACTCGACCTCGCTGGGCGGCAAAGTGAAGGTTGAGACCACCGCCACGGAGGGATTCGGTGCGGCGGCTGCGCTCTACTTCGCGCAGGACATCGGCTTCAACAATCACGCGCAAAACAACAAAACCATCAACCCGCTGCTGATGGGCACGGGCTACGGCATTTATGTGCCCGGCGAAGCCTACGTGCAGTACAAAAAGCAGACGTTCCTGGGGCGTATCGGCAACCAGAGCATAGATACGCCGTGGCTCAACCCGTCCGACGGCTTCATGATCCCCAACCTGTACCGTGCCGGCGTCTTTACCTACGACCCATTCGAGGGCCTGCACCTGGAAGGGGACCGCATTCTCAGCTTCAAGAACCGCACCTCGGCCGGATTTGACGACAATACCCTGTTCGACCTGCCGTATTCCCATCCGCATTTTACCGGGACGACCAGCGGTGCCGCCGTGCTGGGCGCGGATTACCACGGCGATGGTTCGCGCGGGGGCGCATGGCTATACCGCTTCTATGACATCGCGCAATTGGCCTATGTTCAGGGCGGCTATACCCTGCCGCGCGCGGGAGTGTCGCCGTTCGTAGACTTCCAGGCCATGCGCGAGACCGGAGAGGGCGCGCAGTTGCTGGGAGCGGTGGACAGCAAAGCCTATGGCGCCAAGTTCGGACTCGAATTCCCGGAGAAGACGGGGCAGGTCTATTTCGCCTACAACAAGGTGCCTGCGCAGTCCGCCGCCGGTGTTTCCAATGGCAACCTGCTTTCGCCCTATACTCAGATATACAATACGGACCCCTTGTACACGACCATCATGAACTACGGTCTGGTTTCCGCCCGTGCGGCGGGCCATGCCTGGCAGCTGGGCTCCAAGCTCAAGCTGTTTGACGGCCGCATGGACGCGTCTGCCTCGTTTTCGCGCTACATGACAGAACCCTATGTTGCGGACGCTAACGCCGTGATGCTGGATGTTGCCTGGCATCTGAGCGGTGCGATGAAGGGCCTGACGCTGCGCGACCGCTTTTCCTATGAGCATGGCAGGACAGAGTGGGGCAGCGCTTACCTGGACAACCGCATCATGCTCCAGTACACGTTCTAGCAACCTCTCAACCGGGAGAAATGACATGAAACAGTCGCTCACGCTGCACGGTGATCTCTGGCTCGGGCAGGATGATTCCTCCATGGTCGGCGACCTGCGCATCTCGCTGCTGGAGCAAATCGCCGCAACCGGTTCCATCACCCGGGCCGCCAAGGCAGTGGGCATCAGTTACAAGACGGCGTGGGATACTGTCGATGCCATGAAAAACCTGTCCGGCGCGCCGCTGGTGGAAAGCGCCAGCGGCGGCGCCAGGGGCGGAGGGACGCGCCTCACGGATGAAGGCCGCAAGCTGGTGGAGACCTACCGCTTCATCCAGGGCGAACACGAGCGCTTCCTGCACAGCCTCAGCGAAGGGGTGGCGGACTTCCGCAATTTCTACCAGTTGATCAGGAGACTCTCAATGAAAAGCAGTGCGCGCAACCAGTTCTTCGGGCGGGTCGCCGCCATCAAGCATGGCGCCGTCAACGACGAAATCGAGATTGCGCTCAACGGCGACGACCGCATCACCGCCATCATCACCAGCGGCAGCCGCGTCAGTCTCGGCCTGGAGGTCGGCAGCGAAGTGTGGGCGCTGGTCAAATCGTCGTGGGTCATCCTCGCGCTGGACGACGCCGATCTCAAGCTCAGCGTGCGCAACCGCCTGCGCGGCACGGTGAGCCGGCTCACGCCCGGCGCAGTGAACGGCGAGGTAATCGTTACCCTGGCCGGCGGAAATACGGTGTGTGCGATCGTGACCAACGACAGCATGGAGCAAATGGCGCTGGCGGAGGGCAGTCCGGTGGTCGCCCTGTTCCAGGCGTCCAGCGTCATCCTCGGCGTCGCCGCCTGACGGCCCGCCGCGGCGCGGGCGCGGCGGTCATCCGCTTCGTGCGTCCGCTACGTAAATACATTTGGAAAAGGAAACGAAATGCATGGAATGAATGGATGGATGCGCAGGCTGTGCCGCTTTCTCGCCGCCAGCGTACTGTTGCTGGCGAGCAGCGCCGCGCTGAGCGCGGAGCCGCTCACGGTGGCGGTGGCCGCAAATGTGAAGTACGCCTTCGCCGACCTGCAGCAGGAATTCACCCGGCAGACCGGCATCCCGGTGCAGGCTGCATTCGGGTCGTCGGGCAAGCTGACCGCGCAGATTGAGAGCGGCGCGCCGTTCGACCTGTTCCTGTCCGCGGACATGAAATATCCCGCGGCGCTCTATGCCAGGAAACTGGCCACCGCAGCGCCCAAGGTCTATGCCAACGGCGTGCTCGTGCTGTGGACCGTGAAGCCCCTTGATCTGACGCGCGGCCTCAAGGTGCTGACCGACCCGGCGGTGCAGAAAATCGCCATCGCCAACCCCGCGCTCGCCCCCTATGGGCGCGAAGCGGTCAGGGCGCTGGATCACCTCGGGCTGCGCGCCGCAGTGGAGGGCAAGCTGGTCTACGGCGAAAGCATTTCGCAAACCAGCCAGTACATCGATTCCGGCGCGGCGGATGCGGGATTCACCGCGAAGTCCATCGTGCTCGCGCCATCGGTGCAGGGCAAGGGCCACTGGGTGGAGGTCCCGCGCGACAGCTACCAGCCGATTGCCCAGGGGGTGGTGATCCTCAAGTACGGCGAGGACACCCACGCCAAGGCGGCGCACCGCTTCGTCGAATTCCTGGCATCGCCGGCGGCGCGAACCATCTTCGAGAAGTACGGCTACGTTCTGCCATGAACCGCCTGCGCGGAAAGATCGCCCATGTCCAGTCGAACGGACACGTCTCCCTGGTGGATGTCACCGTGGGCCCGGACACCTTCGCCGCGATCCTGCTCGAAGATCCGGCTGCCGCGCCTTATCTGGCGGCCGGCCGCGAGGTCGACGTACTGTTCAAGGAAACCGAGGTCTCTCTGGCCAAAGGGCTGGCCGGCGTGCTCAGCCTGCGCAACCGCATGTCCGCCACCGTGCGCCGGGTGCGGCGGGGCGAAATCCTCAGCGAGGTCGAACTGGAGTACCAGGGGCAGCGCGTCATCAGCGTCGTCACCACCCGCTCGGTCGAGCGCCTGGCGCTGCAGGAGGGAGATGCGGTGGAGGCGCTGGTCAAGGCCAATGAAGTCTCGCTGTCGGAGGTGCAATGATGAATCACGACTGGCAACCGTTGCTGCTCACCTTCAAACTCGCCGCCATCACTACGCTGATTCTCTGCGCGGTCGGCATACCCTTCGCGTGGTGGCTGGCGCACACCCGCGTCCGCCTCAAGCCGGTGCTGGAAGCGCTGGTCTCCATGCCGCTGGTATTGCCGCCTTCGGTATTGGGCTTTTACCTGCTGCTGGCGTTCAGCCCGTCCAACTGGTTCGGCGGCGTGCTGGAACAGGTCGCCGGACTCAAGCTTGCCTTCAGCTTCTCGGGACTGGTGGTCGCCTCCGTGCTGTTCAGCTTCCCGTTCATGGTGCATCCGGTGCAGGCCGGTTTCCAGAACCTGCCTAAGGTGCTGAGCGAGGCCGCCTACACCCTGGGCAAGAGCCGCTGGCAGACCTTCCTGTATGTGCAACTGCCCAATATCCGGCCGCAACTGGTGGCGGGCGCCGTGCTCTCGTTCGCTCACACCATAGGCGAATTCGGCGTGGTGCTCATGATAGGCGGAAACCTGCCGGGGCAGACCCGCGTCGCCTCAATCGCCATCTACGACGAAGTCGAGGCGATGAATTACGACGCGGCAAACTTCTATGCCCTGGTGCTGTTCGCGATCTCGTTTGTCACCCTGCTGGGCGTCTACCTGGTCAACCGCAAAATGATGGCGCGGGTGATCTAACATGATTGCGGTCGACATCCAGAAACAGTTGCTGGGCGCGCGCGGCGCATTCGCGCTGGACCTCAAATTCTCCATTGCGGAAGGTGAATTCGTCACCCTGTTTGGCGATTCGGGCGCCGGCAAAACCACGCTGTTGCGCTGCCTTGCGGGGCTGGAAACGCCGGATGGCGGCAGGATCGAGGTGAATGGCGACACCTGGTTCGACGGCCGCAGCCGCGTCGGGGTGCAGCACCGCCGCGTCGGCTACATGTTCCAGGACTATGCGCTGTTTCCCAACATGAGCGTGCGCGGCAACGTCGAATTTGCCCAACGGCCCGGGGCCGACCGCAGGCGCGCGTCGGAACTGATCGAAATGATGGGGCTGGAAGAACTGCAGGCGCGCAAACCGCAGACCCTTTCCGGCGGCCAGCAACAGCGGGTGGCGCTGGCGCGGGCGCTCGCCGCCGAGCCGCGGCTCCTGCTGCTGGACGAACCCTTTTCCGCGCTCGATCATCAAACCCGTTTGCGCCTGCAGGAAGAAGTACTGCTCATGCAGCGGCGCTTCGGGATCACCGTCATCATGGTCAGCCATGATGTAAGCGAAGTCTACCGGCTGTCCAGCCGTGTGCTCATTCTGGAGGCGGGGCGCATCACGCGTGAAGGCGCGCCGATGGCGGTATTCGGGGCAGGCCAGAGCGGCGGGAAATTCAGTTTTGCCGGCGAAATTCTCGCCATCGAAGCGGCCGACGTGGTGTTCAGCGTCACCCTGCTGGTAGGCAGCCAGATCGTGCGCGTCATCGCCACCGCGGAGGAGGCCCAGGCGCTGAAACCCGGTGACCGCGTGACGCTGCTGTCCAAGGCTTTCAATCCGGTGCTGGTGCCGTGCTAGGACGATGATGGGCAGCGCAGACCAGACAAAATTGTTTTGTAGATAAAAGGAGAAAATTATGCGGAAGCGAATCAAGCAGCCCGGGCCATTGCGCCATGTGCTTGTGCTGGCGGGCCTGCTCTGTGCGGGGGGCGCGCATGCGGACCTGCCGCCGTCCATGCAGAACGCGCAGCGAACCGAAATCAAATTTCCGCCCGCCATGCGCGACCACTTTCTGGCCAATATGCGCAACCATCTCGCCGCCGTGTCCGAGATCCAGGCAGCGCTGGGGGATGGAAACTTCGAGCTTGCGGCGAAAACTGCAACCGAGCGCCTGGGCATGACCGCACAGTCCTCAATGGCGTGCAATCCCGCCATGGCACACATGGGCGGCATGGCGCAATACATGCCCGACGCCATGCGCGAAGCGGGGCGAACCATGCACCACGCGGCGGACCGGTTTGCCGTCGATGCCAAGGCCAGGGATTACCGTGCGGCGATCGCCTCGCTTTCCAAGGTCACGCAGGCATGCGTTGCCTGTCATGCGCAGTACCGGGTTCGCTAGGAGCGGATCCGCGTTCATGCACGGACCCGTCATGCATTGACCCGGGAGATTGAAACTGGCGGCAGCCGGCTGCAGCCGGCGCGGCCCAGTGAGGTGGCCGCCTGCCGGGAACGCAACGAACCGCGCCGGCTGTCCCTGCCCGGCTTTCCAGCCTTGATTATCCCGCCCTCACGGGCTGAGCAATAGTCCCGCTTCACGCTTTCGCGCCACCCGAAATGCGGCTGTCGTAAATGCGACATGCGTCGTATAACGGACAATATGACGAGGTTGGAGGATGGCCGGGCGGGAGGGCGGGGCGTTTGCCTCTATCGCCGGCAAGTAGCGCCATTCCGGGCATTGCGGGGGATGCCGGCCACGGTTACCGGTGCTGGCACAGCCATTGCTTAGCGCTATGTGGATGCGTATATGACGCATGCGAAGCACTGGCAACTCAAATTGGAAGGAAAATGATGAGCAACAATAGCACGCCCACCTCGCCCAGCCCGGGCTCGCGCCGGCACCTCGCCGAAAGATGTCTCGGAATCCTGGCGTGCACCGCCTGCATCGCAGTCTCGCCCGCGGCGGCGGCCGATGACAATACAGCGTCCCCGATGGAAATCAAAATATACTCACCGATCAAGCGCAAGCCCGTGATCGAGAGCGCGTCGAATACCGCGACCTCCTACAAGGCCGGCAAGGAAGGCATCGACCTGTTCGGACAGTCCGGCAATTCCAATCCCTATACCGTGATCTCCACCATGCCCGCGGTCAGCCTGGATTCCATTGACCCCTACGGCATGGCCAATACACCGTACGGCAACAAGGGCCTGCGCATCAGAGGAGAGATGATGCCGCACGGCGGCATCGGCACCGTCGAGGGCATTCCTCTCAGCGGCATCAATCCCGGTCCCGGTTCGCAATGGCTATTCGATGAGGAGAATTTCTCCAGCGTGTCGCTGGGGGAAGGGCCGATCGCACCGGACCAGTTGGCGTTCTTTACCAACACCGGCGTCATCGACAGCAGCGTGCTTTGGCCCACGGAGAAGACGGGGATGAAGCTTTCGCAAAGTCTGGGATCGTTCGACTTCCGGCGCACCTTCATGCGCCTCGACTCGGGTAAGACGAGCAGCGGCGGATCGGTGTTCGTTTCCGCATCCAGCACGTCCGCCAGGAAGTGGCGCGGTCCGGGCCATGCGCCGGACGGGCGCACCAACTTCGAGGCGGCGCTCGACCAGCCGGTCGGCGGGAAACTGAATGTGAAGCTGTACACGGCCTACAATGGCATGAAAGGCGACGACTATCGTCCGCTGACCTACGCCCAGGCAAGCAATTTGCCGGTCTATGACTATTTCGACTATTCGCCTGTATCCAGCGCCACACCCACGCAAGCCGTCAACTATTACGGATACAACCGCCAGAATTTCAGCGATGGCGCGATATTCTCCGAAATCACCTACCGCATGGCCAACGACGCCAGTCTTGTGTTCAAGCCGTTCTACATGAACGAGCAGGGTGATTACCTGAACGGCATGGCGAACGGGAAAGTGCGGCAATGGCTGGTCAACCACAACTGGTACGGCTTCACCAGCGAGTACCAGCGCAAGATAGGCGATACCGGCGTCAAGGCAGGATACTGGTGGGATTCGCTGGACCCGCCGGGCCCGCCCACGGCGTGGAAGATGTACAACCCGACGGCGAGCGGCGGCCTGACGTTCGCGAGCTGGTCGCTGCTTGGCAAGACGGTGCGGCGGCACCAGTTCGACAGTCTGTACGCGCTGGTCGATCAGCATCATGGCGAACTGGACGTGCAGGGCGGCGCGCGCTACGTCACGGAAAAATTGCCGAGCATCGATATGTACAACACGGCGGGGATCGGCGACGTTTCCTACGACCAGGCGCTGGCCGCCTCCAGCGGCGTCATCGCGAACCGCAGCGCAATCGGTCCGGTGTTTCATACGCTGCTGCCGTATGTGGCGCTGGGTTACGATCTGACCAGCCAGACGCGCCTCAAGCTGAGCGTGGGCCGCAACTATGGCGCGCCCAGTTTCGATGTGTGGCCGGTCTATCAGACCACGGCGAAGCTGCAGGCAATGTACACGGCGCAGGAGATCTGGAACAAGTTGCGGCCGGAACTCACCGATGCGGTGGATGCCGGCGTGCGCTTCAGCCATGACGGCGGATACGTGGAGCCGACCCTGTTCTATGCGAAGAGCCATAACAAGGGAGTTTCCTTCGTCGATCCGGCGGTCGGCGTGGCCTATCCGCAGAACGCAGGCGAAACCCATGCATACGGCTTACAGCTGGCTGCGACCCAGACATTGCATCAGGACCTCGATCTGTTTGGTTCGTTCACCTACGAGCGCGCGCTATTCGACCAGAACTTCACCACCCTCGGCGGCGCTGCTCTGGTTGTACAGGGGCTGCAATTGCCCGATACGCCGGTAGTCATGGCCAGCCTGGGTGCCACCTACCGCAGCGGCAAGGTCAAGGTGTCGCCGGTCGTGCGCTACACCGGACAACGCTACGGTGACGCGCTGCACCAGGAGCCCGTGCCGGGATATGCTACCGTGGACTTGAAGGTGGGTTATGACAGCCCGCATCACTTCGGCAACCTGCATGCTGCGCTGTCCGTAACCAACCTGTTCAACAAAGGCTACATCGGCTTCATCAACGCGAGCTATCTGCAGAACTCCGGACAGACCAGTTACTACCCCGGTGCGCCCCGCACCGTGGTTGCCAGCCTGTCCGTCGACATATAAGGCGCAGAGGATATGGGCGCAGCGCGCGAGCGGGATTATCGGTAATGGTAATCCGTCTCGTCGTTGCGTCCTTGCCGCTTTACGCATAAGACTATCCGCCGGACGGCGCAGCATGCGTCCTCTGCCGATCGACATTTTGCGGATACCATGGAAAATCTGCGGTAAACTGCGGGCTGGCCGGGATTGCGCAGCTAATCCCGGGCACACGCGCCGCGCATCCGCGAGGCGCGACGGGCGGAACTAACACCGCCTCCTGCAATCGAAAAATGAGTCCATCGGCAGGGACGATGGCCGCTTCCTGAAGCTGAAGTCGAAGCAACTCAGCTGAAATGAGAGGAGAATCTAGCTATGTCACATCATCTGGTACTGATTGGCGTCTTCCTGGTACTTGCATTGATCATACCGCTTATCATGTTTCTTCGGGTATTTCGCGCCGTCTTCAACAACATAGACTCGGACGCCCAAGCCCGGGACGACGCAGCCGCGGCCAAAGCGGCCACCAACCAGCAGCCGGCAGAGGGCAAGGCCGACGCCTGAGATGCAGTTGTGGTGACGCCGCAAAACCGGGGATTCCCTGAGGCTATGGTGCGTCAATCCAGCAGCTTTCTGAGCGGTATCATTTCCGACAGCGCAAATCCGTTGCGCTGGTAGAACCGTATCGCGCCATCGTTGGCGCGATCGGTGAGCAGTGTGATGCGCAAACACCCTTCCTGCTGCGCGACGGCAATCGCCACTTCCAGCAATGCCGTGCCCAGCCCGTCGCCGCGTTGCTCGGGGCGCACGATCACGTCCTCCAGCATGCATACCTTCCCGCCGCAGGCGGTGCTGATGGTAAACAGCAGATTTGCCATGCCGATGATCGCATCGCCTTCGCGCAACACCAGGATCCGCCCGGCCTCCGGATGGGCGATGATCTCGCGCAGTCCCGCCGCCTGCTTTTCCGGCGCGGGCGCGAAGTCTGCCTCCAGCGCGAACAGCATGGTCAACAGCTCGCAAAGCCGGGGAATGTCGGCGGGACTCGCCGGCGTAATCTGCGTCATGGGCGCGGCCGGGTGTTACTCTTCGGGGCCAAAGCACTTGGCGTAATCCGCGCAGCCTGCGCAACTCGGGCGGCTGCACGCAATATAACCGTCACGCTCGCATAGCAGCCGGTAGAGGAACTTCTTCCACTTCATGTCGCCGGAATTTTTTGCCGCGAGCGCGGGGAAATAGCGGGAAAACAGGTCGGACAGCGCCTGCCGCCGCGGCAATCCGAGATCCTGCCAGAGATGATCGCTGCCCATGCAGCCGGCCGCGACGAGGTGCGCCATGCGGCAGTGGCTTTCGTCGTTCACCGCGCGATGTTCGAGCAGCAGCGCCACCAGATCCTTGAACTCATCGAGCGGTCCGCCCCGCCCAACGACCTGTCGCTGCGCCTCCAGCCAGTCCTCCGGAGGTGAAAAATGCGGGAAGAGACTTCCCAGCAGATGGAGAAATGCCGGGTAATCCAGGCCGAGTGCGGGAACGAAGGGCGCAGCCTCCGGTTCGCACCAGGTCGCGATCGACCAGGCGTAGGCCTCGGCGATCGCATCCCGCCCCCGGGAATGGCCCAGCAGTTGCCACACGCCAATGCGGGGCATGCCGGGAGTTTCCGCGTTCAGGTCGTCATGGCTTCGTGCGTGTAGCATTTCTTTGGACATATCTTCGCGCATGCCTCGCAACCGATGCAATTGATCTGGTTGGCGACGGTCATCACCTTCTTTTCGTACTCATCGTCGTCATCCTCGTCCAACGCCAGCGCCATGACGCCGCCATCCTCGTCTATGCCGACGAGTTGCAGCACTTCGCGCCCGCACACGCGGAAGCAGCGGCCGCAGCCTATGCACTTTTCCTGATCTATGTTTTTTACGAAGCGCGGAGTCCAGGTCCGGCCGTCGGGCAGGGTGATGGTTACTTCAGATGTCATGATGCCGCTCCCTGATCATGCTTCCGCGGCGGCCAGCTTCTGGCGCGCGGCGGCAAGTTTCTCGTAAGCCTGGAACGTTTCGGCCGCCACAGCGGGAATGCGCTCCCAGCCGGTCGGCAGGTCTTCCGACAGATCGTGCAGATCCATCTTCAGCTGGGTGGCGCGCGCGTTGAGTCTCTTGATCTCGGCCTTGAGCGTTTCCTGGTCTTCCATTGCCATATCCTTTATCCGAATTTCGCCACTTCGGGAAACTTGTTGATCATCTCCACGGCGGAGCCGACCAGCTTGCCCCCTTCTTCCATCAGCTTCTCCATGTCGTTGAAGCCGAAGCGGTGCACGTCGCGCAAATACTTGTTGACCACCACCAGGCGGCCGGCGGTGAGCACCATGCGTCCGAATCCCTCATGGCTCATCTTCATCATCGGCGACACCATGATGCCGGTCAGCCGTTCCACCGAAAGGCCGACGGCGTTGTAGAACAGCTCCAGGCGCCACAGCGTTTCGGGGTCGGGATCGCCCATGATGGGAATCTCGCGGCGCTGTTCCTTGCTGATGATGTAAGGGGCGAGCAGGGTGTCGTTGCTTTTGCCGTCCCAGGTGCCGTAGGTGTCCTGCGCCCTGTACTGCTTGACGAGTTCGCCCACGAACAGCTCGCCGGTGGCCGATGCTGCGGGTGTTTCTGCGGTAACGCTCATGTTGTCTGCTCCAGTCGTTGTGTATCAGTCGTCTTCGAAATTCAGCTCGCGTTCTTCGCCCTTGGCCAGGGCCTTGCGCAGCCAGGGCGGCGGCGCGCCCTTGAGCACGTCCTGCAGCTTGCTGAGGATTTCGGTGATCACCTCGGGCTCATTCACCTTGATCGGGTGGATCTTGTGCGCAACCACGCGTGCGGCAGCCGAGCCGCCGATGGCGGCGACATAGAGGATCGCACAGTCCTTGATTGCCTCTATCTTCGGAGCCAGCTTGTCCTCGTCGCCGTCCTCCTTCAGGTCGCCGGCAAACTGGATGGCTTCCAGCAGGTGGTAGCCCTCCGGCGATATTTCATAGACCGCGAGGTTTTTCGCCCAGCCAAAATGGGCGTCCACCCGCTGGAGGTCTTGAGTGGCGAATGCGATTTTCATACCTTTTGCTCCTTGGTTGGGACTACACAATCTGAGCCTGCGCAGCGGTTTCATCGTTTGCCTCTGGCAATGGCCAACTGTCTGGTTCTCCCTCGTGCGTGTGCTCGATGAACACATTGCCGAGCTGGAAAATCAGGTCGCGCGTGCCGCGATAGCCCACGCTCAGTTTATGGTTTGCGCCCAGCCGGTCGAAACACGGCAGGCCGGTACGGAACAGCGGGATGCCGAGCCGCTCGGCGGCCTGGCGGCCGTGAGAATGCGTGATGATGAGGTCGCAGCCCGTCGCGCGCGATTCCAGATCTTCCAGGTCGCCGATCAGCACCTCGGCGCAAGGCATTGCCTCCAGCAACGGCGAGTGAGTGGTGGTGACGACCGCAGCGAGTTCGCAGCCCATGCCCGCCAGCAGATTGCCCAGAGACCAGAGGAGGTCGGGCTCGGCGCCGATGGCGATCTTCTTCCCGCCGAAGAAAAAATGACCGTCCAGCATTGCGTCCAGCAACTGGCTGCGCTGGCGCCGGTATTTGAGCGGCACCGGTTTGCCGCTCAGGGTGGACAGGTGCGCCAGAAGACGGTCGTTGGCATCCAGTCCGAGCAGGCTGTCGAACACCGCATAGGGAACGCCGGTGCGCATCTCGAGTTCGAGTGCCGGGCTTTCCATCTGCTGGCCGATGGCCAGGGTCGCAATCGAACAGCCCATGCTGCGTATCTCGTCGACCGTGGCGCCGCCCATGGTGGTCGGACTGAACGTATCCGGCACATGGCCGTCGAGCGAACCGGAAATATCCGGCAGGACCACCGGCGACAGGCCGAATGCCTCGACGATTTCGACGATTTCCTCGATGTCCGCCGCAGTGAGGTGGCAGCCTGCCAGCAGGTTCACCTGGCTGGGGATCGTCTCGGATGTCTGTTCGACCAGTTCCTGGATGATGCGGCTGACGGCCTTGGCCCAGCCGTCCTGGAAGGCATCCTTGAAATCCGGGGTATCGACGAAGACGATGGGCAGCGATGCCAGCTCCGGATTGCGCGCGCGTATGGTCTTCAGGTCGCCATGTATGTCCTCGCTGCGTGTTTCCGTCAGTCCGGTGGTGCACAGTCCGATGATCTCGGGTTTCGCGCGCTTGTAGATGTTGAGCAGTGCCTGTTCGATATTTTCCCGCCCGCCCATGATGGTGGTGACCTCGTTCATCGCCGTGGTCTGCAGCGGAATGGCCTCACGGAAATGGCGCACGAACAGCACCAGGCCGAAGGCGGTGCAGCCTTGCGAGCCATGCAGCACCGGCATGCAGTTGGCAATGCCCATGAAGGCGAGCGCTCCTCCGATAGGCTGGCTCATCTTGAGCGGATTCACGCTGCACGATTTCCTGGTGGTCGTGACGGTAGCCATCCTAGATTCTCTCCCCCTCGAGTGCCGCGGCCTTTTGATAATCCACTTCCCACGGCGCAGGCGTGCGCACCTGCTCCCAGATCGGGTTGTACAGCGCCTTGTCGATTTCCTGCACCAGGGCCACCATGCCCTCGTACCCGGCATAGGCGTGGTGCCGCTCCTGGTTGATGTCCAGCCAGGGCATCTTCGCCTTGAGCGCCACGAACTGCGAGCGTCCGCCGGAAAGCATGATGTCGGCCTTCGCGTCCTGCAGCATCTTGTACATCTCGCGCGGCGGCAGGTCGTCGAACATGTGGGCGTCCTGGCCCATTAGTTCCTTGATGCGGTCCTTGTCTTCCTCGGTGGATTTTTTCACACTGGTGCCGACGATCTCCAGGCCGACCTCCTGCAGCGCGGAGACCACGGACCAGGATTTCACGCCGCCGGTGATCAGCAGCACGCGTTTGCCGGCCAGGCGCTTGCGGTAGGACTTGATGCGTTCCCAGGCCCGCGCCTCCTCGCGCCGGATCAGGATTTCGGTGCGTGCAAGCAGATCCTCCGGCGCGCCGCGCTGCACGAGCAGCTTGGCGATCTGGCGCAGCGCATCGCTGGTGTCGGAAATGCCATAGAAGGAACCCTCGAAATACGGAATGCCGTAGCGCTCCTCCATCTTGCGCGACACGTTGATCATCGCCTTGGAGCACACCATCATTGCGGCCTTGGCCCGGTGCGAGGAGGCGACCTCGCGATAGCGCGCATCGCCGGAGATGCAGGCCAGGATGCGGATGCCCAGATGGTCCAGCAACGGCTTGATCTGCCACATTTCGCCGGCGAGGTTGTATTCGCCGATGATGTTGATGTCGTAGGGCGTGGTGTATTCCGGCTCCTCGGTGCCGATCACATGTTCGAGCAGCGCCTCGCCGGCGAGCTTGTTGCCCAGGTTCTTGCTGCCCACGAAGCCCGGAGAATTGATCGGAATCACCGGCTTGCCGAATTTCGCGCGCGCTGCCTTGCATACGGCCTCGATCTCGTCCCCGATCAGTGCCGTGACGCAGGTCTGGTAAACGAACACAGCGGGCGGGTTGTATTTTTCGATGACTTCGCGGATCGCACGATACAGGCGCTTTTCCCCGCCCTGAATCACGTCGTTCTCGGTGATGTCGGTGGTAAAGCCGGTGCGGTAGAGCCGGGACCCGGAAGACTTGGCACCGCGATTGTCCCAGGAGTTGCCCTCGCAGGCGATGGGGCCGTGCACGACGTGTGCGACATCGGTGATGGGCTGCAGTGCGATCTTCGCGCCGTCGAAGGCGCAACCGCCCGCGGCCGCACCCGGGGTCAACTGCTTGGTGCACCCCTTTTTGCGTTCTTTCTCGCCCTTGCCCTGATTCTTGTCGCAACCGGGCTCGTTGAACACTTCCTGAATTTTCGTGCTGAGTTCGGCCATGGCTTAGCCTTTCCTGAAAGTCATCCGGCGCCGGGCGTGCTCGACGCCCCCATTCATGCTTAATCGGAGCAAACATTGTGCCAATCGGCAAGGTGGGGCAACCCGTTGTTTATGAGAGGAAGTGTTCTCATTGTCGGTCGTGGGGCGATTGTCGCGAATGCTACAAAGCGCCAACACTGACAAAATTAATCCTTCATGTTAAAAGGGCCAAAGGCCGCGCTGCTGCGCGTATCGGAGCGGTCGCAACACGGCAGGTGCAATTCTTGCTCAGGCGAAGATGATGAGTTCAGAAACGGAAATCGGATTTACCGCGCGGGGCCACAGTACCAATCTCGTTGGCATCCCGACCGGGCTGCTGGCAAGCGAGCCATTCAATGCCTTTCCGCTGCCGCTGCACATCAGCGGCACCCGCGAGGCGCATGTGAGCCTGTTTGCGCGGCTCAATGGGACAGTGAGCGTGGCGGAGGCGTCGCGCGTCTTTCAGGACTATATGGCCCTCGTATTCGGCCTCGACCAGACGCCGCAGCCCCGTGAACGCCGCCGCTACCGTGCGAGCTACCTGCGGCTGCTGAAGGATTGGGGCTTCGACGCGAACAGTCCGGCGGGGGCGGTGCTCAAGGGCTGGGTGGAGAGCCGATTCGGCCTGTTCCCCGGCTTCCACAAGGCGCCGCTGCAGCGCTTCAATTCGCCGGCCTGGCTGACTTACCTCGAAGAAAAGATGTCCGGCCGCTTTCACAATAACAGCATCTACATGCAGTTCGACGTGCTGTACGAGTTCTGCCAGTGGATGTTGGCGCGTTTCCATGCCGTCGGCCAGAAGCATGTGCGCCTGTTTCGCGGCTGCAACGACCTGCGCGAGCACCAGTCGCTGCAGAAGCTTCCCAGGGGTGAGGCGCTGCTCCGGCTCTCCAACCTGGTATCGTTCACCTCGCAGGCGGGCATTGCCGACGAATTCGGCGACACCATCATCGAGGCCGAGGTGCCTTTGTGCAAGATCCTCTTCTATAACGAACTGCTGCTGAGCCATCCGTTGCGGGGCGAGGCGGAGTATCTGGTGATCGGCGGCGACTACCGGGTAAAAATGTCCTACTGGAGGGCACTGACATGACGATAACCACCCATGGCCGGGCGCTGGGCGCCTATCTGGGGCTGGCGGTGGGGGATGCGCTGGGGGCGACGGTGGAATTTCTGATGCCGCCTGAAATCCAGGCGCAATACGGGGTGCACCGGGAGATCGTGGGCGGCGGCTGGCTGAGACTCAAGCCCGGCGCCGTGACCGACGACACCGAAATGTCGCTCGCGCTGGGGCGCGCGCTGCTTGCTTCCGGCGGCTGGGACCTCAAGGCCGTCGCGGATGAATTCGCGGCGTGGCTGAAGTCGCGTCCGGTGGATGTCGGCAACACCTGTGCTCGCGGCATCCGCCGCTACATGCTGGACGGCAGTCTCGAGAAGCAGCCCAGCGAGGGCGACGGCGGCAATGGCGCCGCCATGCGCAACCTGCCGGTGGTGCTGGCCAGCTTACATGATGTGGATGCCATGCGCACGCGCTCCCTGGAGCAGGCGCACCTTACCCATAACCACCCGCTGTCCGATGCGGCCACCGTGGCGCTGGCCGAGATGACGCGTACGCTGCTGCTGGGGGGCGGGATGGCCGCGTGCCGGGAAATCGCCGATGTGCTGGTGGCGGCGCATCCCGAATTCCGCTTCCGGCCCTACACCGGGCGCGCCTCGGGCTACGTCGTGGACACCGTGCAGACCGTGCTGCATTGTTTTTTCACCACCAACAGCTTCGAATCGCTGCTGGTGGAAACCGTCAACCATGGCGAGGATGCCGATACCACAGGCGCGATCGCGGGCATGCTGGGGGGCGCGCGCTACGGTGTCGAGGCGATTCCGCGGCGCTGGCTGTGCAAGCTGGAAAGCGAGGTGCAGGGCCTGATCCGCGCACAGGTGGAAGGACTGCTGAAACTGGCCGGTGAATGAGCGGGCGATTTGCGCTCGTCGCGCTGAATCAGTACCCTGTTGGCTGCGGCGCTGTGCATCAGCACATCGGAAACCGCGAGGCCGACGGCGGCATGACCGGAGCAGAGCATGGGCAAGCATGAGTTTTGATTTCGACCGCGTTATCCCGCGCGAGGGAACGGCCAGCTTCAAGTACGACGGCCGCCAGCAATTCATCGGCCGCGCCGACGTGATTCCGCTATGGGTGGCGGACATGGATTTCGCCGCGCCGGACGGGGTGACACAGGCGCTGGCGCAGCGCGCAGCGCATCCGATCTATGGCTACAGCGTTTACCCGGAATCGCTGTACCAGTCGCTGATGGACTGGCAGCGCACGCGCTACGGCTGGGAAGTGCCGCGCGAGCAGATCGTGTTCTGCCCCGGTGTGGTCCCGTCGCTGCATGCCGCCATGCTGGCGCTGTGCGCGCCGGGCGAGGGCGTGATCGTGCAGCCCCCGGTCTATCCGCCCTTTCTCGCGGCGCCGGAAATCACCGGACGCACGCGGGTCGATAATCCGCTGCGCTTCGAAGCAGGGCGCTATTTTCTTGATCTCGACCAGCTCGAGCGCTGCGCGGCGCAAGGCGCGCGCCTGCTGCTGCTGTGCACGCCGCACAATCCGGTGGGCCGGGTGTGGGAGCGCGCGGAACTGGAGGCGCTGCTCGACGTTTGCGCAAGGCATGATGTCACCATAGTTTCCGATGAGATCCACGCCGACCTGACCTATCCCGGGGTCACCCATCTGCCCCTTGCCGACCTGGCGCGTGGCAGGGTCAATGTCATTACCGCCGTCGCGCCGAGCAAGACCTTCAACATCCCGGGCCTGGGCCTGTCCGCCCTGGTGGTGCCAGAGGCCGCGCAGCGCGCGGCCATCGAGAAAGTCTTCGGCCTGCTCCATGTGAGCGCGACCAATCCTTTCAGCATCACCGCCTTCGAGGCCGCCTACCGCACGGGCGCGCCCTGGCTGGCGGCGTTGCAGGCCTATCTGGCCGGCACACGCGCCCTCGTGCGCGACTTCCTGGACGCGCAATTGCCGCAGATCAGGCTCATCGAGCCTGAAGGCACCTACTTGCTGTGGCTGGATTGCCGCGAAATGGGACTGGATGACGCGCAACTCAAGGACTTCTTCGTCCAGCAGGCCGGCGTGGGCCTGAGCCCGGGCATCCTGTTCGGTCCGCAGGGCAGCGGCTACATGCGCATGAACATCGGCGCGCCGCGCGCGCTCATCCAGGAAGCGCTGGAAAGGATTGCGCGCGCCTGGAAGCTTCGGGCCTGAACGGCGACACTCAGCTTGTGTGCTGCGGCAGATGCGTGGGCTCGGCGGCCGACAGGCTCAGGTAATGCACATTGAACAGCCCGTCGCGGTCGGTCCAGCGCGCCTTGGGGTGCCAGCCGGCCTCGCGCGCCAGCGCCTCGAATTCGTGCGCCGCATACTTGTATGAATTCTCGGTATGTATGGTATCGCCGGATTCGAAGTCGAAACTCTCTCCACCCACGCGGATCTGCTGGCGGCGCCGGCTGACCAGGTGCATCTCCATCCTGCCCAAGCCGGCATTGTAGTAGGCATAATGCTCGAAGCCCTCCGGGTCCAGTTCGGCTCCGAGCTCGCGCCGCATGCGGTGCAGCAGATTGATGTTGAAGGCGGCGGTGTGGCCGGCGCCGTCGTTGTAGGCGGAGTTCAGCCGTTGCGGTGACTTCTTGCAGTCCACCCCGATCAGCAGCGCGCCGCCCTTGCCGGTCAGTTGCGCGGCCTGGCGCAGCAATGCCCGTGCCTCGTCCGGCGTGCAGTTGCCGATGGTGGAGCCCGGAAAGAACACCACGCGGCGCTGGCCAGCGTGGTCATCCAGCGGCAACGCGGGCAGCCGGGTGTAGTCGGCGCACACCGCACGCATGCGCATCGCGGGAAACATATCCCGCAGACGCTGCGTACTGTGCTCGAGATGGGGCGCGCAGATTTCGATGGGCATGTACACCGCATCCTGAGCCAGATGGCGCAGCAGCAGCGGCGTCTTGGTGGCGCTGCCGCTTCCGAGTTCGATCAGTACGCAGCTTGCGCCGCACAGCTCAGCCATGCGCGCGCCGAAGCGCTCGAGTATGCCGGTCTCGGTGCGCGTCGGATAGTATTCCGGCGTCTCGCAGATTAGGTCGAACAGCTCGGATCCGCGTGCGTCGTAGAAATATTTCGGTGGAATCGAGCGCGGGCGCCGCCGCAGGCCGTCGCGCACGGCATCGAGAAAATCGGAAGCATCGGGCGCCGCCTGTGCCGGCGCGATGGTGGAAGTCTTGCGTTTCATGCGTCCTCCGTGAGGCGCAGACCGGAAAACATCCAGCGGTCCGCAGGTCTGAAAAAATTGCGGTAGCTCGCGCGCACGTGGTCCTGCGGCGTGATGCAGCTTCCGCCGCGCAGCACCATCTGGTCGCACATGAACTTGCCGTTATATTCGCCCAGCGTGCCGGGCAGCGGGCGGAAGCCCGGGTAGGGCTGGTAGGCGCTCTGTGTCCATTCCCACAGGTCGCCGAAAAGCTGGCTCATGCCGTCACCCGCCGCCGGTTGCGGATGCAAACGGCCCGCGTCCAGGAAGTTGCCGGAAATCCGTTCCGTATGCGCGGCATGTTCCCACTCGGCCTCCGTCGGCAGACGCTTGCCGGACCAGCGCGCGTACGCATCCGCCTCGTAATAGCTGAGGTGCGACACCGGCTCCTGCGCACGCAGCGCGTGCGCGCCGGTCAGGTCGAAATGCAGCCAGTCATTGTCCTCGCGGAACCAGTAGAGCGGCGCCTGCCAGTCCCGCGTGTTTATCGCGTGCCAGCCGTCAGACAGCCACAGGTCCGGACGCCGGTAGCCATCGTCCGCGATGAAGGCCAGGTATTCCGCGTTGGTGACCAGTCGCGTGGCGAGGCGGTAGTCGCGCAGCAATGTCTGGTGCCGGGGCTGTTCGTTGTCGTAGGAGAATCCCTTTCCGTCGTGGCCGATCTCCACTACGCCGCCGCCGAATTCGCGCCACGCCATCGGGGTGGCGGATTGTTCGACCGCCGGTGCGCCGGCGCTGAGGTAGGCCGGCAGTAGCGGATTGATGAAAAAGTTGTAGCGCGTATCCATCAGCAGCAGCTCCTGGTGCTGTGTCTCGTGCTCCGCTCCGAGCCGCACGCGCTGTGCGATGTCGCCGGCGTGCTGCTCCGGGGGGTTGACGAGCAACTCGCGCATCGCAGCATCGACGTGCGCGCGATAGCGATACACTTCCTCGACGGTGGGGCGCGACAGCATGCCGCGCTGCGGCCTCGGGAAAAATGCGCCCGCGGTTTCGTAATAGGAATTGAACAGATGGGCGTAGGCGGGATGAAATTCGCGGTAGCCTGCCGCGAACGGCACCAGGATAAAGCGCTCGAAAAACCAGGTGGTGTGCGCGAGGTGCCACTTCGGCGGGCTGACGTCCGCCATCGCCTGAATGCAGTAATCCTCAGTCTCCAGCGGCGCGCACAACGCCTCCGTGCGCGCGCGTACCGTGTCGTAGCGCGCCAGTGCGCCGGTATTGCCGATGTGCATCAGTCTTCCACCTCCACCCCATGCCAGAATGCGACATGGTCCTTTATATTGGCGGCAGCCGCGGAGGGATCGGGGTAGTACCACGCCGCGTCGGCGTTGACCTTTCCGTCCACGACGACGTCGTAGTAGCTGGCCACGCCCTTCCAGGGGCATGTGGTGTGGCTTGCGCTGGGGCGCAGGAATTCGCGCTTTACGGCAGCAAGCGGGAAGTAGGCATTGCCTTCAACGCGTTCGATGTCGGCGTCGGCTGCTTCGGCGATGACCTGGTTGTTCCAGATGGCTTTCGGCATGATGTTCTCCCGGATTTGATTGTGTCGGCACGCAGTTACGCACCTGTGACAGTCATCTGTCGGATAACACACGCCCAACCTTACAACAATCTGCCGCCGCTGACCACCCGCGATTGGGAATTTCAGGGAAAAGCCGGAATTGTTTCCATGCGTGCGGGCCGGTTTTGTGCGGGCCGGACCAGCTTTATGCGCGGCAGACTGGTTTTGCGCCTGACAGACTAGGCGACTCCGCTCAGCACGCGGACATGTGCCGTCACGCTCCGGCCCAGCGCGTGCAGTTCATAGCCGCCCTCGAGCAGGGAAACGATGCGGCCCTGCGCGTGCCGGTCCGCGACGGCCTTCACCTCGCCGGTCACCCAGGCGTAATCGTCTTCCACCAGTCTGAGCTGCGCCATGTCGTCGTCGCGGTGCGCATCGAAGCCCGCAGAGAAGAACACCAGTTCGGGGCGGAAGTGTTCGAGCGCGGGCAGGCAGCGGCGGCTGACGGCTTCCCGGAATTCCGCGCCGCCCGTGCCCGCGGGCAGCGGCACATTGATGATGTGGTCATTCCCGCTGTCGGCGCCCGAATAGGGGTAATACGGATGCTGAAAGGTCGAACACAGCATGACTCTGGGGTCGTCGTGAAAGATGTTCTCGGTGCCGTTGCCGTGGTGCACGTCGAAATCCATGATGGCGACGCGCTGCAGGCCATGCTGCTCCAGTGCATGCGCCACGCCGACGGCGACATTGTTGAAAATGCAGAAGCCCATCGCGCGCCCCGCTTCCGCATGGTGGCCGGGCGGGCGCACGGCGCAAAAGGCATTCTCCGCCTTGCGCGCCATCACCAGATCCACCCCGAGCACCGCCGCGCCCGCCGCGCGCAGCGCGGCGTTCCATGTATAGGGGTTCATCGCGGTGTCGGGATCGAGATTGATCAGGCCCGATTGCGGCGCCAGCTTGCGGATTTGTTCGATATAGCCGTGATTGTGCGCGCGCGCCAGTTGTTCTATCGTCGCCAAGGGTGCATCATGTCGCTGCAGATAGGGCATGAGCCCGGAAGCGATCAGTTGATCTTCAATCGCGCGCAGCCGGTCCGGGGATTCCGGATGGTACTCGCCCATCTCGTGCTTGAGGCAGTCCGGATGGGTGATGTAGGCGGTCTGCATGACAGGTCTTTAGCGTGGTTTCCGCAGCGGCGTTTGCGCGGGTACACGGGATATTGGACTTATTCAACAGGGAGCGCAAGACCTTGGGACGACACTATCTCAGCACGCTGTTCTCTCCCGCCTCGGTCGCCGTCATCGGCGCGAGCGACCGTGTCGACGCGGTCGGCGGGATTGTGTTTCGCAACATGCTGGAAGGCGGCTTTACCGGGGCGCTCTATCCGATCAACCCGGGCCATGCGGAAATCCAGGGCAAGCGCGCCTACCCCTCCATAGAGGCGATAGGCGAATCAGTCGAACTTGCGGTAGTCTGCACCCGGGCCGACACCGTGCCCGACATCATCGAGGCCTGCGGCAAGCACGGCGTGCGCGCCGCGGTCATACTCTCGGCCGGCTTCAGTGAAGTGGGCGCACACGGCGCCGCGCTGGAGCGGGCGGTCATCAACGCCGCCAAAACTTACGGCGTGCGCCTGATCGGGCCCAATTGCCTGGGCATCATGCGGCCCGACATCGGCCTGAACGCCACCTTCTTCAAGGGCAACGTCAAGCCGGGCGATCTGGCCCTGGTTTCGCAGTCCGGCGCGCTATGCACTGCCATCCTCGACTGGGCGCCGGCCAACGACATCGGATTTTCCAGTGTGGTGTCCATGGGCGCGGCGGCCGACGTGGACTTCGGCGAGATCCTCGATTACCTTGCCACCGATGCCCGGACGCGCAGCATCCTCATCTATGTCGAGGGCATCCACAAGGCGCGGAGTTTCATGAGCGCGATGCGTGCCGCCGCGCACAGCAAGCCGGTGTTCGTCATCAAGGTCGGCCGCCACGATGCGGGCTCCAAAGCCGTGCTTTCGCATACGGGCGCCCTCGTGGGTTCGGACGACGTGTTCGACGCCGCGCTGCGCCGCGCCGGCGTAGTGCGCGTCATGTCCATAGGCGGCCTGTTCTCCGCCGCGCAGTCGCTCGCATCGCGCCATCATTTCAGCGGCAACCGCCTGGCCATCATCACCAATGGCGGCGGCCCGGGCGTCATGGCCATAGACCGGGCGGTCGATCTCGGCGTCGCGGTCGCCTCCCTCGCGCCGGAGACCGTGGAAAAACTGAACGCGGTGCTGCCGTCCACCTGGTCGCATAACAACCCGGTGGACATCATCGGCGATGCCACGCCGCAGCGCTATCTCGACGCAGTCAACCTTTGCATGGCGGATGAGGGTGTGGACGGCGCGCTGGTCATACTCACCCCCCAGGCCATGACGCAGCCGCAGGAGGTCGCGCAGACGCTGGTCGAGGCCTCCGCGAAAATCAGCAAGCCGCTGCTCACCTGCTGGATGGGCGATACGCAGATCCGCGCGGGCAGGGCGCTGCTCGCGCAATCGAGAATCCCGGCATTCCGCACGCCCGAGGCCGCCGTCGAGGCCTTTTCCTATATCACGGCCTATTACCGCAACCAGCGCCTGCTCAAACAGACGCCGGGCCCGCTGTCGCACCACGAGAAGCCGGACGTCGAAGGCGCGCGCATCCTCATCGAGGCGGCGCTGGCGGAGCGGCGCAAGGTGCTCTCGGAAACGGAATCCAAGGCGCTGCTTGCCGCGTTCCGCATCCCCATCGCCAGCACGATCGTCGTGCGTACTCCGGGCGAGGCCGTAACCCTGGCCGAGGAGCTGGGCTTTCCGGTCGCCATGAAGATCAACTCCCCGGACATCACCCACAAGTCGGAAGCCGGCGGGGTCAGGCTGAACCTGATGAACGCCGCGTCCGTGCTTACCGCGTTTCACGAAATCACCGCGGCGGTGCAGAACAACCGCCCCGAGGCGAGGCTGGACGGCGTCTCCATCCAGTCCATGGCGGTCAAGCCCAACGGCCGTGAGCTGATGCTGGGCATCACCTCCGACCCGGTGTTCGGCCCGGTCATCACCTTCGGCGCGGGCGGCACCGCGGTGGAAGTGATGGGCGACCGCGCCGTGGCCCTGCCGCCGCTCAACAGCTTGCTCGCGCGCGAGATCATCGAAAGCACACGCGTATCGAAATTGCTGGAGCGCTTCCGCCAGATGCCGCCGATCCAGATGGAACTGCTGGAAGGCCTCCTGTTGCGGGTCTCCGAAATGGCGTGCGAGCTGCCCTGGCTGAAGGAGATGGACATCAATCCCCTCATCGTGGACGAGCACGGCGCGACGGCCGTGGATGCGCGGGTGATCGTGGATTATGCGCCCTTCACCCGCGACCATTATGCGCATATGGCGATACACCCCTACCCGGCGCACCTGGTCGCAAGCTGGCAGCTTTCCGACGGCACCACGATTACGATGCGCCCGATCCGGCCGGAGGACGCCGAACTCGAGCAGAAATTCGTGCACGGCCTGTCGGAAGAGGCCAAATACTTCCGCTTCATGAGCGCGGTCAACGAACTCACCGAAGCCATGGTGGTGCGCTTCACCCAGATCGACTACGACCGGGAAATGGCGCTGATTGCCGTGACCGAAGTGGAAGGCGCGGAAGTGGAGGTGGGCGTGTGCCGCTATGTGACCAACCCCGACGGCGAATCATGCGAATTCGCGCTGGTGGTCAGCGACCGGTGGCAGCACAGATCCATCGGCCACCGGCTGATGGCTGCGCTGATCGACACGGCGCGCGACAAGGGCCTGAAAACCATGGAAGGCCTCGTGCTCTCCGAAAACGCCAACATGCTCAATCTGGTCGCCACCCTGGGTTTCGGCGTCGTTCCGGTGGAGGATGATCGCACCGTAAAAAGAGTGGTGAAATCGCTGCTGTGACGGCGCCCGGTTTATTTTCCGCACCGAACATGTGAAAATGCACAGGCACAACCCGAGCGCCGCAGCCAGCCATGGATAACCTCATCGAAGTCGAGAACCTGCATTTTTCCTACAACACCCATCACGTGCTGAAGGGGGTGAACCTGACCATTCCCCGCGGCAAGGTAGTGGGCATCATGGGCGCCAGCGGCAGCGGCAAATCCACCCTGTTGCGTCATTTTACCGGCCAACTCCATCCGGCCCAGGGGCAGGTGAAATTCATGGGGCATGTCATGCACAAGCTCCACACGGCCGATCTGTACCGCCTGCGGCTCAAGATGGGCATGATGTTCCAGGTCAGCGGCCTGTTCACCGACCTCACCGTATTCGAAAACCTGGCTTTCCCCCTGCGCGAACACACCGATCTGCCGGAAGAAATCATCCACGACCTCGTCCTGATGAAGCTCTATTCCGTCGGCCTGGAAAACACCGCCAACATGCGGCCCGCCGAACTCTCCGGCGGCATGGAACGCCGCGTGGCCCTGGCCCGCGCCACCATCACCGACCCCGCGCTCATCATCTACGACGAGCCCTTTGCCGGCCTCGATCCCATCTCGCTCAGCACCATCGCCAACCTCATCCGCAAGTTGAACGATGCGCTGGGCGTCACCTCCATCGTCATCACCTACGACCTCTCGGAATCGCTCAAGATCGTGGACTATGTCTATTTTCTGCATAACGGCGTCGTTGCGGCCAAGGGAGACGTGGCCGAAATGCGCGATTCGAACGACGCCTTCGTGAGCCAGTTCCTGCACGGCAAGGAGGATGGCCCCATCGCATTTCAGGCGGCCGCCGACGTGCCTTACGCGGAAGGGCTGGGATTCAAGCCCTGACGGGCAGCGGCGAGGTGTCGGTTTATCGGCCTTAGCGGACTGTGCCCGCCGTCGCGGAGACGGCTGCAACGCAATCAACAACGGCCATTGGCGCAGAGCTGCGGATTTCCGTAGCCATAAACGACATTCAAGTTACTGAAATCCAAATTTTCAAAGCACGCCTCGCTCCAGGCGAGGATAATTACGCATGACCAAAACGACCCCGCCATCCCCTACCGCTGCAGCCGACACCAACGGACGCTTGTTCGACGAACTGCCGCTGGCGCCTGCCATGCTGGCGATCCTGCAGCAGCTCGAATACCGCACGATGACGCCCATCCAGGCGGAGAGCCTGCCCATCACACTGGCGGGACACGACCTGATCGCGCAGGCCAAAACCGGAAGTGGCAAGACGGTAGCATTTGCGCTGCCGTTGCTCACCAGGCTCAACCCGCGCCGCTTTGCCGTGCAGGCCATGGTGTTGTGCCCGACGCGTGAGCTGGCCGACCAGGTGACGCAGGAAATGCGCCGTCTGGCACGCTTTGCCGACAACATCAAGATCCTGTCGCTGGTCGGCGGTACTACCATGCGTCCGCAGCGCGAAAGCCTGGAACACGGCGCGCATATCGTTGTCGGCACACCGGGCCGCATCATGGACCACATCGAGCGTGGCTGCCTGAAACTGGATGCGCTCAACACCCTGGTGCTGGATGAGGCTGACCGCATGCTGGACATGGGGTTCTACGACGACATCGCGTTCGTGGTGAAGCAATGCCCGACAGATCGCCAGACGCTGCTGTTCTCGGCGACGTATCCCGAAGGCATTGCGCGTCTTGCGCAGAAGTTCATGCGCAAGCCACAGGAGGTGAAACTACCGGAGCAGCACGAGGCCAGCAAGATACGCCAGCGCTTCTACGAGATAAAACACGAAGAGCGGTTGCAGGCCGTCGCCACCCTGCTCAAACACTACCGCCCGGTCAGCACGCTGGCTTTCTGCAACACCAAGCAGCAATGCCGCGACCTGCTCGACGTACTGCATGCCCAAGGCATCCATGCGCTGACCCTGAACGGCGACATGGAGCAGCGCGAGCGCGATCAGGTATTAATCCAGTTCGCCAACCGCAGCTGCTCGGTACTGGTAGCAACCGATGTTGCCGCGCGTGGACTGGACATCGCGCAGCTTGAGGCCGTCATCAACGTCGATGTCACGCCCGACCCGGAGATTCACGTCCACCGTATCGGCCGCACCGGGCGCGCAGACGCAGACGGCTGGGCACTGAGCCTGGCCAGTCCCGCAGACATGCATCGCATCTCGCAGATCGCCAAGATGGCTGGCAGCGAGCCCGAGTGGCACACCCTGGAATCACTGCAAAGCGGCAATGATGCGCCGCTGGTGCCGCCCATGGTCACGCTGCAGATACTCGGCGGACGCAAGGAGAAGATTCGCCCCGGCGACGTGCTGGGTGCGCTGACTGGCGAAGCAGGCTTCACACGCGAGCAGGTAGGCAAGATTACCGTGACCGACATGTCCACTTACGTTGCCGTCGACCGCAGGATCGCCCGCGAGGCAGTGAAGCGATTGTCGGCGGGCAAGGTGAAGGGCAAGACGGTGAAAGTGCGGGCACTGGGGGAATGAAGGCAAGGAGTGAACGGCTACTTTTCGGCTGCTCAATCGTTGCACAGGCTGTTGGTGCTTCCCGTCTCCAAGTCGGCCTTAGCGGACTATTTAGGCGGTCGTGGAACACGGCAGCAATGTGCGTGACAACGGTCGTCAAGATCGCCCGCAAATTTCCAGGTCTCGCTGAAAGCTGCCGCATCCACGAACGGGCAATCGGGATTTTCGGTATCTTGTATCTTTCCCTCCGTGGCGATAGCTAACCACCACGGAGGGAAAGAAACAAGGTTGGGCTAAGCGTAGCGAACCCCAACATTTGGCGGAGAATGTTGGGCTTCCTTTTATTCAGCCCAACCTACGGGCTCCCCAGACTGCAGCCGGCACATGCGGACAGATTGCACTTCAAACCTGTATTGACAGCGTCGTGCCCATTTCCAGCCCCTAGGATGCCATCATACATTGGACAGGGGCCGGACTTCAATGTTTGATGTCACCGGCGCGCCGTCAATAGGAGGTGCGTCCGGCGGAATGTTTGATTAGGGGCGCATTACACGCATCCTTAGCTGGCCATCATCGCTCTGATTGCCGCAGCATCTTCTTTGGTTGGAAGAGCCTGCAACTCTTGCATCAGTCGGGTGTACATAGTGCACTTTTGCTGATTGGACAAGGTCTTCATTCTTGCGTCATCGTTCAAAATCCCGTCGGGGTCAATCTTCTTGTACAGCGCTATTAGCAAATTCGCCCCGGCCCTTCGCTCTTCTTCTGAAGGGCTGGCCCTGTGTGCAGCAGCCGCCGCACTGTAGAGATTTCCGAGGGCTTTCATCATTCGTAGCTGCTCGTGGCCGTTCAGGTGAAAATCACCGCTCCCATTGAAGGCCGCAACGCACCTTTCCAATGCAGCCGGGTTGTCGCCATGGATGATTGCGAATCGCTCTAACATAAACGTCACAACTGCGGTGTCAGGGGCCTGCTCAATGGCGCGTGAGAGTGACCTTCTCATCATGGCGGAGAGCGGAATTCCGTCTGCACCGGCGCCGACCTTAAGCCTTGCGGCGAGCGCGGGATCAAATCGCTCAATCGAGGCAAAAGCCTCATTCATCTCCCTCGCTTGCGTGAATCCGCCCGCGGCAGAAGCCACAAACAGGGTCACTAAGCCAGCCACGAAGCAACCTAGGGCAATGCGCCCTGGTCGCCGCCAGCGCCGCACCCGGGCTATGATGTACGCCCAGAATAGCAGCCCGAACGTGGCTGACCCGATATTCCTGTTCTGAGCCTCGGCTTGCGCGGTCCCAGCAATGTAAGCGAAGTACTGGTCCATGAACACGCCGGCAAGGAGAAGAAAAAGAAGTATCAGCCATAGCGCCCGCTCCGTTCGAGAGGGCGTTCTGTATTCCTTTTCCTTCACTGGTACTGCAGGGGAATTCGCTGTGCGACTGCTTGGCTCGCTGGCATGGTCGGGCCGCTCCTGACGGACTCTCAACACGATACCCGCAGCCACAAGCAACGCAATGTCCAGTATGCCGAGGACGTCCCACACATCCCGCGTCAGGTGAACAAGAACGAATGGGTTGTAGAGCGCGGCATTCGCGCCGAGCAGCCAGGTCCACACTTCTTTATTGGCCCGGTAGGCCCTCACCGCGGCGTAGGCCGAGGCAAAACAAACCAGGGCACGAACGGCCACAAAGAACCCGGATGGCTCTCGTTCTGTATCGATGGCGAGTGCTAATGCTACAACCCCCAATCCGGTGAGGACCCATAAGAACGCGTTTTCTTTGAGTTTCATAGTTGTCCTCCGTGACGCTCAACGCTTGAGATCAGCGCGTGTAGATGCGCTGAACATCGTGAAGCGCATCGTTCGCGAATCAATTCAGTTCTCGGACGTCACTCAACCGATGCGCTTCGTACCTTAGCGCATCCTGCCGAGCTATAGTGCGCGCCTCAGCTTCCTTTCATATGGCGCAAGTTTCTTCTTACCGATGACCCTTTTTGAATACTGTTCATCAACGTCGATCTTAAGAAGCTCGACCTCGTAGCCGTACCCTTTTAGCATCTTAAAGGTGTTGTTCAGGTTAACCCGGGAAAAAAATGGAATCGAAAGTCTCTTATGCTTCTGATCGCTGATGACAGCAAATATAATGGTGTACTCGTTTTCTCGCGGTCGCCTATCAACCGCAATCAGTTCATCAAAAGGCGCATCCAGTTTTTCCCTAACTTTGCGACGGAATTCCGCGTCTAATTGGAGTAGTTGCCCAGAGACAAATCCCTGCGAGAAGAGGTGACTAAATACGCTCGACTTACCGTATATCTTGATGTGTATCAACTGTCTGTCGATCGAGAGCAAATCGCAGGCCTCAACTTGGCCGTGTCCGCCTCCATGCGAAATCTTGTTCTTGGCGTCTAGCAAGGCAAATCTTTGCGGGTATTGCGCCGAGACTTGTTGGTTATACTCGCCCTCGTTATCGCCCTCGTATATGGGAAGCGTTAGGTTCGAGTAAGGGATCTCTTGATAATCAACGTTCGTCCTGGCAACAAAGTCTTCGTTTACGTGGAACCACTTGCCATCATTGAGGATGTACTTGTTTGCGCCTAGGTCGATTTCTGCATATACACACTTGTATATTGGCCAATGCTTAAAGACCTTCTGATGGTCAGCATCAGCGCAGGAAACGCTTCTGTTCTTCAGCAGGTCTATCGTGATGCTGTCGATGTCATCTACCGTCTTAAGGAAGTTGTGCAAAGTAATATCGGTATATAGGTTGCTTTTTCCGTGACTGTAGATAAACCCCTTAACTACATCCCAGTGAATAATCTCTGGAATTGCAAGCCACACCTTAGAGTGATCATTAGCCCTGATGTTTGCCACCAGTGCGTTGTCGAGTTCATCCACCAACTGTGAATTGTGCTTAACGAGCGAAATGTTGTTGACCCATTGATAGTCAGTTTTACTTAAGTCCTGTTCGAATTTATCTTTGTAGGATCTAAGAAGAAATGGTAAATCGGCCAATCGCATGCGGACCGATACGGATAACGAATCCGTCCCGGACATACGACTGCCTAATCGCGTATCAGTTGGGGTCCCCACAATTGCCTTGAGCATGTCCTGTTCAACGTCAAGGCCGAACTGGTCCGCAGACGCTTCGTAACCAGACTGAATGCGAGTGTGGCTTTGCAGTGTATCCAGAGACTGCTTGTCTACACAGCGAAAGCTCTCCCTATCGACGGAGTTGAGCGCAACGAGTAAGCCAAACTTCTCTTCGTAGGCACCTTCCTTCACAAGAAATCTTCCGCCCTGGCCGAAGGTAAGGACATAAGAACGATCCTCCATTTTCACGAGGAGTGCGGCGTGCACGCTTGAGAAAGTATCGATCTGCGAAATATTGAGGGTGTCGGAGAATAACTCTGCCCAGCCTACCTGCTTGTCTCGGACTGTCCTGATGTATAGCTGGCAGATACCGCAACCAGATATTGGAACCGCGATGGGTTCCCTGCAGCCTGCGCTGTTTATGATGTCTAGGTGCGACGCGTATTCCCTCTTTACTAGGAAAATAGTCAGGTGCTCGGTTCTCTTTTCCAGCTCTGTTGTCGGCATAATATTCACTTCGGAACTCCAAGCGCTGCTCGACGACGTCGAATGGAGGAGCTGTCGAGGCGCTAGTCAGTCAAAAAGGGGCAGCCGTCCGGCTATCTATATCTTATGCAATTCGCATAGCCGTCTATTCCAATACGTTTTTATCCTACTCCGCGATGTTTTTTGGCACAACACAGAAATGTACCCTCTATAGAATTCATAAAATTCACGGGGTAACACATGGCGGCAGTCATCGCGCCGCATGGTTGCCAGTTCGCGTAGGACGCGCTGACGTAGGAGGCGCATCCTACATCCGCTTGCGGGCCATTTCGACGTCCACTTCCGGGAGGCTGGCATAGCCGGATGGGCACGGTGTTGAAGTTCCTGCACGGTTTTGAACGGCCGTTGACGCGCACATTGCAGCCGCTTCCGCCGACCACCGGAATAGTCGGCTATGGCCGAGAAGCCGCCAACAGAGCATGTTCAAACGGCTTTCATGGCTGCCCCAACTGCAAAAATCGTCCACGGGCTATCGAGGGGCGGTGGGCCCGTGGCTACTTCACCCGCGGGGTGCTGGGCAGGGGAAACGCTGGTGCGAGCGCGGGCAGTCCTCCAGGTCGGCGTCTACCGGAGTGAGGCCCAGCCAGGCGTGTATGAGTTCCTGGTCGAAGCCGGTTTCTCTGCGCCCGTCGGATTCGATGAGTGGGCGGCGGATGAGCAGGGGGTCTTTCCGCAGCAGGGCCAGTGCTTCGCCGGCATCAATGGCCTCGGGAGTGATCGCGCCGGATTTTACTCTGGGCGCCGCACGGTTGAACCACTCCGCCACGGGGCGGTCGCCAAAGAACGAGAGCAGGACGGTCTCGGTCCACGGCTCGGTGAGCAGGTTGCGCGCATCTACCTCATGGCCCGCGGCGGCAAGCAATGCTTTCTGGCGCGCGTTGTTGCCGCAGCCGGGCTTTTCGTAAAAGATGACCTTTGCCATATTTCAAATAACCCGGTAGCGGCAGGAGAGAATTCGTTCTTTAGAACGTGACGAGGATGTCTTCGTCCTCAACGATGAACTGACACGCCAGCCGCCAGGGGGCGGAGGTGTCGCGTGCCTTGCTTGAGCTGACTTGCACGGCGCAGGTGCAGAACTCGCCGTCTTCGCATTCGCAGTCGAGCGGGATCACATGCTCGCGGGCGACGGCGAGCAGGGTGCTGTGGTCGCCGGCATGGACGGTGATGTCCTTGTTCATCTTGGGAGAGGTGAAGGTGACGTTTGCCATGATGAATTCCTTCGATTTAAGAAACGACGGGTGGTACATGCAAAAAGGGGCGGTTGCCCGCCCCTCTTGCTGCATCAGCGCACGATGTCGTAGCTGATGTCAGTCTTCGCGGTGATGATCGTGCTTTGATCGAGCCGCTCGAAGATTTCGTCGAGCAGCATCACCAGGACGCGCATGCCGCCTTCGTAACCCCAGATGGGGAAGCGATGGTAGTGATGGCGGTCGAAGATGGGGAAGCCCAGGCGGATCAGGGGAACGCCAACGTCACGCTCCAGATACTTGCCGTGGGTGTTGCCGATCAGGTAGTCCACCGGCTCGGTGAAGAGCAGCGAGCGCAGGTGCCACATGTCCTTCTTCGGGTAGACCTTGCAGTTCGCACCGAAGGGGCTGGCGTCGAACAGCGCCTGCACCTTGGCGGCCCACTTGTCGTCACCGTTGGTGGACAGCACGGTGGTTGGCTCCGCGCCCAGTTCCAGCAGGAATTGGGTGAGGCCCAGCATCAGGTCGGGGTCGCCGTACAGCGCGAACTTTTTGCCGTGCAGCAAGGCCTGGGAGTCGGCGATCGCGTCCACCAGGCGGCCGCGTTCCTTGGTCAGCGACTCGGGGATGGGCTTGCCGGTGAGGCGGGAAATTTCCATCAGGAACTTGTCGGTGCCGGACACGCCGATGGGCTGGTTCAGCGCCACGACTTCCTGGCCCTTGCTTTCGATATACTTGAGGGTCTTCTCGGTGCAGAACTCCTGGAAGGAGATGGTCGCCGCGGCGTTGTACGCACCCTTGACCTCGTCCTTGGTCGTGCCGCCGTCGTACATGCGGTAGGTGCCGTCGGTCGGGGTGTCCCAGATGTCCGAGGTGTCGCCCAGGATGGTGTAGTCCGCGCCAAACTCCTTGAAGATACGCTTGATCTCGCGCAGGTTGCCGGTGGTGAAACCGTCGAAGCCGCCAATGAAGTTCACCTTGCCGGCCACCGGCTTGCGCTCGTCGGCCTTGTCCCAGAAGTGCTGGATGATGCCGCGCAGCGCGTTGTCGTAGCCGGTAATGTGGCTGCCGACGAAAGCGGGCGTATGGGCGAAGGGAACGTCATAATCCTGCGGGACGCTGCCCTTGTTCTTCGCGTTCTTGATGAAGCCGTCAAGGTCGTCGCCAATCACTTCGGCCATGCAGGTGGTGGAAACGGCGATCATCTCCGGCTTGTACATCGCGTAGGCGTTGGCGAGGCCGTCGATCATGTTGTTCAGGCCGCCGAACACGGCTGCGTCCTCGGTCATCGAGGAGGAGACGCAGGACGTCGGCTCCTTGAAGTGGCGCGAGAAGTGCGAGCGGTAGTAGGCGACGCAGCCCTGGGAGCCGTGAACGAAGGGCAGGGTTTTTTCGAAGCCCACTGCGGCGAATACGGCGCCCAGCGGCTGGCAGGCCTTGGCCGGGTTGACGGTCAGCGCTTCGCGGGCAAAGTTCTTTTCCTGATATTCCTTGGTCTTGGTCCATTCCTGGATCTCGATGATCTTTTCCCGCGGATGCTTGTATTCGAAATTCTGCTGCTTCTTTTCGAACATTTCGACGTATTCCGGTTCGCGGAATAGCATCTCGTGGTCAATGATGTTTTCAGCATTCTGTGACATGTCGGTTCTCCTTGTGTAAGGGATT
>DATFUZ010000081.1:0-3549 GCA_035260545.1 Gallionellaceae bacterium | reverse complement strand
GTTCCGGTTGGAGAGCACGGGCAGTGCGGCATCCGCACCCATGGAACCGGTGGCCTCCTCGCCCGCGGATCCCATGGGCGCAAGGATGAACTTGAGGTCTTCCTGGGTGTAGCCGAAGGCCTGCTGAGTGTCGAGCAGACTGGCCGCCAGCACAGGCTTGCCACCCTTGACGGCGGACAGGTCGTCCAGGAAGTAGCGGGATTTGTCGATCCACTTGCGATAAGGCTTGGCGGTGGAGAGCTGCTTCTTGAGTTCGGCGTCATCTACGATGCGGCCTGCCTGCATGTCGATGAGGAACATCTTGCCGGGCTGCAAACGCCACTTCTTGACGATCTTGTCCTGTGGAATGTCCAGCACGCCCATCTCGGAGGCCATCATCACCAGGCCGTCATCGGTGATCAGGTAGCGTGCGGGACGCAGACCGTTGCGGTCCAGCGTCGCGCCTATCAGGCGGCCATCGGTGAAGGCCACGGCGGCCGGGCCGTCCCACGGCTCCATCAGCGCCGCATGGTATTCGTAGAACGCGCGGCGTTCTTCGTCCATCAACGTATTGCCGGCCCAGGCTTCGGGGATCAGCAGCATCATGGCGTGCGGCAGCGAATAGCCGCCGGCGACCAGCAGTTCAAGCGCATTGTCGAAGCATGCGGAGTCGGACTGCCCTTCGGTGATCAGCGGCCACAGTTTTTCCAGGTCCTCGCCCAGCAGATTCGAGGACATCGCAGCGTGGCGCGCGGTCATCCAGTTGACGTTGCCGCGCACGGTATTGATCTCGCCGTTGTGCGCGATCATGCGGAACGGGTGCGCCAGATCCCAGGTGGGGAAGGTATTGGTGGAGAAACGCTGGTGCACCAGCGCCAGCGCGCTGACCACGCGCGGGTCCTGCAAATCCAGATAGTAGCTGCCCACCTGGTCGGCCAGCAGCATGCCCTTGTAGACAATGGTGCGCGACGACAGCGAGGGACAGTAGAAGCCGGCGCATGCGTCGGCGGGGAGCGCGCGGATGGCATGCTCCATGGTCTTGCGTATTACGAACAGCTTGCGCTCGAAGGCGTCCTGGCCGGCGGTGCCTTTGCCGCGCCCGATGAAGACCTGGCGCATGCAAGGTTCGACGATCTTAACGCTTTCGCCCAGGCCCCGGCTGTCAACGGGCACATCGCGCCAGCCCAGCAGCTTCTGGCCCTCGGCGACGATCTTCTTCTCAATCGCCTTTTCGCAGGCCGCGCGCGCCTTTTCGTCGCGGGGCAGGAACAGCATGCCGACGCCGTACTCGCCTTCGGCGGGCAGATCGAAGCCCAGCGCGTGACAGCGGTCGCGCAGGAAGGCATCGGGAATCTGCAGCAGGATGCCCGCACCGTCGCCCGCCAGCGGATCCGCGCCAACTGCGCCGCGGTGGGTCAGGTTCTTCAGTATCTGCAGGCCCTGGCGCACGATGTCGTGGCTGCGGTCGCCCTTGATGTGCGCCACAAAACCCACGCCGCATGCGTCGTGCTCCTGGCGGGGATCATAGAGCCCTTGTTGCTGCGGCACGGAAGCGCTGGCCTGCCGCAACGTCGAATGATTCACGTTGTCCGTCATCAAGATCACACTGACAAAAATGAACGGCGGTGATCGGGAGAGAGCAAAACGTCCCGATGCCGGCCCGCATTATAAAAATTAAAGGGCGGGAATGTTACCCCGTATCAGGTCGGACGGCAATATGGAGAAAAAAACAGGCGTCACTTCAAGGACTAAAAAGCCGGCAAAGGCCGGATGTCGTCGTCATGAAAGGAAATACGGCGTCGCCGGTAACACAATGCGGCGCACCCGGAATACGGCGTGCGCCGCGCGAGGCAAGGCTGGCTTACTTGAGCGAGAGGATGAATTTGACCAGCTTCTTTACGTTCGCTACCGGGGCCGGCTGCGGCGGCATCGGCACCTCACCCCACACGCCACTGCCGCCATTCTTGACCTTGGCCACCAGCTTGGCCTCGGCGCCTTTGACGCCCCGGTATTTCTTGGCCACGTCCATCCATGCAGGCCCCACGATCTTCTGGTCGATGGCATGGCAGGCCGTGCAGCCGCTTTGCTGCGCCAGCGGCGGCATATCTACCGCCATCGCACTGCCTGCCATCATCAAACCCGCAACGATACCCAGCCGAACCCCAGTTCTTGTTTCCATGATTTCCTCCAGTTACGTTGACGCTAACAGAGAACACACCTAAAGCCCGCTTCATTCTATACCCTTTTTTGCGCCGGTGCAGCGCACGCCGGCGCATGACAAGCACAAAGCCCGCATCGGCCGGCTTTGGGGCGGGCTGCGGAGGAACGCGCCTTATTTCGCCAGCGCCAGCACGAAGTGCACGAGCTGCTCGATCTTGTCCTTCTTGGCGCCGGTCGGGTCGTTCGCGGGCATGGGCATGCTGCCCCAGTGGCCGTAGCCACCCCTCGAGACCTTCATGATCAGGCCCTGGACCAGAGGATAGTCCTTGCCATTGTAGTTGAACGTGGTCGCGCCCTTGTATCTCCTGCTGACGTCGGCCCAGGCCGGACCCACGATCTTGTGCTCAATGGAATGGCAGGCAATGCAATTGAGCTCCCTTGCCAGGGGCGGCATCTCGGTAGCCGTGACGTTTCCCGCGACAAACAGGAATGCTGCGGCGGCAGCGCTGATAACGATAGACTTCATATGTTCTCCCAAACAGTTTGACACCAGTATCCTGCGGATACGGGGTGCATGACACCCCGCAGGCATTCTAACCAAAAATACAAAATCTTCAAGAAAATTAATAATTTATTGCAACCAATGCAAATTGGTTAGGGCTTCTGTCGGGCTGGAGGGTCGAGAAAGATGCGGGCGGCGCAGCGGGCACGGCCGGAAGAAGGGGCAAAAAAAAGCCGGCGATTGCCGGCGTGCCTTTCACGGAGACGACGCTCCGATTACTTCTTTTCGGCCAGGCTTTGCTCGAACTTGACGAGTTCGGTGATCTCATCCTTGTGCGCGCCGGTGGGATCGTTGGCCGGCATGGGCATGGATCCCCAGTTGCCGGAACCGCCGCGGGAAACCTTCATCACCAGGCCCTCGATCAGCGGATAGGTCTTGCCGTTGTAAGTGTAGGTCTTTACGCCATGGCCGGTGTAGCGCTCGGCGACGTCTTTCCAGGCGGGCCCGACGATTTTGTGGTCGATGGCATGGCAGGTTGTGCAGTTCAGCTTGTGTGCCAGCGGCGGCATTTCAACCGCCATCGCGCTCCCTGCAACCATAAGCCCGGCGGTGGCCGTCATACTTGCAATAATTGCTTTCATTCCTTGCTCCCGTTCTGATTTTGAATGTGTAATGCTTATGGCAAGGAGCAGATCACTCCGCACTTCCTGCCCCCCAGCCGCGCATTATAAACAAACCAAAACAGCATGGACAACTCGGAGCGGCATGGGTTGGGAAGCAGCCGGCGACCGCCGGCGTCCTGGCGCGGCGAGGCGGCAGATTATTTCTTGGCCAGGCTCTGTTCGAACTTGACGAGCTCGGTGATTTCCTCCTTGTGTATGCCTGTCGGGTCGTTGGCCGGCATGGGC
>DATFUZ010000080.1:0-32922 GCA_035260545.1 Gallionellaceae bacterium | reverse complement strand
TCAAGGTGGACGTGGAAGGCATGGAATACGAGGTGCTGGAAGGCGCGCGCGAGACCATCGCGCGGCTGCGCCCCGTTCTCTATGTCGAGAACGATCGTCCGGACCTGTCACCGCGCCTGATCTCGCTGATCCAGGCCATGGACTACCGGCTGTGGTGGCATGCCATCCTGCTCTACAACCCCGACAACTTCCGCGGCGAACCGGAGAACGTCTTCGGAAACACGATCAACGTGAATATGCTGTGCGTGCCATCAGAGCAGGCGGGGGCGATTCAAATGCAGGAAATACACACCCCGCAAGATCGCTGGCAACCTGCGGGCGCCTGAACGCGGTGCCCGCCGCATCGGCCATCTGCCGGGCGGACCGAATTATGCGGGAAGTGAATTAGCGGGTGGACCGTCGCCGGTCTTGCACCGGTGGCACGCGAATATGATATTCGCGGGGAATATAGGCCGTAACGGCCAGTCTTGCCAGTTCGGTGATATTGCGGAACGGGTGGCGCAGCGCCACCTGCAGCATGAAATCGTTGTTACAGTCATAGGCGCGACATACGCGGGGGCGACGGTCCCAGATGCCGCACAAATGATGCTCGCGGTTCAGGTGGGTGCAGTAGCCGTCGCCGGCCTTTTCCACGAAATTTCCGCAGCCCGGCGCGCGCTCATCCTCGTCCAGGCGCACCAGCAGCCGGCAGCAAAAGGTCTGGCAGCCTATTTCCCTGCCCCGGGCACAGTCCACGCTCGCGCAATTCTGCATCTCCCGTCCTCGCCAGCCGGCCGTGCCGGCTTGTTATGGTCTGGCCGCCTATCCCGCACACGCGAGGTGCAGCTTTTCGCCCTTGGCCGCGTTCGCCGGCAGGGTCGCGGAGTACACGGTATTTCCCGTACCGCACTTCCATTCGGCAACGAAATCCTTGGCGCAATTTTCCTGGCCCGCTCCCAGATCCACTGGCTCCACCGCGTAATCGCATGCCGCCTTGCCGTCGCACGCCTTGGTCAGCGGCAGCGTCGCATTGCCCTGTTTGCCGTTGCAGGCGCGACCATAGGTCCCTGCCACTATCCTCAGCAGCACCTGGTCGGGCGCGCGCGCGACCCCGGACGCCTTCATTGCGGCTCCCGCAGGCGGCCGGGATGCGGCGTTCTGGCCCTGAATATGCACTTCCTGCGCCAGCCGTTCGATACTGTCGTCCCGCTCGCTGAACTGAAGCGCCACCCCGACAACCAACAGAACCACGCCCAGCACGGATGCGCCTATCCTGCCCATCTGGCCGGGATCTATCTTGCCCTCGATCTTGCCCAGCACAGCAACAAGCAGGAATACGATCCCCGCCAGGATGAACATGCGGGCGAACGGCACATCGACCAGTTGGGTAATGACATCTCTCATGGTGATCCTCTCAAAAAGCACGTTTGCAGCGGATTCGGACAGGCAACTTTACCATACCTCGCTCCAGGCATCGGCGGGCTGCCCTGCCTTTGCCGACAAACGGCGCGATAATTCAGACGAACAGATTCACCAGACCGTCCAGCCCGACGAAATTGAGGGCATAGCTGGCTTGCGCGCGCACCACGGGCTTTGCATGGTAGGCGATGCTCACTCCAGCATGCGCCATCATCTTCAGGTCGTTCGCCCCGTCGCCCATGGCGATCACCTGCTCCGGGCGCAAGTCCAGCTCCCCGCGCAGGTGCATCAGCGCCTCGGCCTTGCCCTGGGCATCCACGATGTCCCCCACCACCCTGCCGGTGAGGCGGCCATTCACAACCTCCAGCGTGTTGGCCCGGGCATGGTCCAGGCCCACCCGTTGCTTGAGCCGGTCGGTGAAAAACACAAAGCCCCCGGACACCAGCAGCGTCTTGATGCCATGCTGCCGCATGGCTGCCAGCATGGCTTCCGCGCCGGGATTGAGCCGCAGGCGCTCGTCGTAGACGCGCTGCAAGGCGCCCTCCTCCAGGCCTTCCAGCAGTGCGACGCGGCGGCGCAGGCTCTCGGCGAAGTCGATCTCGCCGCGCATCGCGGATTCGGTGATGGCCGCTACCTCGGGCTTCAGCCCCTGCATGTCGGCAATCTCGTCTATGCACTCGATGGAAATCAGGGTCGAGTCCATGTCCATGACCAGCAGGCCGAAGTCACTCAGCTTGCGCTGCGGCTCGACGAAGCCGTAATCGAGCCGGTACTCCAGACAGTAGGGCGCAATGCCCTGGTGCGGCTGGGCATCGGTCAGGCGAAACAGATGGGCGTGCACGTGCTCGACGCGGCTGGCGCCGGAAAGGGCGGCGAGATGCTGCACTTGTGCGGCGGGGATGTCGTGGACGGCTTGGACGATCAGATTCATGGGCTAGACTCAAAATTACGATAAAAACTGAACTCAAAATATCCGGCAAACGGCAAATTTTAGTGTATTCCGCGGCATACGTCTGCATTGCGCAATGGCGCACGGGCATCGCGCCACAGCGGGCATATTTTCCCCTCACCTTTCCCGGCGTGCGCAGTACAATAGGCAGCATCCCACTGTTGAACACTCCGGAGCACGCCTTATGGGCTCATTCACTTTCGCCAACCTGTTCGGTGGCCTGCTGTTCGGCGGCATCGGTTTCGTGGCCTTCGTCTACGGCAAGAAGAGGATGAACTGGAAGCCGATGGTCATAGGCGCCGGCCTCATGGCCTATCCCTACTTCATCGCGAGCACGGCGCTGATGTACGTCGTCGGCATCGTGCTGTGCACCTCGCTCTACGTCTTCCGCGAGTGAATGCCGGACGAGGCCGGGCAAGCGCGCCCCGGCCACACCAACCCCGTGAAGGCTAAACCAATTCCTTAAAGAAGTTCACCACCGCCAGCACCCGCTGTTTCAGGTCGCCGTATTTCAGCTCTATCCGCAGCTTGTCCTGCCCCGCCATCTTCACATGCCGCTTGCTCTGAATTAGCGTGATGATCTTCATGGGGTCTATCGGCGGATCTGGCACGAACTGGATCACGATGGCCTCGGATGAGGCATCCACCTTGGCGATGCCCATGGGCTTGGCGAGTATCCGCAGGCGGTGGCAATCCAGCAGCGCATTCGCCGGGTCCGGCAGCAGGCCGAAGCGGTCTATCAGTTCTCGCTGCATGTCCTCCAGCTCCTCCAGCGTGGCGCAATTGGCCAGCCGCTTGTAGATGACCAGCCGCTGGTGGATGTCGCCGCAGTATTCGTCCGGCAGCAGCGCCGGCGTATGCAGGTTGATCTCCGTGGTCACCCCCAGCGGCTGCGCCATGTCCGGCTCGCGCCCCTGGCGCAGCGAGGTGATGGCGGCGGAGAGCATGTCGTTATAGAGCGAGAAGCCGATCTCCTGCATCTCGCCGCTCTGCGATTCGCCCAGCACCTCGCCCGCGCCGCGGATCTCCAGGTCGTGCATGGCGAGGAAGAAGCCGCTGCCCAGCTGCTCCATGGCCTGGATCGCCTCCAGCCGCTTCTTCGCCTGTGCGGTGAGGCCTTCCTTGCTGTCCACCAGCAGATAGGCGTAGGCCTGGTGGTGCGAGCGCCCGACGCGGCCGCGCAACTGGTGCAGCTGCGCCAGGCCGAAGCGGTCCGCCCGGTTGATCAGGATGGTGTTGGCCGTGGGCACGTCAATCCCGGTTTCGATGATGGTGGAGCACAGCAGCACGTTGAAGCGCTGGTGGGTAAAGTCGCGCATCACCGCCTCCAGCTCGCGCTCCGCCATCTGGCCATGGGCCATGCGGATGCGCGCCTCGGGCAGCAGGCCCTCCAGCTTCTCCAGCATATTGGGCATGGTGTCCACTTCGTTGTGCAGGAAATACACCTGGCCGCCGCGCTTCAACTCGCGCAGCACCGCCTCGCGGATCACGCCCGCGCTGTAGCTGCTGACGAAGGTCTTGATCGAGAGCCGCCGCTGCGGCGCGGTCGCGATGACCGAGAAATCGCGCAGCCCTTCCAGCGACATCGCCAGCGTGCGCGGGATGGGGGTGGCGGTCAGCGTCAGCACATCCACCTCGGCGCGCAGGGCCTTGAGGCGCTCCTTCTGCTGCACGCCGAAACGGTGCTCCTCGTCGATGATGACCAGGCCCAGGTTGTGGAACTTCACGTCCTTCTGGATCAGCTTGTGGGTGCCTATGATGATGTCCAGCTTGCCCTCGGCCATCTCCTGCAGCGACTGTGCGGTCTCCTTGCTGGAGCGGAAGCGCGACAGCTCGGCCAGCTTCACCGGGAAGTCGGCGAAGCGCGTGGTGAAGTTCTGGTAGTGCTGCTCCACCAGCAGCGTGGTGGGTGCGAGCACCGCGACCTGCTTGCCCTCCATGGCGGCGATGAACGCGGCGCGCAGCGCCACCTCGGTCTTCCCGAAACCCACGTCGCCGCAGATCAGGCGGTCCATGGGCTTGCCCGACTGCAAATCGAGGATCACCGCCTCGATCGCGGCCGCCTGGTCCGGCGTCTCGTCAAAGCCGAAGCCCGCCGCGAAGGCCTCATAGTCGTGGTAATTGAGCTTGAAGGCGTGGCCCTTGCGCGTGGCGCGCTGGGCATAGAGGTTGAGCAGTTCGGCGGCCGTATCGCGCACCTGCTGCATGGCGCGGCGCTTGGCCTTTTCCCAGGCGCCGCTGCCCAGCTTGTGCAGGGGCGCATCCTCGGCTGCCCCGCCGCTGTAGCGGCTGATCACGTGCAACTGCGCCACCGGCACGTAGAGCTTGGCCTCTTCCGCATACTCCAGCAGCAGGAATTCGTTCTCGCCCTCGCCCATATCCAGGTTCACCAGCCCGCGATAGCGCGCTATGCCATGCTGCTCGTGCACCACCGGGTCGCCCGGCTTGAGCTCGGTGAGGTCGCGCAGCATGCCCTCGACATTGCTTTTCTTCGCCGCGCGCGTGACGCGTCCCCTGCCCTGCTGGGCATAAAGTTCGGCTTCCGTGACTACTGCGAGGTTTTCGTCGGCGAGGATGAAGCCGGTGCTGACCGTGCCCACGCCGAGCATGAATCTGTCTTCGGCAGCGCGGAAGGCCGCGTAGTTCTCGCACGCGGCCGGCGCCAGGCCGTATTCCTGCAGGTAGTCGGACATTATTTCCCGCCGGCCCAGGCTGTCCGCCAGCAGCAGCACGCGCCCGGGATGGTCGCGCAGAAAGTCGGCGAAGGCCTGCACGGGCTTTTCGGCGCGGCGGTTCACCGCAATCCCGGGCAGGGCCGCCGTGGCGCACGGCGTGAGTGTGCCGCCCTCGGCGCCATTCGCAACAATGTCCAGGCGCGCAAAATCCCTGGCGCGCACAAAGAATTGCTCCGCGTCCAGGAACAGCTCCTTCGGCTCCAGCAGCGGCCGCTGCGGGTCGCCGCGCAGCAGGTTGTGGCGTCCAGCCGCGTCCTTTCCGAAGGCCGCGATGGCCGCATCCACGTCGTGATGCATGCACAGCACCGCCTCCGGCGGCAGGTAGTCGAACAGCGTCGCGGTCTGCTCGAAGAACAGCGGCAGGTAGTACTCGATGCCGGAAGGAGCGATACCCTTGCTCACGTCCTTGTAGATGCTGGAGCGCGAGGGGTCGCCCTCGAAGCGCTCGCGGAAGCGCTGACGAAAATAGGCCTGCGCCTTCTCATCCAGTGGAAACTCGCGCGCCGGCAACAGCCGAATCTCCGGCACCGGATACAGCGTGCGCTGGCTGTCCACGTCGAAAGTGGAAATCGTCTCGATGTCGTTGTCGAACAGGTCGATGCGGAAAGGCAGCGCGCCGCCCATGGGAAACAGGTCCACCAGGCCGCCACGCACACAGTATTCGCCCGGGGTGAGCACCTGCTGCACATGGGTATAGCCCGCCAGCGTCATCTGCGCACGAAAGGCATCCAGGTCCAGCGGCTCGCCCTTCTTCAGGAAGAAGGTATAGGCCGCCATGTAGCTCACCGGCGGCAGCGGATACAAGGCTGTGGTCACCGGCACCACCACCACGTCGAAGGCATGGGTACGGATGGCATGCAGCGTCGCCAGGCGTTCCGACACCAGGTCCTGGTGCGGCGAAAAGTGGTCGTAGGGCAAGGTTTCCCAGTCCGGCAGCAAATGCACGCGCAAGGAAGCATCCACGGAAGCTGCAAAAAACGGAATTTCCTCGGCCAGGCGTTGCGCATCCAGCGCACTGGCGGCAATCACCACCAACGGCGATCCTTTTTCCCGCGCAAACTCGGCCAACGCCAGCGCATCGGAAGAACCGAACAGCCGGGTGTACCGCGGGCGGGCATGTGGGGATGAAAACAGCATCTGGGGAAATCAACAACGGAAAAGGGCGCTATTATACCGCGCGCCCCTGCCTGGTGAAGAGCATACTCCTGCGGAGAATTGAAGCGCCATGTATTACAATAGGGCAATGACCGATTTTCATGCCCTCGTTCCCGCCGCCGGCTCCGGCTCGCGCATGGGCGGCGCCCTGCCCAAGCAGTATCTGGAGCTTGCGGGCAAGCCGATGATTTACCATGCGCTGGCCGCATTGTGCGAATGCCCCGACATTTCTTCCGTATTCGTCGTGCTGGCGCCGGACGATGCGCTTTTTCACGGCTATGACTGGTCGGCCTTCGGCGACCGCCTGCAGCCGCTCTATTGCGGGGGCGCGACGCGCGCCGAAAGCGTGCTCAACGGACTGATGGCGTCGGAGCTGGAGCCCGACGAGTGGGTGCTGGTGCATGATGCGGCGCGCCCCTGCGTAACCCAGGCCCAGATCAGGCGCCTGATCGCCGAGCTGCGCGACGATGAGGTGGGCGGCATCCTCGCCGTGCCGGTGGCCGATACCCTCAAGCGCGCCGCGGACGCGCAGCGCATCGCGCGCACCGAGGACCGCAGCGGGCTGTGGGCAGCGCAGACGCCGCAGATGTTCCGCGCGGGACTCCTGCTCGAGGCGCTCGAATCCGCACCCAACGTGACCGACGAGGCATCGGCCGTCGAGGCCCTGGGCCTGCACCCCAAGCTGGTGGCCAGCGACCCGACGAATTTCAAGGTGACGTATCCGCAGGACAGGCATCTGGCTGAACTGCTGCTCGCGGAAGACGAAAAACGACTGCGCTCGGCATGACGGCCTGGCGTTCAATATTGTTCGCGCCCCGAAAGAGCAAAGGAGAATTCTCATGCGCATAGGTTCCGGTTTCGATGTGCACCAGCTGGTCACGGGGCGCAAGCTGATCATCGGCGGCGTGGACATCCCGCATGAGAAGGGGCTGCTTGGCCATTCGGACGCCGACGTGCTGCTGCACGCGATCTGCGACGCCCTGCTGGGCGCGGCGGCGCTGGGCGACATCGGCCGCCATTTTTCCGACAGCGACCCCAGGTTCAAGAATATCGACAGCCGCGTGCTGCTGCGCGAGACCGCGCGCCTGGTGGCGAACGCGGGCTTCCGCATCGCCAACATCGACTCCACCATCATCGCCCAGGCGCCGAAAATGGCGCCCCACATCGGGAAGATGGTGGAGAACATCGCTTCCGACCTGGGTGTGGCAATGAACGCCGTCAACGTGAAAGCAACCACCACCGAACGCCTGGGCTACACCGGGCGCAGCGAGGGCATCGCGGCGGAAGCGGTGGCCCTGTTGCTGGTCGTGGGCTAAAGGCCGGGGGGTGCGAAAAGATTGAATATCCTGGCCCTCGAAACCTCGACGGAGTATTGCTCCGTCGCGCTGTGGCAAGACGGCGCTGAAAGCGGCCGCTGCGAACGCGTGGGCCAGAAGCACTCCCAGGTGTTGCTGCCCATGGTGGACGAACTGCTGCGCGAGGCCGGCATCCGCCTGCACGAGGTGGATGGCATCGCCTTCGGCGCAGGGCCCGGTTCCTTCACCGGCGTGCGCATCGCATGCAGCGCGGCGCAGGGCCTCGCGCTGGGCGCGGACAAGCCGGTGGCGGGCATCTGCACCCTGCAGGCCCTGGCCGAAGATGCCGCGCACGAGCGGGTGATCGCGGTGCTTGATGCGCGCATGGCGGAAGTCTATTGCGCCGCCTATGAAAAGCGCGGGGACGTATGGCACACGGTGTGCGAACCCGAGCTCTGCCTGCCGCCGGATGCTCCCGACCTGACGGGCGCGGACTGGTTCGGCGCCGGCAGCGGCTTCGTCGCCCACGGCGGGCAGTTGCGCGCGCGGTATGCGGCGAACCTGACGGCGGTCGACGAGCAGGCAGTGCCGCAGGCTGCAGCCATCGCGCGCCTGGCCGCACCGCTGTTTGCCGCCGGCCTCGGCGTGGACGCGGCGGATGCGACGCCGTTCTACCTGCGCGACAGGGTGGCGCTGAAGACCAGCGAGCGATGAGCGGACCGATGACCACGACCCTGCACAAACTGGTGTTGCGCGAAATGACCCATGGGGACATCGAGGCCGTGATGCGCATCGAGCGCAGCATCTACCCCTGGCCATGGACGGCCGGGAACTTCTCCGACTCGCTGAATTCAGGCTACCTGTGTACCGTGGCGGAACTGGAAGGCGTCATGGCGGGGTATGCGGTGATGATATTTGCGCCCTACGAGGCGCACTTGCTGACCATAGGCATCGCAAGCGGCTTCCAGCGTCAGGGCTGGGGCTCGGCCCTGCTTGATACGCTGCTGGCGCGCGCGCGTCAGACTGGCGCAGAGCGCGTGCTGCTGGAGGTGCGTCCGTCCAATGCCGCAGCGCTGGCGCTATACCGCAAAAACGGCTTCCGCGAAATCGGGATACGCCGCGGCTATTACCCGGCCGGAAACAATGCGCGCGAAGACGCCATCGTGATGGAGTGCATGCTGTGAAGCGCGACGAAGCGGTATTGCGGGAACTCAATCTCTACCCGCTGTGGGTGCGCCGCGATGGCGCGGAGACCCAAGCTCCCGCAGCCGTCGCGCCTGAACACGCCTCCCCCCGGAACGGCGTGCCGGTATCCGCAACAGCCGAGCCCCCCGCACCTGCAGCCGCGGCAAGCGCAGCCGCTCAGGCACCGGCACTTGCGGCCGCGCCTGCCGCCCTGCCGGAGCCCCCACCGTCCGCGCCCGTTGCAGGCGACCCGCGCGCGGAGCGCATCGCCGCCCTGCCCTGGCTGGAGCTGAAGACCATGGTGCGCGACTGCACGGCGTGCAGGCTGCGTGCCGGCTGCACCCAGACCGTATTCGGGGTGGGCGACGAAAACGCAGACTGGCTGTTCGTGGGCGAAGGCCCCGGTGCGGACGAGGACGCAAAGGGCGAGCCCTTCGTTGGCCAGGCCGGCAAGCTGCTGGACAACATGCTGCTGGCGATCCGGCTCAAGCGCGGCCAGGATGTGTATATCGCCAACATCGTGAAGTGCCGCCCGCCCAGCAACCGCGCGCCGGAAGCGGACGAGATCGCAACCTGCATACCCTACCTGGAGCGGCAGATCGCGCTGATCCAGCCCAGGATCATCGTCGCGCTGGGCAAGACCGCCGCCAACGCGCTGCTGGGACGCGAGGCCACGCTGGGCAGCCTGCGCGGCAAGGTGCACGACTATCACGGCACGCCGCTCATCATCACCTATCACCCCGCCTACCTGCTGCGCACGCCCCACGACAAGGCCAAGGCCTGGGAAGATCTCAAACTGGCGGTAAAGACGGCAAGCTCGCGGTAACCGCCGCGGGTCATTCGTGGCTCCTCCCCTGCCCTCTACTCCCCACGCCACGCATGAACCGATGCGTAATCCGGCGCGGATACACGCTGCATGTACTTTGTCAGGCCTGCCCCATATCCTGGTCGTGCCCGTGCACCCTGGCGAGCAGACCCATCGCACCTGAGAGCATGATCCCGAACACCGCCACAATGACGAAGATGTGCAAATGCATCCAGTCCATTGCCGCGTACAGCAACATCATGACGAAGATGCTGAGGTTTTCGTTGAAATTCTGCACCGAGATGGAACTGCCCGCGCCCATCAGCAGGTGGCCGCGATGCTGCAGCAGCGCGTTCATCGGCACCACGAAGTAGCCTCCGACCACGCCGGTGAGCACGACGATCAAGCCCGCCGCCCACACGCTCTTCATCGGGATCAGCACCAGGATCAGCACGCCCATCAGGATGCCGACCGGCAGCACCTTGACCGCATGCTCCAGTTTGACGAAACGCGCGGCCAGCACCGCGCCGATGGCGATGCCGACAGCCACCAGCGCCACCAGGTACGCCGATTGCGAAGTGCTGTAGCCCAGCGCGAGCACGGCCCAGGCCGGAACCAGCAGGCGCATGGTGCGGCCTATGCCCCAGAACATCGTGGTCACGGACAGCGACACCTGACCCAGCGGATCCTTCCACAGCAGGCGGAAGCAATGGGAGAACTCCTTGATCAGGAACAGCGGATTCTTGCGCAGCGGCTTATGATCCACCGCCACGCGCGGAATATACAGCGCGAAGATGGCGGCGCCCACGTACACCACCGCGAGAATGGCGAGCGCCAGGCCGGGCAGCGTGTTCAGCAGCGGAACATGCACATGCGCGACCAGACGGCCCAGTGCATGCGGACTGGTCAACACCGCGCCCAGCACGTTGCCGAGGATGAGCGCTGCCACGGTCAGCCCTTCCATCCAGCTGTTGGCGGTCACCAGTTTCTCCGGCGGCAGATATTCGGTGAGGATGCCGTACTTGGCGGGCGAATAGGTCGCTGCGCCTATGCCCACGATGGCATAGGCCACCAGCGGATCGAGCCCGAACAGCATGGCGACGCAGCCGATGATCTTGAGATTGTTGCTGAGGAACATTACCCGCCCCTTGGGCAGCGAATCGGCGAACGCGCCGACAAAGGGGGCAAGTACTACATAGGCCGCGGCGAAAGCGCTTTCCGCAATCTGGATGTACCAGTCTGGCGCATGAATATGGGCAAACAAGTCCATGGTGACGAAAAGCAGGGCACTGTCAGCGAGCGCGGACAGAAATTGCGCCGCGAGGATGATGTAAAAGCCGAATGCCATGGAATGGAGATGCCGTGTGATTTTTTTGAAACAATGCTTATATCACGAAACGCGCGATGCCTGCTATTATTAACGATACCGTTCATTGCCCCGCGCCCGCACATGTCACGCCCGATAACCGCCGACATCAGCCTCGCCGCCCTGCACCACAATTTTCAGCTCGCACGGAAAGCCACCACGGCGCGCATCATGGCCGTGGTCAAGGCCGACGCCTATGGCCACGGCCTGCTGCGCTGCGCCGAGGCGCTGAAGGCCGCCGACGGCTTCGCACTGCTCGACCTGCGCGACGCCATCAAGCTGCGCGAAGCGGGCTACCGCCAGCCCATCCTGCTGCTGGAGGGTGCATTCTCCCAGGAAGAGGTGCCGCGCATCGCCGGCCACGGCCTGGCCTGCGTGATCCACAGCCCGCACCAGCTGGCCATGCTGGACAACGGTGGACGCCTCGGCAACAAGCTTTCGATCTGGCTCAAGGTCAACACCGGCATGAACCGTCTGGGATTCGCGCCGCAGGACGTGCCAGCCGCGATGGAAAAACTCAAATCGCATCCCGGCGTGCGCGACGTGACGCTCATGAGTCATTTCTCCCATGCCGACGAAGCGGCGGGTGTGGATGCCCAGTTGCAGGCGTTCAACGCGCTGGCCGCCCCGCATCGGGCGGCGCGCTCGCTGGCGAATTCCGCCGCGCTGCTGCGTTACCCGCAGGCCCACGGCGACTGGGTACGGCCCGGGATCATGCTGTACGGCGCTTCTCCGTTCGAGGAAACCAGCGCCGCGCAACTCGGCCTGATGCCGGTGATGACGCTGCGCACGCAACTCATCTCCGTGCGCGAGCTGCGTGCAGGCGAATGCGTGGGATACGGCGGCACCTTCTGCGCCGACCGCAGCCTGCGCATCGGCGTCGCCGCCTGCGGCTATGCCGACGGCTATCCGCGCCATGCCGGCACCGGAACGCCGGTGCTGGTCGACGGGCAGCGTACGCGCACGCTGGGGCGCGTTTCCATGGACATGCTGTGCGTCGACCTTTCGGCGCTGCCCGGCGCCGCCGTCGGCAGCAGCGTGACGCTCTGGGGCGAAGGTCTGCCGGTGGAGGAAGTGGCACAGGCAGCAGGAACCATCAGCTACGAGCTGCTGTGCGGTGTGACCGCACGCGTCCCGGTCAGCACCGTCTAAATGTCACGCGCGAACCGCGCTTCCCCATGATGCCGGGAGGGGAACCGGGGGGTGGGCGTGATCGCCGCCATGCTGTAGTATTTGCATAAAACAGGACAGCCATGTTGACCGCCATGGTGCTTGCCGCCACACTCGCCGGAGCCGCTCCCCCGGGTAGTTCACCGGCCGCGGCAGAGCCGGCATCCCAGCCCGCGGCGACGTTTCCAGCGCCGCTGGCCGAGGCTATTGCGCATTATCAATCGGTGGGAGGCTACAGCGTCACCATAGACTCCTTCTATGGCGCGGGCGAGGATGTCATCCACTACTTCTACAAGCGGCCCGGCTGGGTGCGGATGGAATTCGTCAAGCCGCATGCCGGCGCCCTGCTCGTATACAGCCCCAAGACTGACCGCGTGCGGCTGTGGCCTTTCGGCCCTGACCATTTCGAACTCAGCCTCAGCCCCCGGAACCCGCTGATCCGTAGCCCGCGTGGCCAGTACGTGAATCACTCCGACGTCGGTGCGCTGTTCGAGAACACCCTCCTGCTGCAGGAAAAGGGCCGCACCGACGTGCTGGGTGCGGAACTCCTGAACGGCCACACAGTGCTGCACATGGTCACTACCGGCGGACCCGGGGTCGCCGTCGACGGCGTGCACCGCATCGAGATGTGGCTGGACACCGCAACCTGGTTCCCGCTCAAGATCGTCAGCAGCGACACGCTGGGCGCAATGATAGAAACCGTGACCATGGACGGACTGCAAGTCGACCCGCCTATGCCGGACGCATTGTTCAACCCGTGAGCGGACGCCCCCGGCCGACACCTTGCCCAAACACGATGAACTACCGTTTCGTGACCATCTGGAAAATCGAGGCGCCGCTCAAGGCGGTGTGCGACGCCATCTGTGAACCTCAGGGCTGGCCGCTGTGGTGGGACAATGTGGAACGGGTGGAAGAAATCGCGCCCGGCGACACGCAGGGCATAGGCGGCGTGCGCCGTTACACCTGGCGAGGGCGGCTGCCCTACCGCCTGGTTTTTGACGTGCGGGTGGTGCGCTATGAACCCCTGACGGTGGTGGAAGGCGTCGCCAGCGGCGATGTGGAAGGGCGCGGCTGCTGGTCCTTCAGCAGCGAGGGCGCCGTGACCACCGTGCGTTACGAATGGCAGGTACGCACAACGCGAGCCTGGATGAATACGCTGGCCGTGTTCGCGCGTCCGGTCATCGAGTGGAACCACAATACGGTGATGCGGCAAGGCGGGCTGTCGCTTGCACACAAGCTCAATGCCCGCCTGCTCGGTGTCCGCCACACCTGAAGAGCAGGAAGCGGCACGCTGTCGAGGCGCTGACGCCGAACGCCACATGCGCAGCCGCCGCAATCCACCCCCGCGCCTGCGCAAACCAGGGAAAGAGCGCGGCAAACCCGTACAGGTTGATCGCATACAACGCAATGCCGAAGACGGCCCCGGCCGTCACCGCCCACAGGTATCCACGGCGCGCGACAAAGGGATACAGTATTGCCGCGTAAGCGACGGACAGCGCGAAGTGGATAATGGTCGCGACGGCCAGCACCGCGAAATCGAAGGTGGCCGGCGGCGGCAGCACGCGCGCGCCCAGCACCAGCGCGGCCGTCAGGCGCGCGTCACGAAACAGAACGCCGGGAAAATCCGCCGTGAACAGCAGCCACAGCGCCACCTGCACCAGCGTTGCCGCGGTGCCGGACACCACCCCTGCGGCCAGTATGACGGCCCCGTATGTGATGACCGAGTGCGGCGGGCGTTGCGTGCACATCGGATGGCCCTCCCTGGAGTCGCTTGCCGACATGATAATCCCAAACCGCGGCCGTGGCATGGCAGGCCAATACCGGGAATTGCGTATTGAGCCCGGCCTTCCGCCAGGGTACGCTTGCCCAATCCGGAATTGTCCGCGTTCCGGCTGAATATCCTGGGGAGATGATCGCCATGAACACAATGCGCAGGATCTCGCTTGCCGGTCTGATGCTGGCCGCGTTACTGATGGTGCTGACGGCAAGCGCGCTGGCTGCGGGGCGGTCCGGCCAGAAGGTGCGCGGCACGGTCACCGCCTTCGACGGCAATGTGCTGAAGGTCAGGACGCGCGAAGGCCGGGCGCTGGTGATGCGCGTTCCGCGCAAGGCAAAGATCAACGTGCTCTCCCCGCTGACGCTGCGCGACATCAAGCCCGGCGACTTCGTGGGCGTGACCGCCCTGCTCCGCGGCGGCGAACTGCAGGCGCTGGAGGTTCACGTCTTCCCCGAGGCGATGCGCGGCACGGGCGAAGGACATTATGACTGGGATCTCGAGCCCGGCTCCACCATGACCAACGCCAATGTGGATGCGGTGGTCGCCACCAACGACGGCGAGAAACTGACGCTTTCCTACAAGGGTGGCAGCCAGCAGATCGTCGTGCCGCCCGGCACGCCGGTGATAACCTTCTCCCCTGCCACGCGCAGCATGCTGAAGCGCGGCGCCAGCGTCTTCGTGATCGCACGGCGGAGTGAAAACGGCAGCCTCAACGCCCTGCGCATCCTGCTCGGCAGCGGCCGCATCAAGCCTCCAATGTAGTGTCGGCAGCGCCCGGAGATTCCCCCCTCCTCCCGATTCCCCAATGTCCCGCGCGCAACACAATACCCAACTGGCGCAGATGGGATAGGTGAAACGTACATGCGCCCATTCTTCGCTTCCTGCGGTTTTTCAACATCATAAAATCCTGCGCTGCGATGCGTGCGCGGCAGGGAGCGCACGCGCTTGCGCATGATGTCGTGCGCGCGTGCTGGTGAAGAAGCGAAGCACATGCTTTCTTGATGGAAAAGGCGTAAGATGCCTGCACCCGCTTATGCATTCAGGATGATTCGCAATTACAACTCAACAACCATCATCAGGGAGTATGGCATGGCAAAGAAGAATGCTTTTTACGCGCAATCAGGGGGAGTGACGGCAGTCATCAACGCGTCGGCCTGCGGACTCATTGAAACCGCGCGCAAGCACAAGGACAAGATCGGCAAGGTCTACGCGGGACGCAACGGCATCATCGGCGCGCTGACCGAGGATCTGATCGACACCAGCAAGGATTCCGCCACCGCCATCGCAGCCCTGCGCCACACGCCATCCGGTGCATTCGGGTCGTGCCGCTACAAACTCAAAGGCCTGGAAGAAAACAGGGCGCAGTACGAACGCCTGATCGAGGTGTTCAAAGCGCATAACATCGGCTACTTCTTCTATAACGGCGGCGGCGACTCCGCCGACACCTGCCTCAAGGTTTCCCGGCTTTCCGAAAAAATGGGCTATCCGCTGCAGGCCATCCATGTGCCCAAGACCGTGGATAACGATCTGCCCATCACAGACTGCTGCCCGGGCTTCGGCTCGGTCGCAAAGTACATCGCCGTCTCCACGCGCGAAGCCAGTTTCGACGTGGCATCCATGGCCAAGACCTCGACCAAAGTCTTCGTGCTGGAGGTGATGGGCCGCCACGCGGGCTGGATCGCTGCGGCCGGCGGCATGGCATCGGACAAGGATTGTGAGTTGCCCATCGTCATCCTGTTCCCCGAAGTGACTTTCGACCGCGCGAAGTTCCTGGCCAAGGTAAACGCCATGGTAAAGAAGCACGGCTACTGCTCCGTAGTGGTATCCGAAGGCGTGAAGGGCCCGGACGGCAAGTTCCTCTCCGACCAGGGGCTGCGCGACGCCTTCGGCCATGCGCAACTGGGCGGCGTGGCCCCCGTCATTGCCAACATGGTCAAGGACGAGTTGGGCCACAAGTTTCACTGGGCCGTCGCCGACTACCTGCAACGCGCCGCGCGCCACATCGCATCGAAAACCGACGTCGACCAGGCTTATGCGCTGGGCAAGGCCGCGGTGGAACTGGCGCTAAAGGGACAGAACGCGGTGATGCCCGCCGTCATCCGCGTATCCGACAAGCCTTACAAGTGGAAGGTTGGCGTTGCGCCGCTGGCCGATGTGGCAAACGTGGAGAAGATGATGCCACGCACTTTCATTTCGCCGGATGGCTTCGGCATCACCGAGAAATGCCGCACTTATCTGTCCCCCCTGCTCAAAGGTGAGGACTACCCGCCATACAAGGATGGATTGCCGCGCTACGTCCGCCTGAAGAATGTCGCGGTGCCGAAAAAACTGCGCAAGTTCAATATCTGACAAGAAAAGCCGGAAGGGAGAAGACCATGGCAGCAAGCATATGGCTCACGTTATTCTGTGCAATCGCCGCGATTGCCTTCGGATTGATCTCGATTCAGTGGGTGCTGGGCAAGCCGGCCGGGAACGAACGGATGCGGCAGATCGCCGCGGCGGTGCAGGAGGGCGCGTCCGCCTACCTCAAGAAGCAGTACACCACCATTGCGATTGCCGGCGCCGTGCTGGCGGTGCTGATTGCCGTGTTCCTCGACATCAAGACCGCCATCGGCTTCGCAGTAGGCGCGCTCCTTTCGGGGGCGACCGGCTTCATCGGCATGAACGTGTCGGTGCGCGCCAACGTGCGCACCGCGGAAGCCGCGCGCCACGGCGTGGCGCCCGCGCTCAATATCGCCTTCCGCAGCGGCGCCATTACCGGCATGCTGGTCGTCGGCCTGGCGCTGCTCGGCATCACCGGCTATTACGTGATACTGAAGCTGATCGAGCCGCACGGCACGCCGACGCATGAACTCATCAAGCCCCTGGTGGGCCTTGCCTTCGGCGGATCGCTGATCTCCATCTTCGCGCGTCTGGGCGGCGGCATTTTCACCAAGGGCGCTGACGTGGGCGCGGACCTGGTGGGCAAGGTGGAGGCCGGCATACCGGAAGACGACCCGCGCAACCCCGCGGTGATCGCCGACAACGTGGGCGACAACGTGGGGGACTGCGCCGGCATGGCCGCCGATCTGTTCGAGACCTATGCCGTGACCGTGGTCGCCACCATGCTGCTGGGCGCCCTGTCGAAACCCAATGTCGGCGACAATGCCGTGATCTACCCGCTGGTGCTGGGCGCGGTCTCCATCATCGCCTCCATCGTCGGCAGCTTTTTCGTCAAGGCGCGCGAGGGCGGCAAGATCATGAACGCGCTCTACCGCGGGCTGGCCGTGACCGGTGTGATCGCGCTGATCGCCTTCTACCCGGTCACGCGCTGGCTGCTGGGCGAGAAGATGATCATGGCCAACGGCGAGACCCTCACCGCGCTTGCCGTCTACGGCTCCGCCGTGGTCGGACTGGCGCTCACCGCGGCGCTGGTGTGGATCACCGAATACTATACCGGCACCGACTACAAGGCGGTGCGCCATATCGCCGCGGCCTCGCAGACCGGCCATGCCACCAACATCATTGCCGGGCTGGGCGTGTCCATGAAATCCACCGCGCTGCCCGTGCTCTCGGTATGCCTCAGCATCATCGTCGCCTACGCCCTGGCCGGGCTATACGGCATCGCCATCGCCGCGACCTCCATGCTTTCCATGGCCGGCATCATCGTCGCGCTCGACGCCTATGGGCCAGTTACCGACAATGCGGGCGGCATCGCCGAAATGGCCGACCTGCCTGCCGAAGTGCGCGCCGTCACCGATCCGCTGGATGCGGTCGGCAACACCACCAAGGCGGTGACCAAGGGCTACGCCATTGGATCTGCAGGCCTGGCCGCGCTGGTGCTGTTTGCAGACTATACGCATGCGCTGGCAGCGAGCGGGCACCGGGTCAGCTTCGACCTGTCAAACCACATGGTGATCGTGGGCCTGTTCATCGGCGGCCTGATCCCATACCTGTTCGGCGCAATGGCCATGGAGGCAGTGGGACGCGCGGCGGGGGCCGTGGTGATCGAGGTGCGCCGCCAGTTCAAGGAGATTGCCGGGATCATGGAAGGCACGGCAAAGCCGGATTACTCGCGCGCGGTCGGCATGCTGACAACCGCTGCAATCAAGGAGATGGTCATCCCGTCGCTGCTGCCGGTCGTGGTGCCGGTGATCGTCGGCCTGATCCTGGGCCCGGTCGCGCTGGGCGGCCTGCTGATGGGCACCATCATTACCGGGTTGTTTGTCGCCATATCCATGACGACCGGGGGCGGCGCATGGGACAATGCGAAGAAATTCATCGAGGACGGCAACTACGGCGGCAAGGGCTCCGAAACACACAAGGCGGCCGTGACCGGCGATACCGTGGGCGATCCCTACAAGGATACGGCGGGACCCGCGGTAAACCCGCTGATCAAGATCATCAATATCGTGGCTCTGCTGATCGTGCCGCTGCTGGGGCACTCACTGTTGTAGGCGCGATGCTGTTATAGGCGCCTGGGCACACCTGAAAAGGAAAAGGGAGCTTGCGCTCCCTTTTTTCATTCCGCCATCCTTCGTCCGCCCCTCGAGTCAGCGGCGCTCAAGGATGTTTTCCCGCAGAATGCCCGTCTAATGATGCCGCCGGGTCCACTTTGAGTCATCGAAGTAGATTGCAACAAATGGTATGAGGAGCGCGATGATCAGGTAAATCAGCATCAGGGCAGTTTGGTTAAATTCGTATGAGGGAAACATTATTGCTCTCCTTTCAGGTTGGATGAATACATGAAACGGAAAAGCCAAACCCACTTTTGACCACCCGGTAACGAACAGGGACGCTGACTGAAGTTGCCGCATTCAACATGCCACCGTCTCTGCGCATATGCCAAGAAACGGGAAGTGCCGGCGAAGGGAAATACAGGCTTTTTAGAGATGCCGAGCCGTTACATGCGGCTCCTGCAGAGGCAGGCTGGTTTCTGCAAGGCCGTGATGCACTACGCCGGAAACGCTTACCTGATAAAAGTGGTAGGCTTATTATACATAAGGAAGCACCTCAGTCAAGCATGGGCGCCGCGCCAGGGTCGGTGCTGAATGGGAGGTACAGCCCACTGCGATCCCGCGCGCAATCCGCTCCCGCGGCAGGCGCGTCTGGGTATAATGCGCGCCTCGCTGACCGATCAACCTTGGGCCGGAACCGATACGCCATGAGCACAGAACTGGGCACCTTCCTGGGCTATCCGGCCGCTTTTCTGACCACGCTCGCCTTCGTGCCCCAGGCGTGGCAATCCTGGCGCACCCGGGACCTGTCCGGCATCTCACTCCCCATGTACCTGCTGTTCACGGCCGGTGTCGCGCTCTGGCTGTGTTACGGCATCGCCATCGGCAAGCTGCCGCTGATACTGGCCAACGGCATCACGCTGGCGCTGGCGTCAGTGGTGCTGATATTGAAGATCGGCGAAGTGCGGAGCAGGATGCGCCGCTAGCACCGCACCGGCCACGACAGCTCGATGCGCTCGCAGTTCGCCAGTTCTCCCGCGGCGACCGCCGCCGGATCGTCCACCGTCAGCGCCATTGCCGCCAGGATGGGGTCCTGATGCGAGACCGCGAGCACCAGCCCCTGCGGATGCCGCGCGGCGATTTCATCCAGAAAGCTGCGCATCCGCTCCATCTGCTCCAGAAACGACTCCCCGCGGTCGGGCTTGGTCCGCAGGCGGTCGGTGCGCACGAGGTCGTTGAACACATGTACCGGCAGCCCGTCCATGCCGGAGCGACGCTCGTTGAGGCGCGCATCTATGGATAGCGCACACGCCGCGCGACGCAGGATGATTTCGGCGGTCTGGCGCGCGCGCGGAAATTCGGACGCATAGGCGTGGGCAAACGACCTGTCGCGCAGCGCCTCTGCGGTGGCGGTGGCCTGCGCCCGGCCCTTTTCGGTGAGATTCACGATGCGCGCCGGGTTGTCGTTGATCTCGTGGATGACATTGCCCTCGCTCTCGCCGTGGCGGACGAACACGATGCGCATCTCAGCCCTGCGCCGTGAAGAAGCGTTCGCTCAGCGCCTCAAGCCCCAGCATGTGCAGCAGCTCCTGCAGGCGCTCGGCGGGGCGGCGGCGCGGCAGGTCCTTGTACTGCGCGATGATGAGTTCGTTCTTCATCGAATGCTCCCAGCCCACAAGCTCCGTCACCGTTACGTGGTAGCCGTGCGCCTCCAGTTGCAGGCAACGCAGCACATTGGTGATGTGACTGCCGAATTCGCGGGTGTGGATGGGATGGCGCCAGAGCTCGGTGAGAATATTTTGCGCCAGTTCGCGAGCCTTGTTCTTGCGTAGCGCGGCCGCCACTTCAGCCTGGCAGCAGGGCACCAGCACGACGAATTGCGCGTGCTTTTTCAGCGCAAAATTGATCGCGTCGTCAGTGGCGGTATCGCAGGCATGCAGCGCGGTGACCATATGCACCGCGGCGGGCAGTGCAGGCGAAACGATGGACTCGGCCACCGGCATGTTGAGGAACGACATCCCGGTGAAGCCCAGCCGGGACGCGAGTTCGCGCGAATGCGTCACCAGTTCCTCGCGCGTCTCGATGCCGTAGATATGCGAGCCCCCGGGATGCGCCTTGAAGAAAAGATCGTACAGTATGAAGCCGAGGTAGGACTTTCCCGCCCCGTGATCCACAACGCTGATGTCCGCGTGGCCGCGCTGCAACTCGGCCAGCAGCGGCTCGATGAACTGGTACAGGTGATAGACCTGCTTGAGCTTGCGCCGGCTGTCCTGGTTCATCTTCCCGTCGCGGGTGAGGATGTGCAATTCCTTCAGCAGTTCGATGGACTGCCCGGCGCGTATCTCGGGATACACCGCCGGCTGCATCTTCTTCGGGAGGATGGGTTTCTGGCGCATGGCTACAGCCGGTCGCCGACCCGGGCCTGTGCGTACCAGGCATTCAGGCGCGCCTCCTGACCGGGGCCGGAATCGCACCATGGCGCGTAATCAGCCTCCGTGAGCGGCGCGTAGGCGCCCTGCTTCACCTCGAAGATTACCCCGCCCGCGTCCAGCGACAGGACGGCATGCCAGGTGTTCGCCGGAAACTCGAGCACCTTGCATTCCTCGCCCAGCACCGTGCGGCCGGTCACCGTGCCCTCAGCGTCGAACAGCAGGACCACAAAGCGCCCGCGCAATGCGCTGAGCAGTTCCCAGGTGCCGGGATGGCGATGCGGGCGCACGAAGGTATCCGGCTCCATCGCAATCGCCAGCCTCTGCACCGGTTCGCTCAGGGCCTGGTGCAGATTGCTGTTCGCGCGCCGGCGGGGGGAGTGTCTGGCCTGCCGGACGAGATCGTCAAGCACGGCATTGGTAAGCTGTTTCAAGGTCTGTCCCGGCTGTTTGCGGAGGCCGTATGATAATTCATCCGGCGTCCGTTGTGGCGCGGGGCATGGCGTACAAGCGCGGACCGCATCCATCGCCCCGCGGCGACAAGCGCCGAGCGCGCATTCTTGAATGCCGAAAAATAAAATCCCCCACGCGCGCACCCGAACGTTTCGGATGCGCGCATGAGGGAAAGGGCGCAGAGACGCCGCGTGTCCGGCTCAGTCGTCCCCGAGTTCGGGCTGCGGCTCCCGCACCTGGGAGAGCATGTCCTCGGCTTCGAGCTCGTTTTCCGCGAAAATCACCTTGACCAGGCTGCCGTCGGCCATGGCCATTTCGCGCCGCAGTTCCTTGGCACGCGCGGAGGCATCGCGAAAGGCATCATGCTGCTCGATCTTCGAGAGCTGCAGGATGGGGCTGGGCTGCACCTTGTAGATGTAATAGGGCATAACGCTTCCCGTCACACGCAACCGGTGGGCTTGGGCATGCCGCCATACTTGGTGATCGGCTTCATCGGGCCAGTCATCCACAGGTCGAAGATCGCCTTCTGGTCCTCGTTCAAATATTTGGCGAACTTGCGAATTGGCGGCACCGAACCGTATTCCTCGTAATATTCGCGGGCCCTTTCGATATGTTCCCATTTCTTGTCGTTAAGCTCATAGCCGTCAGCTTCTGCCATGGCACGGCCCAGTTCAGGCGTCCAGTCGCTCATATCCAGCAGGTAACCATCTCCATCGCGCGGTGGAATGTCCATAATTCGCTTCCTTTCATCAAGCACGTTAACAAACCGGGGTTTGCCCCCCATATAATCAGGTGCTAATTTAATCATTGTTGACAAGGTTAGTCAAGTTTATTACAGTGCTGGAAACCCTGATAACATCATCTGTATTCAAACAATAATTCGTTAAGGAGCTTTCCATGTTCTTCGGCGTCACCCACGTAGATGTGCCCGTCACCGACATTGCCCGCGCCGAGGCCTTTTGGGGCAAGCTGATCGGCCTGAAGGAGGTCAAGCGCGGGGAAGGTTTCCTGGACCTGGATTCCGGCTCGGTCATTCTGCGTCTGGTGCAGGTGCCCAGCGTTTCCCGCCCGGTGACGTTGCGCGTGCACGTGGGCAACGTCGAGGCGGCCTACGACACCCTGGTCAAGTCGGGCGGACGGGCGCTCTACGAATCGCAGCGCACGCCAGCCCTGGAGGTGGAGGCGCATGTGGCCGATCCGGACGGCAACGCCGCCATCGTCTGGCGCGAACTCTCCGAGGATGAATACGGCTTCACGCCGGAGTTGCCCAAGCAGGGTGAATGGCAGCCCGAGGCCGAGGAACTGCTCAACCGGCTGCTCGGCTTCGTGCCCGCCCTGTTCCGCGGCATGGCGCGGCGCAAGGTGACCAAGGTCATCGAGGAGATCGCCGGCTGGGACAAAGCCGCGGTCAACCGCGAGCACGTGATCCGCGGCTACATCATGGCCAGCGCCAAGATCAAGCGCGACCGTCTGATCGAGCCGCTGAAGCAGTGCGGCATCAATCCCGACGACTACAAGGAAGAGTTCGACTCCTGATTCGCACGCACAAAGCCTGCGCCGGGCTCCCGCAGGCATGTCATGGTTACGCCCTCAACCCTGCACTGTCCGGGAATGCTCCTGGAATATCGCCTCGATAAAATCCATCACCGCGCGGATGCGCGGAATATGGCGCAAATCACCGTGCACGGCAAGCCAAATGGTCCGTGCAGGCGCCTGATACTGCGGCAGCACACGCGCACAGGTTGGGTACCCTGCCATTAGCAGGTGTGGCATCACGGCGATGCCGACGCCCGCGAACACCGCGGCAAGGCGGGCCATCGTACCGTCACTGCGAAACAGCACGCGACCCGGGGCAATCATCTCCTCCAGCCATGCATTCTCGGGCTGCCCCCTGAGCTCGTCACCGTAGGCGATGAAGGCATGATGTTGAAGCGCGTCCAGCGACCGGGGCGCGCCGCAGCGCGCAAGATAGTCCGCGGAGGCGTACATGCCGAACCCCATGTCGCACAAACGGCGCGAAACCACATCCCCGCCACCCGGGCGAAACAGGCGCAAGGCAACATCCGCGCCGCCACGCTTCAGATTCGCCCGCGCCGCAGCCGGCTCCAGGACGATATTCAGCAGCGGGTAGCGCGCATACAACTCCGGCAACCTCGGCGCCAGCACGCCCACACCCAAACCCTCAGGCGCGGCAATCCGGACCGTGCCCGCCATGCCATCGCTGTCGCCGCTCACGGCCCGGAGAACGCCGGCGGCCCCCTCCTCCATCGTCTCTGCCGCGGCAAACAGCCGCCGCCCCTCGTCGGTCAGCGTCAGGCCTGTGCTGTGGCGCTGGAATAACCGCACCCCGAGTTGCGCCTCCAGGGCATCGATACGGCGCCCTACCGTGGGTTGATTGCTGCCCAGCGCCCGGCTGGCTGCAGACAGGCTGAGCGCGCGGGCCGCCGTAAGAAAATAACGGAGATTATCCCAATCCAGGCTATTCATTTATGAATTTCGGAAATACAAATTCAGGCAAATGCGGTTCATGAGTGAATAGCTTACCATAACAGCAAGTCTTCCCTCAAAGCAGCGGCACCCATTCCCGGCGCCCGGCTGACAACCTCGCTCGGGGACGATGCCCGATTAATCACTATCGATAAGGACAACCCCATGTCGGCGCAAGTTGATCACGCAGAAATAAAGCTCGGACAGATTTTCACCATAATTATGGCGACAGCCGCCTTCATACTCTCGGACCCCAGGTGGCTCATCGCGCTTGGCGCCATATTCCTGGTGACAGCGCTGTATCGTCCACTCAGTCCGTTTGTGCTTGTGTACCGCAATGTCGTCAGGCCGCTGGGTGTCATGCATTCCGACTATCGACTGGACAACATACAGCCCCACACCTTCGGCCAGTTGGTAGGCGCACTGACGGTCGCCATCGCGCTCGCGCTGCTGTATGCCGGTTATGGCATGGCCGGCTGGGCCATCGTCTGGATCCTCTCCGGGTTGACGCTGACCTCATATCTGGGTTGGTGCATAGGATGCTTCATGTACTACCGGATTAACCGGCTTGGCTTGAGGGGGTTCTTCCGCCATGCCCCTACCGACCGCTCCGTGAGGCTGGGCCAACGCCCCCGGAAAGAAGCCGCGCAGCCCGGCAGCCATCCGGAATAAGCCAAGCCCTCCTCATGCGCCTCGCCCTGGCTACCCAGCTAGCGGCGCGCCGCTAAAGCCGCCGCCCACTGCGGTCCCCAGCGGTGCACGGCGAGCCCCAGCATGATGGCTGCCGCGCCAAACCACACGCGCGGCAGCACCACCTCGTGGTTCAGGTTGCTGCCCAGCAGCAGGGCGAGCACCGGCGTGACCAAGGTGACGAGGGCGATACGCCCCGCTTCCATGTGCTTGATCATGTAGAAGTAGAGCACAAAGCCCAGCACCGAGCCGACTACGCCCAGGTATACCGTCGCGGCCATTGCACGTTCCGGCATGTCCTGCGGCCAGTGCGCGCCGCCCAGCCACCACGACAGGAAGAATAGCGGCAATGCCACGGCGAGGCTGCCGAGCGTGGTTGCCAGCGGCGGGCTGTCGTCTCCGATGCGTTTGAGCCACACCAGTCCCATTGCCTGCGCCGATACCCCGCCCAGCAGGGCCAGCAGGCCGATCGCGACACCCGCGCCGGCGTGCAGGCCGCCGCCGAAGATCAGCGCCAGTCCCGCCAGCCCCAGCAGCATGCCGGCGAGCTTGCTCGGCGTGATCGCCTCCTCCTTCAGCCACAGCACCGCACCCAGGCTGGTGATCAGCGGCGTGAGGCCGAACAGCAGGGAAATGATCCCGGAATTGACGTATTGCGCCGACCAGTAGGTCAGCGCCATGGTGCCGAACATGCTGGCGCCGCTGACCGCATAGGACAGCATGGCCTTGCCGTGCAGCGGCAGGCGCACGTGGAACAGCACCAGTAGCGCGGCGCACAGTGCGGTGCCCAGCGTCATGCGCGCAAACACCGCGAAGCTGGAGCCGGCGCCCATCGCGCTCCATTTGATGGCGAGCGGAGTCGTCGCCCAGATCAAGATCACCGAGATAAACGCTGCGGGCAGCGGCATGTTCACTTCCTTTCCTGGTTGATGGCCAAAAAACAAAAAGGCCACAGACGGTTGCTGTGGCCTTTGCGGAAACTGCTTGCTTTACTTCGCCTATCCGGCGGCTTGCTCCCCAGGCCACATTGCGCACGGGCGCGCGACGCGCTCCGCTGCGCGGGTGCGTACTCGGTTGTGGCGATGAAATTGAGAAGCAGTCATGGGCTCGATTATGGTGTGCGCCCTGCGCGCTGTCAATCCGGCGCGATGCCTCGCGGCCCTTTCCATTTCAATCACGGCAGATTGTGGACTAGCCCTGCCTTCGGGTACCATAGCCGCTGATTTCACCAAGCCTTAAAAGGGGGGCATCATGTTGAAAAAACTGCTGTATTCGTTCGTCCTGATTTTCTTGTCCGGTTTTGCGTTATCCACCTGGGCGGACCCGCAGCCCGGCAAGCAGATGACCGCCGAGCAATTCGTGGCCTCGCTCAAGTTCCAGAACGGCAAGATCGATCTGCCCGGCGGCATGGCCAGCCTGGACATGCCGCCAAACTTCCGTTACCTCGGCCCTGACGATGCCGAGAAAGTGCTGGTCAACGCCTGGGGCAATCCGCCCGGCGACAAGCCATTGGGGATGATCTTTCCGGCCGATGTCAGCCCGCTCTCGCCCGACGCCTGGGGCGTGATCATCACCTATATGGACGACGGCCACGTCAAGGATGACGACGCCAGCAAGATCGACTACAGCGACCTGCTCAAGCAGATGAAAGACAACAGCGCCGAGGCCGACAAGGAGCGCACCAGCCAGGGCTACCCGTCCCTGCTGCTCACCGGCTGGGCGGAGCCGCCGCGTTACGACTCCGCCACCCACAAGCTTTACTGGGCGCTCGACCTGAAATCCGGCGACGCCACCGAGCACACGCTGAACTACAAGATCCGCGTGCTGGGCCGCAAAGGCGTGCTGGTACTGAATGCGGTGGCGGGTATGAGTCAGCTGCCCCTCATCAAGGGCGAAATGCAGAAAGTGATCGGCTTTGCCGACTTCACCCCGGGCAACCGCTACGCCGATTTCAACAGCAGCACCGACAAGGTCGCCGAATACGGAGTCGCCGCACTCGTGGCCGGGGCGGTCGCCGCCAAGGTGGGTCTGTTCGCGAAACTGTTCGCGCTGCTGATTGCCGCGAAGAAACTGGTAGTGGTGGGCGTCCTGGCGCTGGTCGCCGGTGTCCGCAAACTGCTGGGTCTCAAGAAGAAGGAAAGCCCCGCCGAATAAGGCCATCGTCTCCGGCAGGACGCCGGGGACGTTCACCTTGCCCTGCCGCCGCGGCGGCAGGCGCTCATTTCCCTTTCAGCCGCTCGAGCAAGTGCGCGATTGCGCGCCGAACGTCATCAAGGAAGCCGCCGCGCCGGCCGAAGGGGGTGACATTCCCGCCCGTGCGCGGACGTTGCGCCGTGCCCGACGACAGGTATTCCCACAGCATGGGAAACGCGCGCCAGGCCCGGTAGCCATCAAGCGGCGGAACCGGCAGCAGGTTCACGGCGGCGATCACCACGTTGGCCTTGATGAACACATAGAACAGCGGCATCAGGGAGTAAGCCAGGTCCGGATAGCCCCTCCACAGCACTTTTTCCGCAAGCACCGCGATCAGCAACACGCAGGCCTGCGCCAGCACGCCGCCCCAGGCGACGAGCACGTCATCCCTTTCCGAATAGGCGGCTTCGTGCCAGCACAGGCCGCCAAACAGACGCGCCTCGATGGCGTGCACCCGCAGCCCGCATGACATCGCCGCCACGGCATGGCCGGCCTCGTGCGCCAGCAGCAGCGAGAGAAAGGCGAACATGCTGAGGATGGCCCAGGCCGGATCGGGGTACGACGACCAATAGAGCGGCAGCCACAGCAGCACCGACCAATGCAGGTAAAAAGGAATGTCCTGCCACGTGCCTAGTTTCCAATAGCCTGATCTCATGGGTAAATACTCACTGATGTTTTTGAATTCCGGTCAAGGACTGGTCGCTGCCGAAGGTCCAGTTCAACAATTCCTGGTCGGTGGGCTCACGGCCTTCGATCACGTCCACCTGCCGCGCGCCCGCCGAAAAAGCCATTTCGCGTATGACACGCCGTTCGATTTGGGTATAGCCGCCTTCCGGGTCGCCAGGGAGGTGCGCGATCACTTTGGGCGACGGTTGGAAGATGGAACCAGCAACCACGCGCCGCATCGCCAGCTTCAGGAATTGCTCTGCGAGCGTAAAGTCGGAGAACAGCGAACGCGGATGCGTAAACGGGTTGATTACTTTGACGGCAGGATCGGACGCATGCTTGCGCGCTTCCGCGCCTATGGCCACGACCGTGATTTTGTCAATGCCGCTCAGCGCGATCTCCGGGACTTCCGAAAAGGCCTTTCCCGACCCGACGTCCCGAACCGTGACGCGCTCGGGAGAAACTGCGATATAAACGACGGTGCCCAGCATGAACGACATGACGATATGTATCCTGCATAAAGTGCGCGAGGTTGCGACATTTTACCATCCCGACCACTGCCTACTGGCGCCTGAGCCACATCAAAGGCGGGCATATGGGCAACGTCAGAAGATGACCATTGCGCTCAGGGTGACGGGATAGCGCAGGCGATCGTCCAGCCCGTCGGGGCTGGCGGCGTAGCGGATGCGGTTCACCTCGGCACGCAGCGCAAAATGATCGCCGATGCGGTATTGCGCCCCCAGGCCGAAATAGATGCCGTTCGCGAACCACATCTGGTGCGCGGCCAGCCCGCCGGGAAAGGTGGTGGTCTCGCGTCCCATGCCGAGGCGGACCAGCGCATTGAAGCCATACTTGGGCGTGGTATTCTGCACCAGCGACAGGCCGACGAATTTTGCCGTACCGCCATATGCGGTCGTGCCCAGATCAATGGCGTTAAGTTCCAGCGCGTCCACCCGGGTGCCCGCGCCGATGGTGAGGCTGGGGCCATGGCTGCCGCCGCCGCCCGCCAGATAGAACATGCCCTGGTTGTCCGCATCGTCCGCAAGCGCGCACACGGGAAACAGGGCAAGAACGAAAACGAGAGTACGCAGTCTCATGAAAGTTGGTCCCGATCTTCACAAATATAAAGCGCGCCCCGCACGCGAAGGCCGAGTGTCGGTTACGCGCCGGGTTTCTGCCCCCGGATTATATGTCAACAGATACGGTATGATTCGCACCATCGACCAATCCTTTGCGCGAATGCTGCATCCAGCCCGAATCGCCCTGACCACAGCGCTGGCGCTGTTGCCGGCCCTGCTGGCCGGCTGCGCCACGACCACGGCCGGCGGCGCAGTGGGCGCGAGCCGGCCGCAATTGCTGCTGATTTCATCCGCCAAGATGGACCAGATGGCGGCGCAGGCGTACAACACGCTGAAATCCGATTCGATCACCAAAGGCGACCTGAACACCGATCCGGCCATGCTCGCGCGGGTGCGAGCCATCGCCGCGCGCCTGGAGCCGCAAACCGGCGTATTCCGGCCGGATGCGCCGCGCTGGAAATGGGAGGTGAATGTAATTTCCAGCAGCACGCTCAACGCCTTCTGCATGCCGGGCGGCAAGATCATGGTCTACTCCGGGCTCATCACCCGCCTGCACTTGAGCGATGACGAGATTGCCGTGGTCATGGGACACGAGATCGCCCACGCCTTGCGCGAGCATGCGCGCGAGCAGGTATCGCAAGCCATCGCGGCGCAGACCGCGATAGACCTCGGTGGGGCGCTGCTCGGACTGGGCGCGGGCGCATCGGACATGGCGACGCTCAGTTACCAGAATTTCATCGCGACCAAGTTCAGCCGCACCGACGAGAGCGAGGCCGATCGCATCGGCCTGGAACTTGCCGCACGCGCCGGCTACGACCCGCGCGCCGGCGTCACCCTGTGGCGCAAGATGATGGCGGCCAGCCAGGGCCAGGGCAAGCCGCCGGAGTTCCTCAGCACCCACCCGGCGGACGAGAACCGCATCCAGGAAATCGAATCGCTGCTGCCCACGGTGATGCCGCTGTACGAGGCCGCTCGCCGGCAGGAGCGCGCACCATGAGCCGGCCGCTGCGCCAGATTCCGGCGAGCATCTGGGCGCTGGGCTTCGTCAGCCTGCTCATGGATACTTCTTCCGAGCTGATCCACAGCCTGCTGCCCGCCTTCCTGGTCGGCACGCTGGGCGCAAGCGCCGCGATGCTGGGCTTCATCGAGGGCGCGGCCGAATCCCTGGCGCTGATCGTCAAGATTTTCTCCGGCGTTTTGAGCGATTATCTGGGCCGCCGCAAGGTGCTCGCTCTTGCAGGCTACGGCCTGGCCGCATTGTCCAAACCGCTGTTCGCCCTGGCAGCAGGCCCCGGCTGGGTGCTCGGCGCACGCCTGATCGACCGCACCGGCAAGGGTCTTCGCGGCGCCCCGCGCGATGCGCTGGTGGCCGACATCGCCCCGCCGCACCTGCGCGGCGCCGCTTTCGGGCTGCGCCAGGCGCTGGACACCGTGGGCGCTTTTGTCGGCCCGCTGCTGGCCATCGGCCTGATGCTGCTGCTGGCCGACCACTATCGCTCGGTGTTCTGGTTCGCGGTCATTCCCGCACTCCTATCGGTGATGCTGCTGCTGTTCGGCGTGCGCGAGCCCGAACACCGGCGCGACGGCAAGCCGACAAACCCGATCGCGCTGGCCAGCCTCAAGCGCCTGCACGCGCACTACTGGTGGGTCGTCGTGTTCGGCGCGCTGTTCATGCTCGCCCGCTTCAGCGAGGCGTTTCTCGTGCTGCGCGCCAGGCAAGGCGGACTGGGCGACGCATGGCTGCCGCTCGTATTCGTCGCGATGAATGTGGTGTATGCGCTTACCGCCTACCCGTTCGGCAAGCTGGCCGATACCATGCGCCATACCACGCTGCTGAAATACGGCTTGCTGCTGCTGATCGCCTCCGACATCGTGCTCGGGATCAGCAGCCATCTGGCGGTCGTCTTCAGTGGCATCGTGCTCTGGGGACTGCACATGGGCCTGACCCAGGGCCTGCTGGCGACCATGGTGGCCGGTGCCGCGCCTGCCGACCTGCGCGGCACGGCCTTCGGCTTCTTCAATTTGTGCAGCGGGGCGGCCATGCTGGGGGCGAGCGTCGTGGCCGGCGAATTGTGGGAACATCTGGGCCCGGCCTACACCTTCCATGGCGGAGCGGCGTTTGCCGTCGTTGCACTCCTCATCATTGCGCTGAATGACAAGCCAGCGCCAGAAGCCGGCGAAGTCGGTCGCTGATCAGCCCCCCGTATGGGGCGAAGTGTGGCATTTCGACACGAATTCCCTTTACAAGCCGCATGCATTTGCCTTAAATTCGCCGCATGAGAAAGAAATTTGCCGCCATTTCGCTTCTTCTCGTCGTCGCAGGTATCCTGGGCGCCTGTTCCACCACCCCTCCGCGAACGGCCAGAGGACAAGGCGGCGACGTGGTGCACTACGCGGAAAGCCTGCTCGGCACCCCTTACCACTACGGTGGCACTTCGCCCAGAACCGGTTTCGACTGCAGCGGCTTCGTGCGCTATGTGTTCCTGAAAACCCGCAGGATAGACCTGCCGCGCCGTGCGGAAGACATGAGCCGGGTAGGCGTGCGCATCAAGGGTAACCAGTTGCGGCCCGGCGACCTGGTGTTCTACAGCACGCAAGGCTGGCCTTATTCGCACGTGGGCATCTACATCGGCAATGCGAAATTCATCCACTCGCCCCACACCGGCAGGACTGTCGAGATCGCGGACATGAGCCTGCGTTACTGGCAGGCGCACTACAACGGTGCGCGGCGTATCGTCAACCGGCGCTAGCGCCGGTGCGCGGCGCTCAGCGCCTGCGCGAGCTGGTACACCGTCATCGCGTAATAGTTGCTGCTGTTGTAGGTCCTGATGACGTCGAAATTGGGAAACACCAGCCAGAATTCCTTGCCATCCTTCACCGTAAAATCCAGCAGCCGGGCCGGCTCGCCGCTCACGACAGGCTCGGCCGGCTGTATTCCCGCCTGCGCCCAGGCGGCAACCGGACGCGGCGTGCTGACATCCGCCGCATCGGTATTCTCGACCAGCGTGCCGCGCACGGCCACCGGCCCGTTTCTTACCCAGCCGTATTGCTTGAGATAATTGGCCGCGCTGCCGATCGCGTCGGTGCGCTCGTGCATCAGGTCTATCCTGCCGTTGCCGTTGAAATCCACCGCGTACTTGCGGTAACTGCTGGGCATGAATTGCGCCACGCCCAGGGCACCGGCATAGGATCCCTTGACCGCAAGCAGGTTGAACTGCTGCTCGCTCGCCAGCAGCAGGAATTGTTCCAGTTCGCTGCGGAAGAAATCCGCCCGCGCCGGATAATTGAAAGCCAGCGTGCTCAGCGCATCCAGGGTGCGGTAGCCGCCGGTCTGCCGTCCGTAGAAGGTTTCCACCCCCAGCAGGGCGACGATGATCTCCTGCGGCACACCATAGCGCTTCTCGGCGCGGCGCAAGGCGACCGCATTCCGCTTCCAGAACTTGAGACCGGCGGAAATGCGTGCCGCATTGACGAAGTTGGCGCGGTATTGGGGCCAGGGTTTGCGCGTGGCCGGGGCCGTAATGGCGTCGATCGCGGACTGCTGGTATTGCGCCACCTTGAACGCCCGTTCCAGTTGATCGCGCCGCAAATGATGCTTCAGCACCATTTCCTCAATGAAGAGCGGGACTTGCGGCGACTCATAGGCGCGGGCGGCGACCGGCGCCGACAACAACAGGACTATGAGAAGCATACGAACGAACATAGTGCAGTATTTTACTCGACAGAGGGGCTTGCCACTGCTAAATTTAGCATTTACTTACATTCCCAGTTCACGCATCGGAAGCCGTAATCATGGAAAAACAGACCCAACACCACCGCCTGCTCATTCTCGGCTCCGGCCCCGCCGGTTACACCGCCGCCGTCTATGCCGCGCGCGCGAACCTGACCCCGACGCTGATCACCGGCATCGAGCAGGGCGGCCAACTGATGACCACCACCGAGGTGGACAACTGGCCGGGCGACGTCAACGGCGTGCAGGGGCCCGAGCTGATGCAGCGGTTCCAGGAGCATGCGGAGCGCTTCAATACGCAGATCATCTTCGACCACATCCACACGGCCAGACTCCAGCAAAAGCCGTTCACGCTGGAAGGCGACAGCGGCATCTATACCTGCGACGCGCTGATCATCGCCACCGGCGCATCCGCCCAATACCTTGGCCTGCCTTCGGAACAAGCTTTCATGGGCAAGGGGGTCTCCGGCTGCGCGACCTGCGACGGCTTCTTCTACAAGAACCAGGAGGTCGCGGTGATCGGCGGCGGAAATACTGCGGTCGAGGAAGCGCTGTACCTTGCCAATATCGCCAAGCACGTGACGCTGGTGCACAGGCGCGACACCTTCCGCGCCGAGCGCATCATGATTGATGAACTGATGGAGAAAGTGGAAGAAGGCAAGATCACCCTGCAACTGCACCAGGTGCTCGATGAGGTGCTGGGCGACGACAGCGGCGTCACCGGCATGCGCACCAGGCATGTGGAAACAGGCGCAACGCAGGACTTTGCGCTGTCGGGGGTGTTCATCGCCATCGGCCACAAACCGAATACCGGCATCTTTGCCGGCCAGCTCGAGATGGACAACGGCTACATCATCACCAAGGGCGGACGCCACGGCGAGGCGACCGCGACCAGCATCCCGGGTGTGTTTGCGGCGGGCGACG
>DATFUZ010000079.1:0-6014 GCA_035260545.1 Gallionellaceae bacterium | reverse complement strand
CGTCAGCAGATCGTTTGCCATGCGTGCCACCGCGCCGAGGTCCGCAAGGTCGGCCCAGGCCGTCTGCAGCACCGCATTCGGCGCGGCGGCGAGCACCGCAGCGCGCGCCGCCTCTGCCCTCTCTTCATTGCGTCCGTGCAGCACGAGCGGATGACCGCGCCGGGCGAGCTCCTTCGCGGTTTCCAAGCCTATGCCGTCCGTTGCGCCGGTGATCAGAATCATGCGGAATTTAGTTGGGAATTCAGGCACGGAAATTGTAATTAGAGTAGTCCTCCGTGCCGGAAAATGCAATCCATCAATTTTCTTGACGGGCCGCAGCCACGCGCCCAGAATGATTACGACGAATACAGTCTTTCCGAATTCAGGAGCAGCACCGCAATAGACAGTTCAGAGGAGGACATCATGCAATGCCCGTTGCAAATCACCATGCGCGACATCCCTCATTCCGATACGCTGGAGGGGCACATCCGCCAGAAGGTCGCCAAGCTCGAGAATTTCTATCCGCACCTCGTGGGGTGCAAGGTGGTCGTCGAAGTTCCGCACAAGCACAAACAGCAGGGGCGGAAGTTCGACATCCGGCTGGACATCACCGTTCCGGGCGGCGAATTGGTGGTGAACCGCGAAGCGGACGGCGATGTGTACGTCGCGCTGCGCGACGCCTTCGACGCTGCGCGGCGGCAGCTTGATGACTATGGCCATCGCCAGCGCGGCGAAACCAAGACCCATCCCCCCGTTTTCCACGGCAAGGTGAAGCGGCTCAATGCGGAAGAGGACTACGGCTTCATCGAAACCGAAGATGGGCGTGAACTGTATTTTCACCGCGACAACCTTGCCAATGGAAATTTCGAGCGCCTGGCGATCGGCAGCGAGGTGCATTTTCTCGAAGACACGGGCGCTGAAGGATTGCAGGCCAAGCGCGTCCGTTCGGGCAGGTACCAGGCCAGCCAATAGCAGGCGGATCGCATCATGCGCAGGCAATCCTCTCCCGATTCTCCCCAGCCGCAGCGCGGTCGCGTCGTCGAGCGGCAGGATGGTTTCTATTGGCAGGACAACGCCGACGGCAAGGTGTACGGCCCGTTTCCCAGCGCGCTTGCAGCCGTGGAAGACATGCAGAACGAAGACGTGGAGGGCGAGTTCGAGGAAGGAGAGTCGCTGGCGGAGGCGGAGGCCGAAATCGGGATCACCGACTGGATCGATCCCGACACCGGCCTGCCGGCGGAGGAAGTGACATCGCGATACGTGGACGAATGAACCCCGAGCCAGCGATTCGCGGTGCGCTCAGTCGTAACGAACCTCGAAGCTGGAATAGACACCGGCGTCCGTGCTCACCTCGACATGAGTGACCTGCGCGCGACTTGGACCTCGATGCGCCCAGCGCACGATGGCGTCCACGTCCGCCGCCGCGCCGTGTACCACTGCTTCCACCGACCCGTCGGCGCAGTTGCGCACCCAGCCGGAAATGCCCAGGTCCTTCGCCTCGCTGCGCATAGAGTCGCGGAAAAATACCCCTTGCACCCGGCCGTGGATGCGTAAGCGCAGCGTGCGGTGCGTGTCGGTCACCAGATATTCTCCTCCGCCAAGTGCTGCGCCCGTTCCGCCGCCGCAGCCGGCGGGGTGCTTTTTGCCACCGCCGCCCTTCGCGCCGGAGTGCGGCCGGTGCTCCTCGAACATCGCTATTTGATGCGCATTCCCGGCTCTGCGCCTTCGTCGGGCCCCAGGATGAACGGGCCGCCGCGCTCATTGCTGGCGGCCAGCACCATGCCCTCGGACAAGCCGAACTTCATCTTGCGCGGCGCCAGATTGGCGACCATCACCGTCAGCCTGCCGATCAGTTCCTCGGGCGCGTAGGCCGACTTGATCCCGGCAAACACGTTGCGCGGCTTGTCCTCGCCGATGTCCAGCGTCAGGCGCAGCAGCTTGTCCGCCCCCTCCACGTGTTCCGCATTGACGATGCGCGCCACGCGCAGGTCCACCTTGGTGAAATCGTCTACGCCGATGAAAGCCGCGTCGCCCTGTTCCTCCTCCTTTGCCTCCTTGGCAGCCGTGTGCTGCTGGTGCGCGGCATGGCGCTGTTCCGACTGCACCTCGGGCTGCAGGCTCTCTTTGTTCGCCGCCACCATGGCCTCGATCAGCTTGGGGTCCAGGCGGTGCATCAAATGCTTGTACTCGCGGATGACATGGCCTTCCGGCAGGGTGTCCTGTGCATCGCTCCAGTTCAGCGGGGCGATGTTGAGGAAATGTTCCACCTGCTGCGCCAGGCGCGGCAACACCGGCTTGAGGTAGAGGGTGAGCAGGCGGAACTGGTTGAGCGCCGCGCTGCATACGACTTGCAGCTCGTTGTCGCGGGACGGATCCTTGGCCATTTCCCAGGGCTTGGCGTCGTTGACGAACTGGTTGGCGAGGTCGGCCAGCGCCATGATCTCGCGCAGCGCGCGGGAATACTCCCGATTCTCGTAAGCCTGGGCGATCTCGTCGGCCTTTGCAACCATTTCGCCGAGCACGGTCTGCGCCTCCGCCGTGTCGCCCCGGCCCGGCAGCGTGGTCTTGCCGCCAAAGCGCTTGCTGATGAACCCTGCGCAGCGGCTGGCGATATTGATGTACTTGCCGATCAGGTCGCTGTTGACTTTGGCCACGAAGTCCTCCAGGCTGAGGTCCGCGTCTTCCATGGTGCCGTTCAGTTTCGCCGCGTAGTAATAGCGCAGGTATTCCGTGTTCTTGATGTGATCCACGTAACTTTTCGCGGTGATGAAGGTGCCGCGGGATTTGGACATCTTCTCGCCGTTCACGGTCAGGAAGCCGTGCGCAAACAGTTTTGTCGGCGTGCGGTAGTCGGCATGCTCCAGCATGGCCGGCCAGAACAGCGCGTGAAAATACAGGATATCCTTGCCGATGAAGTGGTAGAGCTCGGTCTTCGAATCCTTGCGCCAATACTCGTCGAAGTCGAGGCCGTCGTCCTTGCACAGCTGCTTGAAGCTGCCCATGTAGCCCACGGGCGCGTCCAGCCAGACATAGAAATACTTGCCCGGGGCCTCCGGAATTTCGAAGCCGAAGTAGGGTGCGTCGCGCGAGATGTCCCAGTCGGTGAGGCGGTTCTCGCCCTCGCCGCCCAGCCATTCCTGCATCTTGTTCGAGGCTTCGGGCTGCAGCGTGTCGCTCTTCGTCCACTGCCGCAGGAAAGCCTGGCAGCGCGGATCGGAGAGCTTGAAAAAATAATGGTCGGAATTGCGCAACTCGGGCTTGGCGCCGGAGATCGCGGAATAGGGGTTCTTGACTTCAGCCGGAGTGTAGGCCGCACCGCACACCTCGCAATTGTCTCCGTACTGGTCCTTGGCGCCGCACTTCGGGCATTCGCCCTTGATGAAGCGGTCGGGCAGAAACATCTGCTTGACGGGGTCGTAATATTGTTCGATGCTGCGCACTTCGATCAGCCCCGCCGCTTGCAGCTTGCGGTAGATGGCCTCGGCAAATTCCCGTGTTTCCCCGGAATTGGTCGAGCCGTAGTTATCGAACTCCACGTGGAAAGCGTCGAAATCGGCCTTGTGCTCCTGCCAAACGCGCTCGATCAGCGCCTTGGGCGTAATACCCTCTTTCTCCGCGCGCAGCATGATGGGCGTGCCGTGGGTGTCGTCCGCGCATACGTAGTGGCACGCATGGCCCCGCATCTTCTGGAAGCGCACCCAGATGTCGGTCTGGATGTATTCGACCAGATGGCCCAGGTGGATGCTGCCGTTGGCATAGGGCAGGGCGGAGGTGACCAGAATCTTGCGCTGCATGGGCGGTAAAACCTTTCTTGAAAGAGGCGCAATTGTAGCAAAATCAACGCGAGACGGCGGAATTTGGGTAAAATTACCCGCTCTGATTAAGCCCGGGCGGTCGGGATAGGGTAAGCGAGGATACTATGGCATTTACTGAAGCGGATGTGCAGTCCGCACTGAAACAACTCAACGACCCGAACACGAAGAAAGACTTCGTCAAGGGCAAGTCCGTAAAGAACATCCAGATCAGCGGCAACGACATCACGCTCGACATCCAGTTGGGCTATCCCGCGAAGAGCGTATGGGGCGAGATCAAGACCCTGATCGAAGATCACTTGCGCGCCACCCTTTCCGGCGCGGGCCGTGTCACGGCGAACGTGAGCAGCAAGGTTGTGCCGCACGCGGTGCAGCGCGGCGTGAAGCTGGTCGATGGCGTGAAGAACATCATTGCGGTTGCCAGCGGCAAGGGCGGCGTGGGCAAGTCCACGACCGCGGTCAACCTGGCCCTGGCGCTGTCCGCCGAAGGCGCCCGGGTCGGCGTGCTGGACGCCGACATTTACGGTCCGTCCCAGCCCACCATGCTGGGCATCTCCGGACGGCCGATGTCCAAGGACGGGCAATCCATCGAGCCCATGGAAGGCCATGGCATCCAGGCCATGTCCATCGGCTTCATGATCGAAGGCGAGGACGTGCCCATGGTGTGGCGTGGCCCCATGGTCACCCAGGCGCTGGACCAGCTTCTGCGGCAGACCCACTGGGACAACCTGGATTACCTGGTGATCGATATGCCGCCGGGCACCGGCGACATCCAGTTGACTCTGGCGCAGAAAGTGCCCGTCACCGGCGCGGTGATCGTCACCACGCCGCAGGACATCGCGCTGATGGATGCGCGCAAGGGACTCAAGATGTTCGAGAAGGTGGACATCAAGATCATCGGCATCGTGGAGAATATGAGCACCCACATCTGCTCCAAGTGCGGTCATGAGGAGCATATCTTCGGCGCCGGCGGCGGCGAAAAGATGTGCGCCGATTACGGCGTGGAGTTCCTGGGCGGATTGCCGCTGGACATCCACATCCGCGAGCAGGCCGATTCGGGCAAGCCCACCGTGGTCGCCGATCCGGAAGGCCATATCGCCCGGGATTACCGCAAGATCGCGCGCCGCGTTGCGGTGAAAGTGGCCGAGATGGCGCAGGATCACAGCGCGGCCTTCCCCAAGATCGTCGTTCAGAATACATAAGGGAGACAAGCGGGAAGGGGGAAGAGGGAAGGGCGAAGGGTGTGCTGCGGCGCCCCTTCTCCCTTTTGCTTTCTCCCTTCTCCCCACGCAATGAGCATCAAATCCGACAAATGGATCCGCCGCATGGCGGAACAGCATGGCATGATCGAGCCCTTCGAGCCCGGACAGGTGCGCGAGGCGAACGGCCACAGGATCGTGTCCTACGGCACGTCGAGCTACGGCTACGATATCCGCTGTTCGAACGAGTTCAAGCTGTTCACGGACATCAATACCACCATTGTGGACCCGAAGAACTTCGATCCGAATTCCTTCGTCGAGGTGAAGGGCGATTACTGCATCATTCCGCCGAATTCCTTTGCGCTGGCGCGCACCGTGGAATACTTCCGCATCCCGCGCAACGTGCTGACCATCTGCCTCGGCAAGAGCACTTATGCGCGCTGCGGCATCATCGTCAACGTGACTCCGTTCGAGCCGGAGTGGGAAGGACATGTCACGCTGGAGTTTTCCAACACCACGCCGCTGCCGGCCAAGATCTACGCCAACGAAGGCGTGGCGCAGGTGCTGTTCTTCGAGAGCGATGAAGTGTGCGAAACCTCGTATAAAGACCGCGGCGGCAAGTACCAGGGCCAGGTCGGCGTTACTTTGCCGAAGACATAAGATGCAACTAACCCCATTTTTGCCACAGAGCACACAGAGAAAACTGCTGCACTCTCTCTGTGTGCTCTGTGGTCTCTGTGGCAAATCAGGTTTTGGATTTTGATGATTACTGAACAACAAATTATCTGGCGCACTCCCGAAGGCAGGATCGTCGCCTGCGTGGAGAAGAACAAGGTGCTGCAGGAGAACCTCGCCGAGATCCGCCAGGTCTGCCGCGATGCGCTCGAAGATGCCATCCTGATGGGCTGCGACGAGCAGCAGTTCCGCAGGGTGCTGGCCGAGCTGGTTGCCCAGCTTGGAACCCCGTATTCACCGCGCAAATAGCGCCTTCCGTATTTTCCCCTTTGTCGAAAGAAACTGCGAC
>DATFUZ010000078.1:0-15552 GCA_035260545.1 Gallionellaceae bacterium | reverse complement strand
CCAGAATAGTAGCCGGCGTCCTGGCCGGCCTCGGCCTTCTGGGCTTTCCCTTCGGCACCGTGATCAGCGCCTTTATCCTGTATTTGCTCTTCTCCAAGAAGGGCGCAATGGTGTTTTCCGATGAATACAAGCAGGTCATTGCCGACACGCCCGACATCAAATACCGGACCTCCATCATTGTCTGGATCTTCCTGGCTCTGCTGATCGCGGCAGCCGCATTCGTTCTTGTTGCCTTGACACTCCGCCACTAGCTCGCCGTCACCGGGCGAACTCACTAAACAGGCGAGGGAAACCTCGCCTGTTTCGCTTTCCGTCGCTCGCGTGAATTGTCCAGGATGGTCCGGCGCTCGTCATCCCCCGCCTCGTTCCAGCGCAGGATTTCCTCCAGGCTGCGGCCGCAGCCCAGGCACACCTCGTCGTCGTCCAGGCAGCAATTGCGCACGCACGGAGATTGCACCCCGGCAGGGGGCTCATTCCCCCCCGGTGCTTCCATCATCGAGCCACCTTCCTTCTGCATTGCATTTTCTCCCTGTTGCCGACCCGCGAACCTCGCGCGCTAGCGCATCGAATGCAGGCCGATCACATTCCCTTCGGTATCGATCACCACCGCCGCATGGCCATATTGCCCGATGGACATCTTGGGCTGCTGAATGCGGCCACCGGCCTTTGCGGCCTTTTCCGCCTCGACCGCACAATCGTCGCAGGTGAAGTAGACCACCGTGCTGTTTCCACCGCTGCGCGCACCGGGCGTGAGTGTGAGTGCGCCGGATGCGCCATAGGCGTTCATCTCGCTGGGGAAGGCCCACATTTCATTGCCGGCGTTCTCGAGCCGGGTCAGCTTCACGCCGAAGACACCCTCATAAAAAGCCCTGGCGCGGGCCATGTCGTCGACCTGGATGGAAAACCATACAATGGGATTCTTCATCGTCATCTCCTTTCGCGTTGAGACCGGGCGCGGGCCCTGCGCCCTCATGCGGCCGGGCCGGCCTCGCCGCTTTGCATCTTTTCTTCCTTGAGCGCCCGGCCCTGCTCCACCAGCGCGTCGAAGATCTTCTCCAGCTTGCTGTTCGTGCCCCGCGCGCCATTGATGACGCTGGCGGCCCACTCCACATATTCCAGTTTTCGCTCAAGAGACCAGCCGGCGGGCGGCGCATTCAGGATGTCGCGCAGATTGCAAATCTTGTCCGCCAGCTTGACCAGCTTGGCCTCGTGCGAACTCGTGGGCGCGTGGTCGATCTGGAGCTGCTTGCGCACCTCCTTCGGCAGGCGCTTGTCATCGGTGACCTCCACCACGATAGAGGTGATCCTGGGACCGAAGACGGACTTCAGTTCGGCCTCGCTGGTATCCGTGTCTTCCAGCGTATCGTGCAGCACGGCCGCGCAGAGCACATCGGTATTGACGATGCCGCCCTCGTTGGCGAGCACATTGGCCAATTGAATGGGATGGTTGATATAGGGAGAAGCGTCGACATTCTTCCGCCGCTGGTTGCTATGCTTCTCGGCCGCAAACGCCACCGCTTCAATGAACTCTGCCAGCATGGCGATTCCCTTTCATTATCGTTATCGGCGCACCTTGTCCGGGAAACCGGCTGTTCGCCGTATGGATAATGATAGGCAAATTCGGCGGGGCGTCAAGACTTGCCGGAATGCCGTTTACACCCGCCTCACTTGCCGGGCAGGACTTCCCCCCACAGGTCGTGAATGTCGGAATCGGTAATGCGCACGTTGACGAACTGGCCGACCTCAAGCGCCTGCCCGTCGTCGATATACACCATACCGTCCACCTCCGGCGCATCGGCGGCACTGCGGGCAATCGCGCCTTCCTCGTCCACCTCTTCCACCAGCACCTTCATTTCGCGCCCCACCTTGCGGCTGAGCTTGTGCATGCTGATTTCTTCCTGCAACTGCATCAGGCGCGCCAGGCGCTCGTTCTGCTCTTCGGGCGGCACATGGTCCGGCAGGCCGTTGGCGGCCGCCCCCTCCACCGGAGAATAGGCGAAGGCGCCCACGCGGTCCAGTTCGGCCTCTTCCAGGAAATCGAGCAGCTCCTCGAATTCCTCCTCCGTCTCGCCGGGAAAGCCGACGATGAAGGTGGAGCGCAAGGTGATGTCCGGGCACATCTCGCGCCAGGCCTTGATGCGCGCCAGCACGTTCTCGCTGCTCGCCGGGCGTTTCATCAGCTTCAGTATGCGCGCGTTCGCGTGCTGGAACGGCACATCGAGATAAGGCAGGATGATGCCCTCCGCCATCAGCGGGATCACCTCATCCACATGCGGATAGGGATAGACGTAATGCAGGCGCACCCAGGGGTTGTCGCCCTCCGGCGTGCGCAGGCTGCCCAAGGCCGCCGCCAGTTCCGTCATACGGGTCTTGAGCGGTTTGCCGCCCCAGAAACCGGTGCGGTATTTCACGTCCACGCCGTAGGCGGAAATGTCCTGCGAGATCACCAGCAACTCCTTCACCCCCGCGTTGACCAGGTTTTCCGCCTCCTGCATCACGTCGCCCACCGGGCGGCTGACCAGATCTCCGCGCAGGCTGGGGATGATGCAGAAGCTGCAGCGGTGATTGCAGCCCTCGGAGATCTTGAGATAGGCGTAATGCTGCGGCGTGAGGCGCACGCCCTGCGGCGGCACCAGTTCGATGTAGGGATCGTGCGGCTTGGGCAGATGCGCGTGCACCGCCTCCATCACCTCCGCCGTGGCATGCGGTCCGGTCACCGCCAGCACCCTGGGATGGGTCTCTTTCACGATGTCGCCCTTCGCCCCCAGGCAGCCGGTCACGATCACCTTGCCGTTCTCGGCCAGCGCCTCACCGATGGCATCCAGCGACTCCGCCACCGCGCTGTCGATAAAACCGCAGGTGTTCACCACCACGAGGCCAGCGCCTTCATAATCGCCGCTGATTTCGTAGCCCTCGGCGCGCAGCCGGGTGAGGATGAGTTCGGAATCGGCAGTGGCCTTGGGGCAACCCAGGGACACGAAGCCGACGCGGGGAGTTTGCTGGGACATACGTGGAAACCGGTGATGGGAAAGACGCAATTATCCCGGAAATTCGGCCGGGCAGAAAGCGCGGCGGTGCAGCATCCCTTACGGGTGCTGTATGGAAGCGGGTCAGGGACTACGGAAAGGTCAAGAGTCCTTCTTCGGCTTGGCGAACCCGATCACATTCGGGCGCGCCTGCGGGTCATCCGTGTAATAGGGCTTGGCTTGGTCGAAATCCAGCGCCTCGGCCAGCTCCCTTTCGCGCTCCGAAATCAGGGCGAAGCAATCCCGGATGTCCAGGATGGTATTGTCGGAAAGCGGGTTTTCGCGGCCGCCGCGCGGCGTCACGTCCTTGACGACATTCCCCAGCGTCTTGCGCATCAAGCGCAGAATGCGCTGTTCCTTGCTTAACTCTATCGTGTCCATGGCTATGCACGTGTGATGGTCAGACGCCTACTTTACCCCAGAACGCAAGCGCAATCATCCCAAAATGAGTGGGGGTAAGCGAGCGTGCCCGGTCATCCGCCGGGCGCGCAGCCCGCATAGGGCATTAGCCGGAAGGCGTAATGCGCCGGATGTTTTCGCCAGCGTAGCGTAAGCTACGCTGGCACAGAAGACAAGAATCGTGCGCGAAGGCGCACACTACATCTTCCCTGCCCCTTATCCGCCACCGAGTAGCGCAGGCTGGGTGGGGGGTGTCCGACGAATATGCTCGAGCACGTGGCCGAGCGACGCGAGGATCGTGCGAGTTTATGAGGAGGCCTGACCGGCCGAGCAACGAAGGGAATCACCCGCAAGGGGTGCGCCGGTGGGTGCCCCGCTGCTCCGCAGCGACCCTACCGCAGCCCGCGCGGGGATGGCGGATCGGGGCGTGCTTTCTTTGGTTTCTTTCTTTGCACGAGCAAAGAAAGAAACTCGCTGCCGGCTGCGTGTGTTGTTGGGGCTTTAGCCCCTTACAACCACGGCGTACCCCTTGCGGGTGCGACTCCGGCGCTAAGCCCTGCGAAATGCCAGGCTGGTCAGAAAACTCGCCCGCCCGATAAAACAAGCAAACCAGCTACGCCGGCACCTCGTGTTCATGCGGCTCGCTGCAATCAGAACAATAAATCTTCCCCAGCCGCACGTGGTAGATGACCTTCTCCCCCGCTTTCACTTCGCGCTGGCACACGTCGCACAGGGAGCCGACATCGAGCACGAGTTCGTCGAATCCTTCCAGCGGCATTTCGGTGTCGCCTATCTTCTTGGGGAAGGGGGCGTCCTTGATCACGTCCTCGCGGTAATACTCCTCGATGGCGTGGAAGCGCTGGACCATTTCCTCGGGCAGGTGGAATTTGCGCAGGCTGTCCAGCATCATTCGTCCACGGTAGTCGAAGAGGTCCTCGGAGACGACCATCCAGTGGTGGGTGTTGCGCGGCTGGTCGCCGAAGTAGATCTTTTCGCCGGTGAGGATCTGGCGCATGAAGAGGAATTGCTTTTCGATCAGGCGCTGCTTGGTGACGCCCTCGAAGAAGGAGGCCAGGCGTTCGTCGTCGTAGACCTTGCCGTAGAAATCGGCCAGCACCTTGTGCAGTAGCTCGCCCTCGCCCAATGCGGCCCACAGTTCGGGGTCGGGCGGGGGGTATTTGGGCCTGCCGTTGACCATTTCCGCCTGCGGCGGAATGTCCACCTTTTTGACTTCACGCTGCGCGCGGCGCAGGTCGCGCAGGGCAAAGACGTCGGTGTAGATGCGGTCGGGGGCGGCGCCGTGCTGGATGGCAAGCGCCTCGGCGGCATCCACCATCTCGGCCAGGCCGGCGATGTGTACGTGCCAGCCGCGGAGGTTGGCGTGGCGGGAGAACGCGACGTCGTGCACGCGGCCGTGCAGCGTGCCGGGCGGTGTGGCGCCGCCGTTGGAGACGCATTCGTGGTAGTGGAAATGGGGTTGTTCCTTTTCCAGCGCACGCAGTTCGCTGCGCAGGTAGAAGCGGCCTTCGTCGCGACCGCCGTGGTAGAGGTGGATCTCGCCCTTGTGGCGGTCGCGCAGGGCGTCGCGCAGGATGCCGTGCAGGGGCGCGAGGCCGGTGCCGGTGGCGATGAGGAGCATGGGATGGGTGCGCTCTTCCGGGCGGTAATAGCAGTCGCCGGAGGGGCCCTGGATGGCGATCTCGTCGCCCGGCTGCAGCTTGTCGAATATCCAGTTGCTCATCTCGCCGCCGCTCTTGCGCTGCACGTGCAGCTCGAGAAAATAATCATCTCCGGGCAGGCTGGCCAGCGAATAGCTGCGGGTGAGGCCGTCGGCGCGGCGCAGGTTGATGAACTGCCCCGCGCGGTATTCGAGGTTGCCGGGCGGCTCGATCAGCAGCTTGCACACGTGCGGGGCGAGCATTTCCTTGCCTGCCACCATGGTGGCGGCGAACAGGGCCTCGGGCGGGGCGATCTCCATGTCGCCGAGGGGAATGCACTTGCAGGTCTTGAAGTAATTGTGGTCGCGCAGTTCCTGGCTGAGGCCGTTCTGCGCGACCGGCGGCACCGCGCCTTGCACGCACTGCTGCAGGCAGACGTGGCAGGTGCCGTTGCGGCAGGAAAAGGGCACGGTGATGCCCTGGCGCAGGAAGGCATCGAGCACGGTTTCGCCTTCGCGCGACCGCGCTTCGCGGCCCTGGTATTTCAGGATAGCCATAGATACGGAAATTGTCGGTTACGCGGGGTGAGCCACGCTATCCCCTCGGGACGGCGCGCGAAAAAAAGCCACCCGACCCGCAAGCTGCCCGCCAGCGCCACATGAGCGCCCCCCGAAACGGGCTAGAACTTGAACCGGGCCGGGAACGGTTCTACTTGGCGTGAAGCGCCATGACGTCCACCAGCTTCTGGGCGACCTTCCGCGAATCGAGGAAGATCATGCCGAGATTCTTGCTCGGCTTGGCGGCCACAGCGAGGATGGCATCCGGCCCTGCCTGCACCAGCAACATGACGCCCTGCTCGCCTTCCACCAGCACCAGTTTCAGGTTGCCGCGCTGGACCTCCTGCGCGGCGCGGTGCGCCAGCGCGAGCAGCGACGCACACATGGCGCTGAAGCGGTCGGCATCCACGCCCTGCCCCAGCACCGAAGCCATGGCGTAGCCGTCGCTCGAAATACACGCAGATGCTTCAATATCAGCAGACGACGCATTCAGTTCCCGCAACACCGAGCGCAATGCGGACGCACGGGCTTCCCGCTTGTTTTTATCCATTTCCTTCAGACCCCCCAATGTCTATCCAGATAGCTTCTTTTACGCGTCCAGCGTTTCAATACGGTTATATTATGCTGTTCCGATTATACACACACGCAAACGCCCCGCAAGGCGGGGCGGCACGTATTATGCATCTTCAGAAGGCGCTCTCCAGCACGGGCATTGCCGCACGCGCCTTGGTCACCACCATGCCGAGGTTGGCGGCCTTGCGGCACACGAAGCAGGCGACCTGCTCCTGGTTCCTGCCGCGCAGGAACACGTGGATGAGGTTATCGCTGTTGACCATAAACTCCTGAAAATAATGATGGCCGTCGTCGGCCAGTCCGCGCGCCTTCTTGAAGATGGACTCGATCATCCTCACGTTGGGGCCCTGGTAGAGGTCCGCGGTCGCGGCGGCCAGCAGTTCGACCACGTCGGCAGGCTGAGAATCGACGCTGCGTACGCCCAGCAACATGCCGCTGGCCAAGTCGATATAACCCGCCGCAATGCACTCCGGAATGGAGGCTATTGCGGTTTGCAGGGCGTGGTCCAGTTTGTCGATCAAATTACTCTCCTCGTTGTCTTCTTGAGTGCTTTTTATGCCCGAAACCAAAAAAGGCATGCCCTGCCGCACCCGGCAGGGCATGCCTCTATTGCGGCAGTCGGGGCCGCTTGTCCCGCCGGGTCAGCCCGGAGGGCGCGCATTGTCGCCGCGCGGGCGCCGCCTGTCAAACGGCGGCGGCGAGCGCAGGCATGGCGGCGCGCGATTTGGTCAGCGCCATGCCCAAGTTTGCGGTCTTGCGGCAAACGAAGCAGGCCACCTGCTCCTCGTTCTTGCCGCGGATGAACACGTGGATGAGGTTATCGCTGTTGACGATGAATTCCTGGAAATAATGGTGCCCGTCGTCGGCCAGGCCGCGCGCCTTCTTGAATATCTGTTCGATCATGCGGACATTCGACCCCTGGTACAGGTCGGCGGTGGCCGCGGCGAGCAGGTCGACGACTTCCGCGGGCTGGGAATCCACGCTGCGGATGCCGAGCAGCATGCCGCTTGAAAGGTCGATATAGCCTGCGGCGAGGCACTCCGGAATGGAGGCGATGGCGGACTGCAATGCGCTGGTCAACTTGTCTGACATGTCATTATCCCTTTTGAAAAAGTTTATATGCGAGACTCCCCTGCTGCTTCACTAGCCGCCGCGGTCTAACGCCCGCGCCGGCCAGCCATGCGATCCGCTCAGCCGGCCGCCTGGAAATTCCGCGACCGCGCCTCGGCAAACGCCTCCAGAAACTCGACCTGCGCATGCGACTGCACCCAGCGCGGCTCTATGCTGCGCACGGCCTCCAGCGCGTCCAGCGCGCTGTGGCCCTCCCAGATCATGTGCGCGGCCAGCACCGTGCCGGTGCGGCCCAGCCCCGCACGGCAGTGCACCGCAATCACCTCGTTCTTCGCCAGCAGATCGTCGATGCGCCGGCAGATGCGCGCGCCCTGCTCTATGGTGGGCGCGTGCATGTCCGGGATGGGCTCCCAAATCGCCTTGATGCCGAAGGGCGTCAGCCGCTCCTCGTCCAGCGGGTTCTCCGTCAGCGAGATCAGGGTGGTGACCCCGACGCGCTTGAGCGCCTTGAGGTCGTATTCCATGTCGAAATAGACGCCGGGCACCGGCGTGCCCGCCAGCCTGCCCCGCTTCAGCCACAGGAAGCCGCGCGGACCGCCTGCGCTATGGGCATATTGCAGCGCGGCCTTGGGCAGCGGCGGCGGCGGCGGCACGGATTCGTCCAACTCCTCGGGATTCGCCCCGGGGCTGGCCACGGTGCAAGTGCCGTTGCGCGCGAATTCGCGCCCGCAGGCAGATAACGGATTCTCGAATATCTGCGGAATCGGCTGCCGTTCCTGCACATAGCCGCCGGCCATCAGGATCGCATTGCCGCCCAGTACGCGGGCATGGCGCTGGTTGTGCAGCACCACCAGCATCGCACGGCGCGTAGCTTCTTCCTTGATGTACTGCAGCAGCCGCATGCTTTCCTCCTCGCCCAGGCCGGTGGTGGGCTCGTCCACGCACAGCAGGCGCGGGCCGGCCGCGGCCTGGCGCAAGATGGCAAGGTGGCGCTGCTGCGCCAGCGACAGGCTGACCACGGAATCGTCCAGCTTGCTGCACAGCTCACGCAGGCCGGCGCGCTCCAGCAGGCGGGCGGCCAGATCCCGCTGGTCAAGACGGGTGAGCTGATTGCGCTCCGGCAGGTTGAACACCACGTTTTCGACCACGGAGGACATCATCAGTTGCGCGCTCTGCGCCACGAGTTCCGGCCGCTCTTCGCCGTCGTGCAGCGGGTCGCCGCGGTAGAACGCCCCTCCCCACTGGCGGAACGATGGCGTAGCCGAACTCAGGCCCGCCAGGGTGCGCAGCAGGGTGGATTTTCCGGTGCCGGACGGCCCGAGCAGGACGGTCGAACCCGTTTCCTGCACGGAAAAGGAGATTTCGCAGAGGATGACCTTCTTGCCGAAGGCCACGCCGAAGCCGTGCAGCTCAAGCAGGGCATCCGGATCGACAGGCTTGGAGAGCGACGGCAGGCGAACATGTCGGCGGCGCTCGCCCCCTTTTATCGCACCGTCGCCCTTTTTTCCGGCGGCGCCATCCATCGCTAGCGCGCCCGCGTTGTGGTGGGATCGAGCAGGGAAAGCAGCGCCATCAGCAACTGCTTGACATCCTCGCGCTTGCGGCCGTCCACTTCGAACACCGGAACATTGAGCTTGTGCGCCCCCAGTTTGTCGTGCAGCCGCCCCAGCAGTTCGGGCTGGCGGTTGTTTTCGGTACGGGTGACGCCGATCACCACCGCACCGCCGGACTTGGAGATCGAGCGGGAGAATGCCTTGAGGTAGGTTTCGAGGTCGGACATGGGATCAGGGCGCAGGCTGTCGATGAGGATGACGATACCCATCGCGCCTTCGCTCAGGATTTCCCACATGAAGTCGAAGCGATCCTGCCCCGGCGTGCCGTACAGATGCACCTTCTGCCCGTCGTCCAGGTTGAGGACGCCGTAGTCCATGGCAACGGTGGTGTTCGCCTTGCGCAGCGCGACATCGTCCGAAGCCTTGGCTTCGGTGCCCACCACCATGATGTCGCTGACGGAACTGATTGACGTGGTTTTCCCGGAACCCACCGGTCCCGCAAAGATGATCTTGTTTTCCATAATGCTATGCCGGCTTCAGAGTCCCGAAATCTTTGCGAACAGCGAACGCAACAGGCCGCGGCGCTCATCAGCCAGCTCTGCTTGCGGTGCTTCGTTGGCGACGGCTTCCGGATTCCTGTTGACGATCACTGCGATCCCCGCGCTGTATGCCGCGCTGTAGACGCGATAAACCTCGTCTTTTTTGATCCCCAGCAGCCGGTGAGCCAGCATGATGGTGGTCGGATGCCGCGTCAGCAGCGCGCAGATGCGCGCGGTGTTGGCTGTGTGCGGCAGTTGCGGCAGATTGGGCCAGCGCTTGAAGCTCACGATGTCGAACATCGAAGCGCCTTCCATCAGACGTCCCTGCGATGCGTGAAACGCCGCCTGCCACAGCAGGTCGTCGATATGGCGGGGACGCTTGGCCTCGTCGCCGCCCGTGAGCGGCGCGGTTGTGAACTGACCGGCGGGCGCCTGAAAAAACTCGCGCGGATCGTCGATTCGGGCATCGTATTCCCGGCGTTCGGGGTAGATGAATACATCGCCGCCTGTGGGCAGGCTGATGCGCGTGTTGACGCCCGAAGCGATGACGCGTTGAGCAATGCCGAGAAAATAATCACCCGGCGCGAAGGAAGACTCGCCGGACTCGACGGGGTTGGCGGCAGTAGCATGTGACACTTGGTTCACACTCCAAATTCTATCTGTTGTTCAAAACTGTTACGAACCAGACTCGGCCCGATCCCTTGCTTTTCCTGGATTCCTCCAGGTGGAAACGTTCCCCGTTTCCCCGAACATAGCGCCCGGCAAGTATTAAGGAAAAACTGAATAAGTCCCGCATGGCCGCGCGCTCGGCTTTGCGGGGTGGAAGGCAAGGTGTGCGACACGGCGAATGGTCATTCCATTCGCAAGGAGCACAACGAAGCGGACCGCCCGCAAAACCAGCGCCCTTGCGGCAGAATCGCGTGCTCCCGGCGTTGCGCTCCTAGGCGTCGTAGAATGACTACGACCTTCGTCGCGCGCCTTGTGATCATCGCGATTTTGCCGGCAACGCGGCTCATGAAGGACTTATTCAGCGTTTCCTTAGTGCGTAGCTTACCTCAAAGCAGTGGGCGCGCGAAACCGCATAATGGCCAATTATGACCGTTCGTCCCCCTGCCTGCTCCCCTTATCGCATAGCCCCCAAATGCATTGGTGACAAGGTATTCGAAACAGATTTATTCGGGGACCCGAGGGCTTGAAGCAGTTGTTGAGTATATCAGTATAGTTTAATATTCAAATCATCGGGGACTACAGCGGGCAGGCGCGATACGGGCCGCCGGGACGGACAGCGGCACGAAGCCGAAAAAGTCCGTATAATTGCGCCAGTGCAGAATCAGCGCAATAAGAATACCGCCCGGCGTCGCCGGGCTTTTTTTCAAAGGATCTGATTTAGGGGGAGGTTTGATGCGTATAGGCATTCCCGCGGAGACGCGCGCGGGCGAGACCCGGGTGGCGGCAACGCCCGAAACGGTGAAGAAGATGCTGGCCGCGGGGCACCAGGTGCTGGTGCAACAAGGCGCGGGGGAAGCTGCGAGCATTCCCGACGCGGAATTCGCGGCGGCCGGTGCGGCGCTGGCCAGCGCGGCCGAGCTCTATGCCCAGGCCGAGATCATCCTCAAGGTCAAGGCCCCCACCGAGGCCGAACTGGCGCAAATCAAGAAGGGCACGGCGCTGATCGGCCTGCTGTCCCCGCACGACGCCGTCCTGGTGGCCGCCTATGCGAAACAGGGCATCGCCGCCTTCGCGATGGAAAAACTCCCGCGCACCACGCGCGCCCAGGCGATGGACGTGCTCTCCTCCCAGGCAAACATCTCCGGCTACAAGGCGGTGATCGTCGCCGCCAATCAATACAAGCGCTTCATGCCCATGCTGATGACGGCCGCCGGCACGGTGAAAGCCGCGCGCGTGGTCGTGCTGGGCGTGGGCGTGGCGGGACTGCAGGCCATCGCCACGGCCAAGCGCCTGGGCGCGGTGATCGAGGCTTCCGACGTGCGCCCCGCCGTGAAGGAACAGGTGGAATCGCTGGGCGGCAAGTTCATCGATGTGCCCTATGAGACCGACGAGGAACGCGAGGCCGCCGAAGGCGTGGGCGGCTATGCGCGCCCCATGCCGCAAAGCTGGCTGGACCGGCAGAAGGCCGAAGTCGCCAAACGCGTGGCCGCCGCCGACATCGTGATCACCACCGCGCTGATCCCGGGCCGGTCTGCGCCGGTGCTGGTGACCGAGGAGATGGTGAAATCCATGAAACCGGGATCGGTGATTGTGGACCTGGCGGTGGAAGCCGGCGGCAACTGCCCGCTGACCGAGCTGGACAAGACCGTGGTCAAGCACGGCGTGACGCTGGTGGGCGATCCCAACCTGGCCGCCTCGGTGGCGGCGGACGCCTCCGCGCTCTATTCGCGCAACCTGCTCAACTTCCTCAACCTGCTGTGCGATCCCAAGGCAGGCGGAGCAATGAACATCAACCGCGAGGACGACATCATCGCCGGCACCCTGCTGTGCCTGGACGGTGAAGTCCTCGGCAAATAATCATCCGGAGCAACAGATGACTATCGATCCTGTCGTAGTGAACCTCACGGTCTTCGTCCTGGCGGTCTTCGTCGGCTACCACGTGGTGTGGAACGTCACGCCCGCGCTGCACACGCCGCTGATGTCGGTGACCAACGCGATTTCGGGCATCATCATCGTCGGCGCCATGCTGGCCGCCGGCCCTCAGAAGATGGATGCGGGCATGATCCTGGGCCTCGTCGCCGTGGCGCTGGCAGCGATCAACGTGTTCGGCGGTTTCCTCGTGACCCAGCGCATGCTGGACATGTTCAAGAAAAAGGGCAAATAAAAAATGCTGTCGGTCAATCAAGTCGCGCTCGCCTACCTGGGCGCCGCCATCCTGTTCATCCTCGCCCTGAAGGGCCTCTCCTCGCCGATGTCCGCGCGGCGCGGCAACCTGTTCGGCATGGTGGGCATGCTCATCGCCGTGGTGACCACGCTGACGATCACCCATAACGTCTACTACATCCTCGCCGCGATTGCCGTCGGCGGCAGCATAGGCGCCTTCGTGGCCCGCCGCATCCAGATGACGCAGATGCCGGAACTGGTCGCCGCCATGCACTCGCTGGTGGGCCTGGCCGCGGTGCTCATCGCCATGGCTGCGTTCAACAACCCCATGGCCTACGGCATAGGCGCGACGCTGCATGTCTCCAACCGCATCGAGCTGTTCATCGGCTCCTTCGTCGGCGCGATCACCTTCACCGGCTCCATCATCGCCTTCGGCAAGCTCTCCGGCAAACTCTCCGGCAAACCGGTGCGCTTCGCCGGCCAGCACTGGCTGAACCTGGCGCTGGCACTGGTGATGCTGGGGTTCGGCATCGCCTTCTTCATGCATCCGGCCTGGATGCCGCTGCTGGTCATGGTCGGCATCGCGCTGGCGCTGGGCGTGCTCATCATCATCCCCATCGGCGGCGCAGACATGCCGGTGGTGGTGTCCATGCTCAACTCCTATTCCGGCTGGGCGGCAGCGGGCATCGGCTTCACGCTGAACAACAACATGCTGATCATCGCCGGCTCCCTGGTAGGCAGCTCCGGCGCGATCCTCTCCTACATCATGTGCAAGGCGATGAACCGCGCCTTCCTCAACGTGATTCTGGGCGGCTTCGGCGGCGGAGAGGCCGCGGCTGCAGCCGGCGGCGGCGAGCAACGCACCTACCGCAGCGGCAGCGCGGAGGATGCCGCCTTCCTGATGGGCAATGCCAGCTCGGTCATCATCGTGCCGGGCTACGGCCTGGCCGTGGCGCGCGCGCAGCATGCGATCAACGAAATGTCCAAGCTGCTCACCGAGAAAGGCGTGAACGTGCGCTACGCCATCCATCCCGTGGCGGGCCGCATGCCCGGCCATATGAACGTGCTGCTGGCCGAGGCCGAAGTGCCCTACGACCAGGTTTTCGAAATGGACGAGATCAACAACGAATTCGCCGACACCGACGTGGTGCTGGTAATCGGCGCGAACGACGTGGTGAACCCCGCCGCGAAGACCGACCCCAACAGCCCAATCTTCGGCATGCCCATCCTCGAGGCGCACAAGGCTCGCACCGTGCTGGTGGTAAAGCGCTCCATGGCAACCGGCTACGCCGGTCTGGACAACGACCTGTTCTACATGGACAAGACCATGATGGTGTTCGGCGATGCCAAGAAGGTGGTCGAGGACATCATCAAGTCCCTGGAACACTAGAGACGGGGCGGCCATGGCCGGCCCCGCCCCGGCGAACCGCCCTGCCCGCCCACGGCGAACGCGCGGAACAGGAAATCACTGAGCGGAAATCCCGCAAGCAGGAAAGCAGAAGCGGGTATACACCCGCCTGTTCTCCGGAAATCATCAGAGCCCCGCGCCAGGGCCCCGAAACTCAGCCCCTGGCCTGAACGAAGAGGTTGGCCAACAGCCCCAGAACCCGCACCGAAGCCTGGGAGAACCGGGAGGCGAGCAACTGGCCGGCCTCCTCCTTGCGTCCGTCGTAAACGGCATTCAGCACCATGGCTGCAACACGGTGGAATTCGGCGTGCGCGCTCTGCAAGTCCTTGAACGCGGCGCCCTCGCCGAAGGTGGCCATCCCTTCGCCGTAGATCCACTTCCCAAGCACGCACTGGTCATCACGGCCGATGACCTCGGCATCGAGCTTCTCCTCGTTGGTGCCGTCTATGCAGGCCTGCAGCCGCGTCTTCCATTTCTGGTGCGCCGAAACCGCTGCCTGAAAATCCAGCCCCGCCACTTCGGCCGATTCGCCCTGGTCGAGCTTCACCGCCGAAATATCTCCCCTGTCACCCGCCGCGCCAGCAGCGGACTTGAACCAATCCAGCAAACCCATGATGCCTCCAGTCGTCAGAATCAATTGCCGATCGCCGCCACCTAAAATATCATAGCGTGCTGTGACGGTGGCGGAAAGCACACCTCCCGAAGTGCGTGCAGCACTGCATGCAGCGGCCGCCGGATCGGGCGAGGCCCGAACGATGCGGAAACAGCCCCGGCAGAAACGCTCTATCCGCGGCCGCCCATCGCCTCGCCCATGCGGATGGCGCCACCCGCCTGCCATGCGGGGTTGAAGGTCAAGGTGTTCTGCGGAAACAGCATGACCACCGTCGAACCAAGCAGAAAGCGGCCCATCTCGTCGCCCTTTTGCAACTCGACGACGTGGCCGTCATACAGCCACTCGCGGACGCCGCGGCTGCGCGGCGGATTGACCACCCCATGCCACACCGTCGCCATGCTGCCGACCACCGTCGCGCCCACCAGCACCATCACGAACGGACCCGCCGCGCCCTGGAACACGCACACCACCCGCTCATTGCGCGCAAACAGGCCGGGCACCCCGCGCGCCGTCACCGGGTTCACCGAAAACAGATCGCCCGGCACATAGATCATGCGAGTCAACCGCCCGTCGCAGGGCATGTGGATGCGGTGGTAGTCCTTCGGGCTGAGGTACAGCGTGGCGAAGCTGCCGTTCTCGAACTTCGCTGCCAGCTTCGCATCGCCGCCCACCAGCGCCGTCGTGGTATAGCTGTGACCCTTGGCCTGAAAGATACTGTCGCGCTCGATGGCCCCGAACTGGCTGATCGCGCCGTCCACCGGACACAGGAAAGCTGCATCCGCCAGGGGCCGCGCGCCCGCCTTCAGCGGCCGCGTGAAGAAATCGTTGAACGTAGCGTAGCTCGCCAGGTCCGGATTCTCCGCCTCCGCCATGTTCACCCCATAGCGCGCCGCAAACCGCCGCGCCGCCCAGGTCGTGAGCCCGCCCAGCCTCGCGCGCGCAAAGGCGCCCGCCAGCACGGTCAGCCCGCGTTTGGGGTAAAGATATTGGAGGGTGACGGCAAGGCGGTCGGACACGGTCATTCCTAGAGGGTAAAAGTCCGGCATTATACGCCACCGCGCGGGCCCGGCCGGGGCAGGGTGCCTATGGTGTGGCGGGATTGCCGCGAGGCGCAGGCAAACGGGCTCGGGCTTGAGCTATTCCTGCGCCACCCGCGGCCTGCCCTTGGGCAAGGGCGCAGCACGCCGCTGCGACAACGCCTCCACCTTCTGCAGGAAGCGCCCCTCCCCCAGCACCCAGGCCTTGTTCGTCGCATTGCGGATCGCTTCCAGTTCATCCCTGGGAATCTGCGCCCGGAATAGCTGGCGATAAGCCGTCTGCCTT
>DATFUZ010000077.1:0-38175 GCA_035260545.1 Gallionellaceae bacterium | reverse complement strand
ATGCTGGTCTTGGAATAGAAGCCGGAAAAGAACGGCATGCCGATCAGGGCGAGCGAGCCGATAAGGAAGGTGATCCAGGTGATGGGCATATACTTGCGCAGGCCGCCCATGTTGCGGATGTCCTGATCGTGGTGCATTCCGATGATCACCGAGCCGGCCGCCAGGAACAGCAGCGCCTTGAAGAAGGCGTGAGTCATCAGGTGGAACAGCGCAGCCGAATAGGCCGAAGCGCCTAGCGCCACCGTCATGTAGCCGAGCTGGGACAGCGTGGAATAGGCGATCACCCGCTTGATGTCGTTCTGGATCATGCCGAGGAAGCCCATGAACAGGGCGGTGATCGCGCCTATGATCATGATGAAGGAGAGCGCGGTATCGGACAGTTCGAACAGCGGCGACATGCGCGCCACCATGAAGATGCCCGCAGTCACCATGGTCGCGGCGTGGATCAGCGCGGAGATCGGGGTCGGGCCTTCCATGGAGTCGGGCAGCCAGACATGCAGCGGGAACTGGGCGCTCTTGCCCATGGCGCCGATGAACAGCAGCACACAGATGGTCGTCATCAGGTTCCATGCGACGCCCGGGATGGGCGCGAAATCCTGGACCAGCGCCGGCGCATCGTGAAACACCTGCTCGTAATCCGCGGTATGGAACACCATCAGCACCAGGCCGATACCCAGCAGGAAGCCGAAATCGCCCACGCGGTTGACCAGGAAGGCCTTGAGGTTGGCATAGATCGCCGTCGGGCGCGTGTACCAGAAGCCGATCAGCAAATAGGAAACCAGGCCCACCGCTTCCCAGCCGAAGAAGAGCTGGATGAAGTTGTCGGACATCACCAGCATCAGCATGGAAAACGTAAACAGCGAGATGTAGCTGAAGAAGCGCTGATAACCCGGGTCATCCCGCATATAGCCTATGGTGTAGATGTGCACCATCAGCGAGACGCCGGTCACCACCACCATCATCATCGCGCTCATGCGGTCGACCAGGAAGCCGACGCCTATCTGCAGATGGTCGGCAGCGGCCATCCACCGATAGCCTGCCAGCGGACCTATCGTCGCAACATTGACCACATGCCACAGCAGGGACAGGGATGCGAAAAACGAGACCGCGACGAGGGCGATGGTGATGCGGTGCGACCACGCACGGCCCAGCGCCTTGCCGAACAAGCCCGCCGCAATCGCGCCCGCCAGAGGCGCCAGCGGAACCAGGGGAACCAGGAAGTGAACGTTTGCCAGTGCCATATCAACCCTTCAACTTGCCCAGATCATCGACGTTGATGGTGCGCAGATTGCGGAACAGCACCACAAGAATCGCCAGGCCGATGGCCGCCTCGGCCGCCGCGACGGTAAGGATGAAAAACACGAACACCTGCCCGGCGGTATCATTAAGGTAATGCGAAAAGGCGATGAAGTTGGTGTTCACCGCGAGCAGCATCATTTCGATCGCCATCAGCAGCACGATGATATTCTTGCGGTTAAGAAAGATGCCCACCACGCTGATGGCGAACAGCACCGCGCCCAGCACGAGATAATGCGACAGCCCCAGATTCAGCATATTGTTCCTCCCCCGCCTTTCTATTCTGCGGCGCCCGTTTCGGCCCCGGCCCTTTCGGGCCTGGCCTCGCTGGCAACCTGCACCACGCGCACCCGATCCTCGCGCCGCACCGCGACCTGCTTCGCCACGTCCTGTGATTTGTTGTCCTTGCGGCGGCGCAGGGTCAGCGCGATCGCCGCAACGATGGCGATCAACAGCAGCACCGACGCCAATTCGAACGGATAGACATATTCGGTGTAGATCAGACGCCCCAGTTCCTTGACGTTGCTGTAATCGGCGCCATGCACCACGGCTGCGGACGTCTCCGCGGTGCGGCGGCTGCCCAGCACCCAGATCATTTCGCCCACCATCACGGCCGCAAGCATCAGGCCGAAGGGGAACCAGCGCCAAAAGCCCTCGCGCAGGCGCTCGATGTTGATGTCCAGCATCATCACCACGAACAGGAACAGCACCATCACCGCGCCGACATACACCAGGATCAGGGTCATGGCCAGGAACTCCGCATCGAGCAGCAGCCAGATGCCCGCCATGGCAAAGAACGCCAGCACCAGGAACAGCGCGGCGTGCACCGGGTTGCGCGCGGTGATCACGCGCACGGCCGCAAACACCGTCAGTGCCGCGAACACATAAAAGACCACTGTCTCTATCATCAACGCATCCCTTTATCGGTATTTCGCATCCGCCGCGCGGTCACGGGCGATCTGTTCTTCGTATTTGTCGCCCACCGCCAGCAGCATGTCCTTGGTGTAAAGCAGGTCACCCCGCTTTTCGCCGTGATACTCGAAGATGCGCGTCTCGACAATGGCGTCCACCGGACAGGACTCCTCGCAGAAGCCGCAGAAGATGCACTTCACCAGGTCGATGTCGTAGCGCGTGGTGCGCCGCGTGCCGTCTTCGCGCTCCGCCACTTCGATGTTGATCGCCAGTGCGGGACACACCGCTTCGCACAGCTTGCAGGCGATGCAGCGTTCCTCGCCGTTGGCATAGCGGCGCTGGGCGTGTAGCCCGCGGAAGCGGGCGCTGAGCGGCGTCTTTTCATCCGGGTACTGGATCGTGACATGGCGCGCGAATAAATAGCGCCCCGTCACAGACAAGCCCTTGAGCAGCTCGAACAGGGTGAATGTCTTTACGAAATGCTTGATCTTATCCATCGTCACGTCACCACAGCCAATACGGCGTCTGCATCCAGGCGGCGATTATCGTCAGCCACACCAGGGTAAGCGGGATAAACACTTTCCAGCCCAGCCGCATCAGCTGGTCGTAGCGGTAGCGCGGAAAGGTCGCGCGGAACCACAGGAACAGGAACAGCAGGAACGACATCTTGCCCAGCATCCACAACAGGCCGGGGATCTTGTCGGTCAGCGGACCGATCCCGGCCCAGCCGTGGAACGGATTGAGCCAGCCGCCGAGGAACATCACCGAAGCCAGCGCCGAGATCAGGATCATGTTGGCGTATTCGGCGAGGAAGAACAGGGCAAAGCCCATGCCGGAATATTCGGTATGGAAACCGGCCACGAGGGCCGATTCGTCTTCGGCCAGGTCGAACGGGGCGCGGTTGGTTTCGGCCACACCCGACAGGAAATAGACCACGAACATGGGGAAAAGCGGAATGAAATACCAGCCGGCGATCCCCTCGAGGTGCCAGCCGAACAGCGTGACGCCGTGCGACTGGCCGCGCACGATGTCGCCCAGGTTCATGCTCTGCGCCGCCAGCAGCACGCACACCAGTGCGAAGCCCATGGCCAACTCGTAGGACACGATCTGGGCGGCGGAGCGCAACGCACCCAGGAAAGCATACTTGGAGTTGGAAGCCCAGCCGGCAATGATGATGCCGTATACGCCGAGCGAGGTCATGGCCAGGATGTACAGCAGGCCGGCATTGACGTTCGCCACCTGCATGCCGTCGCCGAAGGGAATCACCGCCCATGCGGCCAGCGCGGGCGTCAGCGCCAGCACCGGCGCAGAAACGAACAGGAAGCGGTTGGCCTTGCTGGGGATGATGATTTCCTTCAGCAGCAGCTTGATGCCGTCCGCCAGCGGCTGCAGCAGCCCCCAGATGCCGACGCGGTTGGGGCCAGGGCGGACCTGCATGAAGCCCAGGATCTTGCGCTCGGCCAGGGTAAGGTAGGCGACGCTGCCCATGATGGGCAGCACAACAACCAGTATCTTTGCCACGGTCCACAGCACCGTGAGCAGCGGCCCCCACCAAGCGCCGAACAGGCTATGGCCGTGCTGGTCTATGGTATGCAGCAATTCCATCATGCGCGCTCCACCTTTATCATCCCGAACATCGCGCCCAGTGCGGCTGTCGCCGGATGGCCCGCTGCCACGCGCGCCACGCCCGCCGGCAGGCCGTTATCCTCGGCCACGGCCAACTGGACGCTCCCCTCCCCCTGGCTGACCCTGGCCTGCGCACCAGGCTGCAGTCCCAGATTCTTCAGTTCCGCGCCATTCATCCTCAGCACGGGGGTCGCCGCGTCCGCTGTCGCCTGCAGCGAGGCAGCCCGGCGCACCACGGCATCGGCCGCATAAATGGGCACATCGGCCACGCGCTGCAGCCCGGCCTGCACCGGGGTGCTGGCGCTGGCAGCGGGTGCGGCCATCAGGCCGTTGTTCAGTTTTGCCACAACGTCCCCACCGCCCAGGGCCTCGTCGCGCACTTGTTCGCTGGTTTCGTAATCGAATCCCGTCACGTTCAGCAGGTTGCCCAGAACACGCAGCACCTTCCACGCCGGACGCGCCTCGCCCTGCGGCTGGACCGCGCCCTTGAAGCTCTGCACGCGTCCTTCCATGCTGACGAAAGTGCCGGAGGTCTCGGCGAACGGCGCGATGGGCAGCATCACGTCGGCGTAATCCTGCGCCCGGTGCTTGTAGGCGGACAGCGCGACCACCAGATCGGCGGCCTGCATGGCTTTAATCGCCTGCTGCGGGTCGGCGCAGTCGAGTTCCGGTTCCGCATTCAGCAGCACATAGGCCTTCCGCGGTGCGGCCACCATGGCAGCGGCGTTCATGCCTTTGGCGCCGGGCAGCGCGTTGGCGAGATAACCGCCCACGCTGTTCGCCGCCTCGCCGAGGAAGCCGAATTTGCCGCCGGCGCCCTGTGCGATCTGCTGCGCCAGCGCCTGCAGTTGCACCGCTTGCGGGTGCTGCTGCGCGAAATTGCCCAGCACCACGGCCGCACGCTTGCCGGAGAGCAGGCTGCCGGCAATGCCGTCCTGCTGCTTCGCCGCGACCGCGTTCGCCACCTGAGACAGGGCGTCCACCATGGCAGCAGGCGCGACGATGGCCTTGTGTGCGACGGGCATCAGCAGATCGTCGTCGGCGGAATGAATGATGCTGACCTGCATGCCCTTCTTCGCTGCCTGACGGATGCGCGCGGCCAGTAGCGGCTGATCCTTGCGCAGAAAGCTGCCGACGATCAGCAGGCGGTCGACGTCGAGCAGTTCGGCGATGGACATACCGAGCCAGGGCGTGCCCGACTGCTTGCCGTCGGCGCTGAAATCGGACTGGCGCAGGCGGAAATCGACATTGTCGCTGCCCACGCCGCGCAGCAGTTTTTGCAGCAGGTAGAGTTCTTCCAGGGTGGAGTGCGGCGTCGCCAGTGCGCCCAGTTGTTCAGCGCCCTCGCCCGCAAGCTGGCGCAGGCCGTTGCCGGCAAATTCCAGGGCTTCCTGCCAGCTCACCTCTTGCCATGCGCCATCCTTGCGCACCATGGGCTGAGTCAGGCGCTCGGGTGCGGCCAGCCCTTCGTAGCTAAAGCGGTCCTTGTCGGACAGCCAGCACTCGTTGATCTCTTCGTTTTCAAGCGGCAGCACGCGCATCACGCGGTTATTCTTCGTTTGCACGATCAGGTTGGAGCCGAGGCTGTCGTGCGGGCTCACGGACTTGCGGCGCGACAGCTCCCAAGAGCGCGCGGTATAGCGGAACGGCTTGCTGGTCAGTGCGCCCACCGGGCACAGATCTATCATGTTGCCGGAGACTTCGGATTCGACGGCGCCGCCGACAAAGGAAAGAATTTCCGCCTGTTCGCCGCGGAACGCCTGGCCGAGTTCCATCTGGCCGCCGATCTCGACGCCAAAGCGGATGCAGCGCGTGCAGTTGATGCAGCGCGTCATTTCCTCGGCTGCCACCAGGGGGCCGAGGTCCTTGGGAAGCACGACGCGCTTGGCCTCCTGGTAGCGCGAGGCGCTCGCACCATAGCCCACCGCCTGGTCCTGCAGCTCGCATTCGCCGCCCTGATCGCAGATCGGGCAGTCCAGGGGATGATTGATGAGCAAGAACTCCATCACCCCCCTCTGCGCCTTCACCGCCTGCGCCGAATTGGTGAAGACCTTCATGCCCTCGGCAACAGGCGTGGCGCACGCGGGCAGCGGCTTGGGCGCCTTCTCCACCTGTACCAGGCACATGCGGCAGTTGGCAGCCACGGACAGCTTCTTGTGGTAGCAGAAATGCGGAATGTAGATGCCGGCCTGGCGCGCCGCCTGGATCACGGTGGTGCCGCTCTCGGCCGCAATCTTGTTGCCGTCTATTTCGATGTTGATCATGTGCCCAACCCTTACACCAGACAACGTTTGTGTTCGATGTGATGCTCAAACTCATGGCGATAATGCTTGAGCATGCCCTGCACCGGCCATGCTGCGGCATCGCCCAGCGCGCAAATGGTGCGCCCGGCGATGTTGTCGCAGAGATCCAGCAGCAGGTCGAGATCTTCGGGCTTGCCCTCCCCGTGCTCGATGCGGTGCACGATGCGGTACAGCCAGCCGGTGCCCTCGCGGCAGGGCGTGCACTGGCCGCAGGATTCCTCGTAGTAAAAATAGGAAAGGCGCTCCAGGGCGCGCACCATGCAGGTGGTTTCGTCCATCACGATCACCGCGCCGCTGCCGAGGTACGATCCCGCCTTCTGCAGCGAGTCGTAGTCCATGTCGGTTTCCATCATGATCTCGCCGGGCAGCACGGGCATGGAAGAGCCGCCGGGAATCACAGCCTTCAGCTTGTGGCCGTTGCGTACGCCGCCGGCCATTTCCAGCAGTTTGCGGAACGGCGTCCCCAGCGGCACTTCGAAATTGCCCGGGTTATTGACGTGGCCGGAGACCGAGAACAGCTTGGTGCCGCCATTGTTGGGCCGGCCGAGTTCGAGAAACTTCTGCCCGCCCTCACGGATGATGTAAGGGACGCTGGCAAACGTTTCCGTGTTGTTGATGGTGGTGGGTTTGCCGTAAAGGCCATAGCTCGCGGGGAACGGCGGCTTGTAGCGCGGCTGCCCCTTCTTGCCCTCTATCGATTCAAGCAGCGCGGTTTCTTCGCCGCAGATGTATGCGCCGTAACCCAGGTGGTTGTGCAGGTCGAACTCAAACCCCGCGCCCAGGATGTTCTTGCCGAGATAGCCGGCCGCGCGCGCCTCCTCGCAGGCTGCTTCCATGCGCTCGTAGGCCTCGAAGATTTCGCCATGCACATAGTTGTAGCCGGTCTTTACGCCCATGGCGTAGGCGGCGATGGCCATGCCCTCGATCAGCGCATGCGGGTTGTAGCGCAGGATGTACCAGTCCTTGGCCGTCCCGGGCTCGCCTTCGTCCGAATTGCATACGATGTATTTTTCACCCTGGTAATCCTTGGGCATGAATGTCCACTTGAGCCCGGTGGGGAAGCCAGCGCCGCCGCGGCCGCGCAGCGCGGAGGTCTTTACCTCGGCAATGATCTGCTCGGACGTCATTTTCTGTTCCAGCACCTTGCGCAAGGCCAAGTAGCCGCCGACCTTGAGGTAATTTTCCAGCGTCCACGGCTGGTCGAAGTGCATCGTAGTGTAGATGACCGGGCCGCTCATTTGTCCAACTCCGCGAGTATCTGGTCTATCTTGCCAGGGGTCAGGCGCGAACACATGCGCTTGTTGTTGACGGTGAGCAGCGGCGCTTCCACGCAGGCGCCCATGCATTCCGCCTCGCGCACGGCCCACTTGCCGTCCGCCGTCGTTTCGTTCAGCCCGATGCCGAGCTTCTGCTTGAGGTAATCCAGGGTTTCGTTCGCCCCCATCAACTGACACGACAGATTCGTGCACACCGTCAGCGTGTACCTGCCCATAGGCTCGAGGTTGAACATGTGATAGAAGGTTGCGACCTCGTACACCGCGACGTGCGGCATCTCCAGAAAGTCCGCCACATCCACCATGTCGTCGTTGGAAATCCAGCCCTTTTCGTCCTGCACGAAGCGCAGCGCAGCCATCACGGCAGACCGCTTCTGATCGGCCGGATATTTCTTCAACTCGCGGTTGATCTTTTCCTGTATCGAATCTGACAGCATGTACGGATGCCTCTAAAAATTCAAAGTCCGCCCAAATGCAACGCGCGGAAAAATCTGCGCAGCGCAGCAGCCGGGGTTAGATCCGGATTTCGGGAGGCAGCCATCAGCGGTCCACCTCTCCGAATACGATATCCTGTGTGCCGATGATGGCGACCACGTCCGCGATCATATGGCCGCGGGTCATCTCGTCCAGCGACGAAAGATGGGCAAATCCAGGCGCACGGATCTTCATGCGGTAGGGCTTGTTTGCGCCGTCCGACACGAGGTAAATGCCGAATTCGCCCTTGGGATGCTCCACCGCCGAATACACCTCGCCCTCCGGCACGTGCATGCCCTCGGTGAACAGTTTGAAGTGGTGAATCAGCTCTTCCATGTTCTGCTTCATCGCTTCGCGCTTCGGCGGGGCAATCTTGAAGTTGTCCACCATCACCGGGCCGGGGTTCTTGCGCAGCCAGTCTATGCACTGCTTGATGATGCGGTTGGATTGCCGCATCTCCTCGACGCGCACCAGATAGCGGTCGTAGCAATCGCCCTCGACGCCGATGGGAATGTCGAAGTCCAGGCGGTCGTAGACCTCGTAGGGCTGCTTCTTGCGCAGGTCCCACGCCACGCCCGAACCGCGCAGCATGGGGCCGGTAAAACCGAGCGCCATCGCGCGCTCAGGCGAGACGACGCCGATGCCGACCGTGCGCTGCTTCCAGATGCGGTTGTCGGTGAGCAGGGTTTCGTATTCGTCGATGTAGCCCGGGAAGCGGTTGGTGAAGTCCTCGAGGAAATCCAGCAGCGAGCCCTGGCGCGGCACGTTCATGCGCTTGACCTCGGAAGCGTTGTGCACCTTGCTCGGCTCGTACTGCGGCATGGAATCGGGCAGATCGCGATAAACGCCGCCCGGACGGTAATAGGCAGCATGCATGCGCGCGCCGGATACCGATTCATAGCAATCCAGCAGGTCTTCGCGCTCGCGGAAGGTGTAGAAGAACATGGTCATCGCGCCCAGGTCGATGCCCACCGCGCCCAGCCACAGCAGGTGGTTGAGGATACGGGTGATCTCATCGAACATGACGCGGATGTACTGCGCGCGCAGCGGCACCTCGATGCCCAGCAGCTTCTCGATGGCCATCACGTAGGCGTGCTCATTGACCATCATGGACACATAGTCCAGGCGGTCCATATAGGGCACGGACTGCAGGAAGGTCTTGTGCTCGGCCAGCTTCTCGGTGGCGCGGTGCAGCAGGCCGATGTGCGGATCGGCGCGCTCGACCACCTCACCATCCAGTTCCAGCACCAGGCGCAGCACACCGTGCGCAGCTGGGTGCTGCGGCCCAAAATTCAGGGTGTAATTTTTAATCTCGGACATGGTCAATTACCGCCGTAATGTTCTTCGCGGACGATGCGCGGAGTGACCTCACGCGGGTCGATGCTGACCGGCTGATAAATCACGCGCTTCTGCTCCGGGTCGTAACGCATTTCGACGTTGCCGGAGAGCGGGAAGTCCTTGCGGAACGGATTGCCGGAAAAGCCATAGTCGGTGAGGATGCGGCGCAGGTCGGGGTGGCCGACGAAGACAATCCCATACAGGTCGAATGCCTCGCGCTCGTACCAGTTGGCCGAGGGCCAAATTCCCGTGACCGTATCAAGCGTGGGGAATTCGTCGTCCTCGGCAAACACGCGAACGCGCAGGCGCGCGTTGTGCGCGTACGAAAGCAGATGATAAACCGCCGCGAAACGGCGCGGGAACGTCTCGCGCGAGGTGTCGGCCTGCGGGCGGTATGCACCACCTTCGGTGCTCGATGGCAAATATGCGCCGCCCTGCGAGACGTCGCTTCCATAGGCGGAGTAGTCCATGCCGCACACGTCGACCAATTGCTCGAAGCGCAGATCCTGCCGGTCGCGCAATAGGGCCATCACGCTTGCCAGATCTGCGGCGCGGACGGTCAGTGTCAGTTCATACAGGCGCTCGACGAGGCTCACTGCCTTGTCGCCCAGCGCCCGCCCCAGCAGTTCCTGCAGTGTTTTCAGATTGGCAGCCATGGTCACCCGCGCGCAATGGTGTTGGTACGCTTGATCTTGTTCTGCAACTGAATCACGCCATAGAGCAGTGCTTCTGCGGTCGGCGGGCAGCCCGGAACGTAGATGTCGACAGGTACGATGCGATCGCAGCCGCGCACCACGGAATAGGAATAGTGGTAGTAGCCGCCGCCGTTGGCGCACGAGCCCATGGAGATCACCCAGCGCGGCTCGGGCATCTGGTCATAGACCTTGCGCAGCGCCGGCGCCATCTTGTTGCACAGGGTGCCGGCGACGATCATGACGTCCGACTGCCGCGGGCTTGGACGAAAAGCTCCCGCGCCGAAGCGGTCCAGGTCATATCGCGGCAGCGCTGCGTGCATCATTTCGACTGCGCAGCAGGCGAGGCCGAAAGTCATCGGCCACAGGGATCCGGTGCGCGCGTAGTTGATGATGGTATCTGCCGTCGTAACGACAAACCCCTTCTCGAGCTTGCCGTGCAGCAGGCCGTTTCCTTCCATCACTCCCACTCCAGCGCCCCTTTCATCCATTCGTAGATAAAGCCAACGACCAGAATGCCCAGGAACACTACCATGGCGATGAATCCGGGCAAGCCGATCTCCTTGAGCACAACCGCCCAGGGAAACAGAAACGCAATCTCGAGATCAAACAGGATGAACAGGATGGCGACGAGGTAGTAGCGCACGTCGAATTTCATGCGCGCGTCCTCGAAAGCCTCGAAGCCGCACTCATACGGCGACAGCTTGGCATCATCAGGGCGATGCGGCCCGAGCAGGCGCCCCAGCACGAGGGGCGCCACGCCCATGACCAAACCGACAATAATAAACAGCAGTACTGGGAAATAATTTTCCAGCATTATCATTCTCCTCCATCGCGGCACGCCCCCCGTGCCCGACCCGAATCGTCGATTCCGGGAGTTGCGTTGCACCCCGGTTTTATTTTATCTGGTGCCGATGAGCAGACTCGAACTGCTACGGCTTTCGCCACTACCCCCTCAAGATAGCGTGTCTACCAATTTCACCACATCGGCAATTCTTCAGGCAGGCGGTCACCAGCGCCGCCCGCCACGTATTTCTTTACGTTATCTTGTATTTACTTTGGTATTTCGCTCGACTTCGCAGGAGCCGGGGCGCCCGCCGCAGGCTGCGTCTGCTGCGCCGCGCCAGCGGGCACAGCCGGAGCCGACAGGCTGGCCTTGTCCATCACGCCCAGCGACTGCACATGATGGCTATACATATATGTCAGCGTCATGCTGGTCAGAAAGAAGATCGTCGCCGCAACCGCCGTGCTGCGGCTGAGGAAATTCGCCGAACCCGCAGAACCGAAGAGGCTGCCAGCCGACCCTGTGCCGAAGGCGGCGCCCATGTCCGCACCTTTGCCGTGTTGCATCAGCACCAGCCCGATCAGCACGATCGCTGTCAGCACATGCACCACCCAAACGAAAATCTCCACTTGCTACCCCACTCAGTTAAATCTGCACGGCATCCGCCGCGGCGCCCGCCGCGCAAATCGCCAGAAAGTCCTCTGCAATCAGCGACGCACCGCCGATCAGCCCGCCATCTATGTCCTTCATCGCAAACAGTTCTGCGGCATTCGACGCCTTCACGCTGCCGCCGTATAGGATTTGCAGCCCCCGCCCCACGCCTTGGTCGAGACCCGCAACCCGCTGCCGGATATACGCATGCACCGCCTGCGCCTGGTCCGGCGTGGCGGTCTTGCCCGTGCCTATAGCCCAGACGGGCTCATAAGCCACAACCGCCCTGCCCAGCGCCTGCACACCCGCCAGGGTGATCACAGCGTCCAGCTGTTCGGCCACCACCGATTCGGTGGCGCCGGCGTCACGCTGCTCCAGCGTTTCGCCCACACACAGGACGGGCGTCAGGCCCGCCTTTTGCGCGGCCACGAATTTCTCCGCAACCAGCACGCTGCCCTCGCCATACAGGCTGCGCCGCTCGGAATGCCCGACCAGCACGTAAGCACAACCGAAATCGGTCAGCATGGAGGCCGCCACCTCGCCGGTGTAGGCCCCCTTATCCATCTGGTGCACGTCCTGCGCGCCCCATTTCACGGCGGTGGCAGCCAGCTTTTGCTGCGCCTGGTGCAGATACGGGAATGGCACGCACACCGCGCAGTCCACCCCGGGCAATTCCGCCACGCCAGCCACCAAGGCGTTCAGCAACGCCTCGTTCTGAGCCAGCGACCCATGCATTTTCCAGTTTCCAGCAACAAGCTTGCGACGCATTCCAACAGCACTCAATGCAACGAAAGAGGCCAATCCTACCCGCGAATCGGAAAATGGTCAATGTCAGCTTGCACCATCCTGTCAATTCCCCAAATGGAGTGCACCTTCCAGGTCATACCCATTCCAATGTTATGTCTATGCGGCATGTATAATGCGTAATAAATCTGTAACACGCTGTGGCTAAGATGCGTTTGTCGGCAAAAACGGCAAGCATCTCAGGAAGTACAACCTACACCACAGGAAAGGATAGCTCCATGACCAAAGTACGCACGCTCCTCGGCAGCATCGGCCTCGCAGCCGGTTTGCTGGCCGCAAACTCCGCCTTGGCGACCAATATCACTGGCGCGGGCGCAACCTTCCCCTACCCGATCTATGCCAAATGGGCTGATGCCTACCAGAAAGAGAAGGGCATCGGCCTGAACTATCAATCCATCGGCTCCGGCGGCGGCATCAAGCAAATCGAAGCCAAGACCGTAGACTTCGGCGCGTCCGACATGCCGCTGAAGCCCGACGTCCTGCAGAAGAACGGCCTGATGCAGTTCCCGACCGTGATGGGCGGCGTGGTGCCCGTGGTCAACGTTGACGGCGTTGCGGCCGGCCAACTGAAGCTGGACGGCAAGACCCTGGCCGACATCTATCTGGGCAAGGTCACCAAGTGGAACGACCCGGAAATCACGGCCCTCAACAGCGGCGTGAACCTGCCCGCTGAAGACATCACTGTTGTGCACCGTTCCGACGGCTCCGGCACCACCTTCATCTTCACCAACTACCTGTCCAAGGTCAGCCCGGACTGGCAGTCTGCTGTCGGCGAAGGCACCGCTGTGTCCTGGAAGGCCGGCACCGGCGGCAAGGGCAACGAAGGCGTGGCATCCTATGTTCAGCGCATCAAGAATTCCATCGGCTACGTGGAATATGCCTATGCCCTGCAAAACAAGATGGCGTACGTGCTGATGAAGAACCGCGAAGGTAACTTCGTGTCCCCGAACAGCAAGACCTTCATGGCTGCCGCGGCCGGCGCACGCTGGGCGAAGGCTCCCGGCTTCTACGAAATCCTGACTGATGAAGCAGGCAAGGACAGCTGGCCCATCGCCGGTGCCACCTTCATTCTGATGCACAAGGAGCAAGCCAACGCCGCAACCGCCAAGGAAGTGCTGAAGTTCTTCGATTGGGCCTACGCCAACGGCGACCAGATGGCCGAAGCGCTGGACTACATCCCGATGCCCGACCCCGTGGTCAAGCTGATCCACAAGGCCTGGAAGAAGGAAATCAAGGCCGCCCACGGCAAGGCAATCTGGAAGTAAGTTCGGAGCGGCATCCGCAGGAAGCTAGCCAGCAACAGGGTTTCCTCGGCTATAATGAGAAGGGGGCGCAAGCCCCCTTCTATATTGATAAATAAACCAACCAACTCATGCAGATGCCACAACACGATGCCCTGCGACAAATCCAGAACTGGCTGGATGTCCTGTTCCGGAATATAGCAAGGCTGGCCGCCTTTGGCGTGCTGTCCATCCTTGTCGCCATCATCCTCTCGCTGGTCTTCGGCAGCGAACTCTCGATCAAGACCTTTGGCTGGCATTTCCTGGTGAGCACGGACTGGGATCCGGTCAACGACAAGTTCGGGGCTGCCATCCCCATTTTCGGCACCCTGGTGACGGCCGGCATCGCGCTGTTGATCGGTATTCCGGTGAGTTTCGGCATCGCGCTATTCCTGACCGAACTGGCCCCGCGCTGGATGCGCCGCCCGCTGGGCATCGCGATCGAGTTGCTGGCCGGCATCCCCAGCATCATTTACGGCATGTGGGGACTGTTCGTATTTGCGCCGTTCTTCGCCGATCATATCGAGCCCTGGATCAGCCACCACATCGGCAAGCTGCCGGTGCTGGGACCGTTCTTTTCCGGGCCGCCCATGGGGATTGGCGTTCTCGCGGCGGGCATCATACTCGCCATCATGGTCATCCCGTTCATCGCCTCCGTCATGCGTGACGTTTTCGAGGTCGTGCCCACCCTGCTCAAGGAATCCGCTTACGGTGTCGGCGCCACCACCTGGGAGGTGGTATGGCGCGTGGTGCTGCCCTATACCCGCATCGGCGTGGTCGGCGGCATCATGCTCGGCCTGGGCCGCGCACTGGGCGAGACCATGGCGGTGACCTTCGTCATCGGCAACGCCCATGACCTGAACCTGTCGCTGCTGATGCCCGGCAACAGCATCGCCTCGACCCTGGCCAATGAATTCACAGAGGCGACCGGCGACCTGTATCCCTCGGCACTGATCGAACTCGGCCTGATCCTGTTCTTTATCACTTTCCTTGTCCTGGCGGTCGCCCGTTACCTGCTCTATCGGCTGGGCAAACGCGAAGGACACGCGGCATAACCATGATTACCCTGTACACACGACGGCGCCTGATCAATTACCTCACCCTGAGCATCTCAGTGCTCGCGATGCTGTTCGGCTTGTTCTGGCTGGCCTGGATCCTGTTCACCCTGCTGAAGAGCGGCTTGCCCGCCATGACGCTGGATGTGTTCACCAAGATGACCCCGCCGCCCGGCGACGCCGGCGGGCTGCTTAACGCAATTGCCGGCAGCCTGCTGCTGACGGTATTGGGCACGGCAATCGGCACGCCGATCGGCATCCTGGCCGGAACCTATCTGGCCGAATACGGCCAGCGCGGCTGGCTGGCCCCGGCGACACGCTTCATAAACGATATCCTGCTGTCCGCGCCCTCCATCGTGATCGGCCTGTTCGTGTATCAGATATATGTGATCGAGGTCCACCACTTTGCGGGCTGGGCCGGCGCGCTGGCGCTCGCGATCATCGTTGTCCCCATCGTGATCCGCACCACCGAAAACATGCTTCGCCTGGTGCCCAACACGTTGCGTGAAGCGGCGTCCGCGCTGGGCGCGCCGCAATGGAAGATCATCAATTTCGTGACCCTGCGCGCTGCGCGCGCCGGCATCATCACCGGCGTGCTGCTCGCGGTGGCGCGCATCTCGGGCGAGACGGCGCCGCTGCTGTTCACCGCCCTTAACAACCAGTTCTGGAGCACGGACATCAGCCAGCCCATAGCCAACCTGCCGGTGGTCATTTTCCACTTTGCCATGAGCCCTTATTCCAACTGGACGGCCCTGGCCTGGGCTGCCGCGCTGCTCATCACCTTGAGCGTGCTCGCGCTGAACGTCGTGGCCCGCCTGCTGTTCCGCCAGAAGATCAATACGCACTAGGATGAACCCGATGAACCCCGAGAAAATCTCCAACCCGAAGCTGATCGTGCGCAACCTGAATTTCCACTATGGAAATTACCGGGCCCTCAAGGACATCAATCTCGTCATTCCCGAGAAGATGGTAACTGCCTTCATCGGCCCGTCCGGCTGCGGCAAATCCACGCTGCTGCGCACCTTCAACCGCATGTACCAGCTCTATCCCAAGCAGCGTGCCACCGGGGAGATCCTGCTCGACGGCGACAACATCCTCAGCGTCAAACAGGACCTCAACACCTTGCGCGCCAAGATCGGCATGGTGTTCCAGAAGCCCACGCCCTTCCCCATGTCGATCTATGACAACATCGCATTTGGGGTCAAGCTGTACGAACGCCTCAACCGCCACGACATGGACGACCGCGTGGAATGGGCGCTCAGGAAAGCCGCGCTGTGGGGCGAGGTCCGCGACAAGCTCAAGCAGAGCGGCATGGGCCTTTCCGGCGGTCAGCAGCAGCGGCTGTGCATCGCCCGCGCCATTGCCGTCAAACCCCAGGTGCTCCTCCTCGACGAGCCGACTTCGGCGCTGGACCCTATCTCCACCGCCCATATCGAAAAGCTGATCGATGAACTGAAGGAAGAATTCACCATCGTGATCGTGACGCACAACATGCAGCAAGCGGCGCGCGTATCGGACTTCACAGCCTACATGTACCTGGGCGATCTCATCGAATTCGGCGACACCAGCACAGTCTTTACCAATCCCAAGCGCAAGGAAACGGAAGACTATATTACCGGCCGTTTCGGCTGATCCGGCAGGTTCCGAACCGTCCCGCCATCCCGGGCGGTTTGCCCGCGCGCGGCCAAGGGGTGGTTGCGCCGCGCCCCACGCGCGGCGTCTGCCATCGCGCGACGGCGGCAGCCAGTTCCCCAACAAGTCTTCTTGTTGTAGTATTTCCGTCGGGTTAACTGGATTATAATTTTTACAAGCCGCTCAGAAACATACTATCCAGGCTTTGGGGGAATACACCTTTGTACACACAATCGCAGATCGACCCCTTAGTCAGCTTCCGTAACTCCCAGCGCGAAGCAGTGCGCGGAACCATCATCAACCTTCAGCGCAAGTCCCTGGTCATGGAGGTCTACAATCCCTACTCCATTGTCCAGGTCAGCGAGGTGCTCGACGAGCTAACCATCCATTTCGGCAGCAGCGTCGCCTACCGGGGACGCGCGGTGGTGGTCAGCCTGGTCAATACCGGCCTCACCGCCATCGTTTCGGCCACGCTGATCGACGGATGGCATGAGCTCGACAACATCGCCCTGGTGCCAGGCGCCGTCGGGGAAGCCGCCACGGCATTCATAGAAGAGTGGCGCAAGCGTTTCCACATCCTGCCCGGGTACCAGCTCGCGGTCAACGAACTGCGCGCGTTCCTGGCCGACGTCTCGCGCTGGGTCGAGCAGGTCGACCTGTCCGAGTCGCTGCCCAAGGAAGGAGGGCAACTGCGCCGCGATGTCTTCGACGAGCTGGTCAGCCCGCTGATCGAGCAGACGAACGCCTACATCAGCAGGCTGGAACAGGAAGTCCGCCAAGTCGCCGAGGAACTGGCGCCGGCCCATCGCTCCTTTGCCCAGACTGCACTCCACCCCCTGCTGCTCAGAGCACCCTTCGTGTTCCGGACCTACACGAAGCCGCTGGGCTACGCCGGCGATTACCAGATGGTGATTCAGATGCTGGACGAGCCCCGCAAGGGCCCTTCCACCTACTTCCAGATGGTGAACACGGCCTTCCTGGGCAATGTGCTCGCGCAGGCGCACCGCAACCGCATCGACATCCTCGAGGCCTTCCTGACGCGCGTCGCGGATGGCGCCCGCAAGGAAGGCAAGCCGGTCCGCGTACTGAACGTCGGATGCGGCCCCGCGATCGAAATACAGCGCTTCCTCAGGAATTACCCGAAACCCGAGTATGTATCGTTCGAGCTCGTCGATTTCAGCGAGGAAACGCTGAACTGGACGCGCGACAAGCTGTCCGCCATCGTCGCCGAAACCGGAAAATCCGTTATCATCAATTACGTCCACGATTCGGTGCATGACCTGCTCAAGCGGCGCGCCGACAAAAGCAAACGCAATCCGGAATTTCACGCTGTCTACTGCGCCGGCCTGTTTGACTACCTTTCGGACAAGGTATGCACACGCCTCAACGGGCTCTTTGCATCGCGCATGCACCCTGGCGGCACGCTGCTTTTCACCAATGTGCACGCCAACAATACGACCAAGTTCGTGATGGAGCATTTGCTGGAGTGGTACCTTATATACCGCGATGAGGGCACACTTGGCCCCCTGATCCCCGCACAGAGCTCGTCCCGTAACGTCTATGTCGATGCGACAGGCATGAACATATTTGCCGAAGCGGTCATTGAATAAGGGGTTATTCCGCCACCATGCAACAACCTCAGGTACTGGAATACGAACGCGAGATTCGCGCGCACCGCCTAAGCTTCAGCATCGCGTGCGCATATATCGCCATCGTGCTCATTCTGGCCGGAATGGGCCTGGATTACGGCCTGTACCCCGAAAGGCAATTCCTGTTCGGCTCCGTCCGCGTGTTTGCCTCCGTGCTGATTTACGTGATCATCCTGGCGCTAAAGACGCAATGGGGCCGGGACAGAGCCGAACCCCTTGCGCTGCTCTGGCTGCTCGTGCCTCAGGTCATGATCACCTGGATGATCTCCGAAACGCAGGGCGCGCTCTCGATGTACAGCATCGGCCTTTACCTTGCGATATTCGCATCGGGCATCGGCCTACCCTACAATTTCTGGTACAACGTCGCCCTCAGTGTCATCACGTTCTGCCTCTACATTGCCGCCTGCTCCGTTCACCCGGAGAGCTTCCTCCTGCGCGGCCCCTTCGTGGTCAACTCGCTGATCCTGCTTTTCGTCATATCAGTCAGCCTGCTCAGTGCATTTTTCAACGAGCGCACGCGCTTCATGCTGTACCGTCTGCGCGCCGAGGTGGGTGAAAAGAACGCCCAGCTCGAAAAGACCAACAAGGATCTGGCGGAAATCAAAGGCCAGATGCTGCAGCAGGAAAAGATGGCCGCGATCGGCACGCTCTCCTCCGGCCTGCTACATGAAGTGAACAACCCGGTGAACTATTGCCTGATGGCGATCAACCTTGCGATCGACCATCCCACGGCAAAGTCGGATGCAACCCTCCAAGAATACCTGGGCGATGCCCGCGAGGGCATGCAGCGCATCCAGCGCATCGTGTCCGACCTGAAGACTTTTGCCTACCGGCCGCGGGATGCCGACTCGGCGGGCAGCGATTTCCCGCTGTCGCGCGCCCTCGACACCGCGCTACGCATGGTCGGGCACGAGACCCGGGACATATCCATCACCCGCCAGTTGCCGGAGGACGTCATGGTGCACGGAGATGAGGGCGCCATCGTCGGCGTGCTCATCAATCTGCTCGGCAATGCCGCCACGGCCCTGCAGTCGGTGCCGCGCAGGGAGGCGAAGATCGCCGTTTCCGCAACCTGGGCCGGCGAGCGGCTGCGGGTTACCGTAGCGGACAACGGACCCGGAATTTCTGGCGAAAACCTGGCGCGCGTGTTCGAACCCTTCTTCACTACGCGCGAAATCGGCCAGGGGTTGGGGCTGGGCCTGAGCATCAGCTATAGCGTGATCGAACGGCATGGCGGCGCGCTGCTTGCCGAAAGCGAACCCGGCGCAGGGACGCGCATGATTTTTGATCTTCCGAGGGCAGGCCGGTGAGCGCCGTGCAATATCGCACCTGCGCCCCGCGGCCCCCGGCGGCCGGCACCAACGCCCGCGCCTTCCCGTCTTCGCATGAGGATGGCCCATGCTGACCTCGACACAGGGCGTGATCGTCGTGCTGTACGTGGACGACGAGGATATGGCGCGGAAGTATTTCGAGCGCACGTTTGCTGCAACATACAAGGTGCTGACCGCTCCGGATGTGGATTCGGCATGGCGCATCCTGGAAGATCGGCAGTCGCAGGTCGGCATTGTGGTTTCCGATTACCGCATGCCGGGGCGCAGCGGGGGCGAGTTGCTGCGCCGGATTGCGGAAGCGTTTCCCCATATCATCCGCATGCTGGTCACCGCCTACGCCGACCGGGAGGTGCTGCTGGAAACGGTGAATACCGGGGAAGTCTTTCGCATCCTCGAAAAGCCGCTGGATTACCAGGAGCTCGGGAGCGCGCTCCGCCTTGCATCCGATCTGCTGAAGATGCGCAATGCCCGCACCCAGCGGCTCCAGGCCATAGATGAGACGTTGTCGTTCCTGGCGCACGAACTGAACACTCCGCTTGCCGCCATTCTCAACTTCGCACGCGGCCTGCAGGAGCGCCTGGAAGCCCCCGGTATTCCTCCGTCGCAAAACGATGAACTGCTGAAAGCGTCCGAATCCATCGGCGACAATGCACGCTACTGCCTGACGCTGCTATCGTCTTTTATGGAAACGGTCCGCAGTGCAGGCACGCTGCAGCCCGTCGCGGAGGGCGTCTCTGCAAGGGAGCTGGTCCTGTCCTTTCTCGATACCTATCCCATGAGCCAGGCGCAACGCGGCATCATTCACACCGAACTGGTAAAGGATTTTCAGATAGCCGGTCTGCCCAGTTTCATCTCGCTGATACTGTCCTCATTGCTTAGCAATGCCCTGCGTGCGCTCCAGGGCAGACCCTCCCCTGCAGTGACGCTCACGGTATCTGAGGATGCGAGCCCCTATATCCGCATCTGCGACAACGGCCCCGGCATTCCGCCCGACGTTCTGGAAAGGCTGACGGTGGATCCCGTCACCACTCATTCCGGCACCGGTGGAACCGGCTGGGGCCTGATTTTCTGCAAACGCATCATGCAGGCGTTTGGCGGCAACATCTTCATCACCTCCGAGCCTGATATACGTACCGCCATTACGCTGACCTTTCCTGCGCAGCAAGCACAAGGAGCACTGAAATAACATGAGCACATCAGACACTTCCGCCCCGCAGATCCTGTTCGTCGATGACGAGCCAAATGCGGTCAAATATTTCCAGCGCGCCGTGGAGAAGCTGGCGCCCGTCATCACCGCCTCCAGCGTGGAGGAGGGGAAGCACCTCCTCGACGCGAACGCTGAAACACTGGCGGTCGTGATTTCGGACCAGCGCATGCCCGGAGGCTACGGCAACGAGCTGCTGCAATACGCGCGCACCCGGTATCCGCATATCGTGCGGATACTGACCACGGCATACTCCGAACTCGGGCACACCATAGACGCGGTGAACCAAGGCCAGATTCACCGCTACATCCAGAAGCCCTGGGATTTGTCGGCGCTGACCATGGAACTCAGGCAGGCGCTTGACTTTGCGGCACTGCGCAAGGAACACGGCCAACTCTTGCGCGAAAAAATGATGGTGCGCCAGATCCAGACGGTGTCCAACCGCATCGGCGCGCTGCACGCCTTGGCCCTCAGCCTCTCCGAGCCGGACCGGCCCTCGCCTCTGGAAAGTTACCTGTCGACGGCCGCCAGCATAGGCGTCAGCGAGACCAAGCCGAACTGGCTGTCCATGGACTACGCCGACCTGGTGAGCGCGGAGGCACTGCGCGCCGGACAGTTCGGCCATGCAGTGCGCGCCAGGCTGGAAGAGATCCGCCAATCGCGCCCGGATGACAGCGGCCAGGGCCCGCTGGCCCTGCTGGCGAGCCTCATGGGATCCGATGCGGTAAAGATTGCGGCGGATGGCGCGAGCGCGCTGTTGCCCGGCATGCAGGATCTCGTGGAGTTTCTGGAAACGCCGTCAGACGCGCCGGTTTCGGCACGGCATGCCGCCTGGTTCGCCTACCTGATCTGGCTACACGACGGCGGAAAATCGCTACAGGCCGCCAGGAGCGGCGGCGGCGTGGAAGTGCGCCTGTGCGCCCCCACTTCCCTTACCACTGAACGGCTCGCGACGTGGATCAGCGAGTTCTGCGATACCCAGCTGAAGGCCCGCTAGGCAATCGTCACGTCAGGGGATGCGTAAACATCCTGGATCGCATGGAGCAGCGCCACGCCGTCCCTCATCGGCTTCTGGAACGCCTTGCGCCCCGAGATCAACCCCATGCCGCCGGCCCGCTTGTTGATGACCGCCGTGCGCACCGCCTGGTGCAGGTCGTCCTTGCCTGAAGCGCCGCCCGAATTGATCATGCCTACGCGCCCCATGTAGCAGTTCGCCACCTGATAGCGCACGAGGTCTATGGGGTGATCCGAGGTCAGGTCGCTGTATACCTTGGGGTGGGTCTTTCCGAACTTGAGCGCGGTGTAGCCGCCATTGTTCTCCGCCATTTTCTGCTTCACGATGTCGGCGTTGATGGTCACCGCCAGGTGGTTCGCCTGGCCGGTGAGGTCGGCCGACACGTGGTAGTCCTTGTCCCCCACCTTGAACGCCGGGTTGCGCAGATATGCCCACAGGATGGTGGCCATGCCCAGATCGTGTGCATGCTCGAACGCCTCCGAAATCTCCTGGATCTGACGGCGCGAGTGCTCCGAACCATAGAATACCGTTGCGCCGACGGCGACCGCGCCCATGTCGAAGGCCTGGTCCACGCTGGCGAACAGCGTCTGGTCGAATTCGTTGGGGTAGGTGAGCAGTTCGTTGTGGTTGATCTTCACAATGAACGGGATCTTGTGCGCATAGCTCCGTGCCACGGAAGACAGCACGCCCAGCGTCGAGGCCACGCCGTTGCAGCCTCCCTCGAGCGCCAGCTTTACGATGTTCTCCGGATCGAAATAAATGGGGTTGGGCGCAAACGACGCGCCGCCGGAGTGCTCCACGCCCTGATCCACCGGCAACAACGACAGGTAGCCGGTGTTCGCCAGCCTGCCGTGGCCATAGAGCGCCTGCAGGCTGCGCAGCACGCCCGGCTTGCGGTCCTTCATCGCGACGACCCGGTCCACATAATCAGGACCCGGCAGGTGCAATGTTTCCCTGGGAATGCCGGTGCACTTGTGCGCCAGCAGGTGCTCCGCTTCGTCCGCCAGCAGTTGCTTGATGTCAATGGTCATGGCACGCTCCTTATCGGCAGGATGGGGGCTTTATGCTACTCCGGTTTTGCCGCGAGCGTAAGCCGGGAACGGCCGCCGCGGCGAAGCGCCCGCGCTCAGTCCCTGCGATGCGCGTGCTCTGCCGCCCGGCGGTAGATTTCGAGCAGGTCTTCCGCGCTCACGTCGGTGACGCCTTCCATTTGCCGCACGGCCCATTCCACGTCCTCGCGCGTCAGCGGCGGCGCGGACCGTGGCGGCACGGACAGTGGCGCAGGCGCGGCGGAACGCCGCCACACGGGATAGCGCCCGCGGTGCGCCAGGTTATTCAGCAGGATGGCGAACAACAGGGAGAACAGCACGTTGGCGAAGACCATGCTGGCCGTCCACAGTCCGCCGTCGTGGTGGAAAACCGGAAATTGGAGCACGATGACCATGGCGGTCGCCGCACCCGGCGGATGCAACGAACGCGTGAGGTGCATCACAAATATGGAAAGTCCGACTGCTGCTGCTGCGGCCCACACCACGCCGGGTATCCACAGCGCGCATGCCCAGCCGACCGCGCCGGAAAGCAGGTTGCCGGTGAGCAGGGGCCAGGGCTGCGCCATGGGGCTGTGCGGCACGGCGAACAGCAGGACCGCCGCGGCGGCCATCGATGCCAGCAGGGTCAGCGGGTAGCCGGGACCCGGCACCGCTTGCACGGCCAGCCCCAGCAGCGCCATGCCCGCCAGGGCGGCGACCGAACTACGGATTTTCTCGGAAAACGGCGTGATGTCCACGCCAGGCTTGAAGGATGACAACAGCTCCCTGACGTTCATCCCCGCCCCTTCGGCGACCGGTCAGCCCTGCCGCGGCGTCGTCTGCCGCGCGCGTAGCGCGATGAAGATGGCCCACGCCCCGAGCAGGACGTACCACACGACGGACCATTCCGGAATGCCCAGACCGAGGAAGCTCCAGACATGGGCCGCGCATTCGCCGGAACCGTGCATCAACTCCTTCAGCACCTTGGCCATGGGGAAGTGGTCCAGCATGTAGTTGAGGCCGGGACCGCAGGCCGGCACCTTGTCGGCCGGCAGATGCTGGATCCAGATATGGCGCCCGGCAACCGCCACGCCGAACAACGCGAACAGGCCGATCAGCACGCCGTAGAGCCACGCGCCCACCCGCCCCGGGTTGTGCAGGCTGGCGGCGGCAAAAAGCGCCAGCAGGCCGATGAAGGCGAAACGCTGCACCATGCAGAGAGGACACGGCTCCAGGTGCTGGACGTATTCGAGGTACAGCGCAAAACCGAGCAGTGCGGCGATGACGGCGGCGCCCGCAAGATACAGCCGGCGTGCGGCGGTGCCGCGCAGGAAAGCCAGCATCACTCGGCCTCGTCTATCCAGGCCATCTGGATGGCCTCCAGCACCTTTTCCCCGCCGCGGCTGTGGTCGTCGTCAAAATCCTTCAACCCGACCACCCAGTTGTGCAGGTCCGTGAAGCGGACAGTCCTGGGGTCGACATCCGGATGGGCTTCCGCCAGTTCAATCGCGATCACGCGCACGTCGCTCCATTTCATCCTATTTTTCCTTCGCCATATTGATGGAATATTTCGGGATTTCCACCACCAGGTCGGTGCCGCGCACCAGCGCCTGACAGCTCAGACGCGAGGTCGGCTCCAGGCCCCATGCCTTGTCCAGCATGTCTTCCTCCTTTTCGTCCGCCTCGTCGAGGGAGCCGAATCCCTCGCGCAGTATGACATGGCAGGTCGTGCAGGCACAGGATTTTTCACAAGCGTGCTCGATCTCGATGCCCGCATCCAGCAGCGCATCGCAGAGACTGCGCCCGGGTTCGACCTGCAGCACGGCGCCCTCGGGGCACAGTTCCTCGTGGGGAAGGACGATCACCTGGGTCATTGTTCAGCCCCCTCGCGTTGCGCCGGGCAGCGCGGCACAGACCCCGTCCCAGAAAGCGAGGCGTGCATCGACCGCCTGCCGGGCGGCGTCGCGCGCTTCATCGATGCGTGCCGGGTCTCCGGCGCAGAGCCCGTGCAGCAGGCGTAGTGATAGCGGTGCATGGAAATCCTCGTCGAGATGAATGTGGCGGCGTAGATAATAATGGAAAACCGGCGCTTGTTGTTCGGCGATACCCATGCGCGACAGAAACGCGCGAAACATCTCGGGGATGACGTGCTCCCGCCCGAGCGCGAGCGCCGCGGCCGCGACATGCGGCTGCCCCGCGCGGATGAAAGAAAAGGTGGCGCGCGTGAATTCCGCTGCCGCAGGCGGCGCGATGCCGGCGGCCAGCGCGGCGTCTATTCCTTCGCGCGCCGCCAGCCCGACAAACCGCAGCGGCGCTTCAGGATTCGCACCAATCTCGCGCATGGCGCGCAAATAAAGATCGAAATGGCTGGAGAATTCGCCCGGCCGGTCCGGCCCCGCTTCGTCGGTCTCTTCTTCCAGAACCAGTTCGTTGATGAAACGCTGCACCGTAGGATCGGCTCCGGGCTGCCACGGCCACCGCGCGGGCGCCACGGCATTCTGCAGATATTTGATCAGGCTCATGAAATCCCACACCGAATAGATGTGGTGCGACATGAAGATGCGCAGGTCCTCAGGCGTGCGGAGCGATTCGTAGATTGGGTGTTGATTCAGGCGCTCGCGGAGGCCCGCAACAAACTCCGCGTCGAACATCACGCCTCCAGTTCGTCCAGGCGGTGTCCCGTGAGGGCCGAGCGCACACTGCGATCCATGCGGCGCGCGGCAAATTCCACGGTGCCACGATTCAGCGCTTCAGCAGCCTGCTTGATCGCGTCCATGTCGTCGCCTGACACGATGCTGCGCAACGCCTCCATCAGCTGCCCAATGCCCTGGATTTCCTCGCCGCTGAGCAGCGTCTTGCCGTCCTCTTCCAGGGCGGCGTTGACGTTCTCCAGCAGTCGCTGGGCTTCAACGCGGGCTTCAGCCAGCGCCCGCGCGTGCATGTCGTCGCTGGCGTGGCTGGTCGAGTCCTGCAGCATGCGGGCGATCTCGGCATCGTCCAGCCCGTAGCTGGGTTTGACGCTGACGTGCGCCTCCACCCCGCTGCTGGCTTCGCGTGCCGACACGCTGAGCAGGCCGTCCGCGTCCACCTGGAATGTAATGCGGATGCGCGCCGCACCGGCCACCATGGGCGGGATGCCGCGCAGTTCAAAACGCGCCAGCGAGCGGCAGTCCGCCACCAGCTCGCGTTCGCCCTGCACCACGTGGATGCTCATCGCGGTCTGTCCGTCCTTGTAGGTGGTGAATTCCTGGGCACGGGCCGTCGGGATGGTGCTGTTTCGGGGGATGATCTTCTCCGACAGCCCGCCCATGGTTTCGATGCCAAGTGACAGTGGAATCACGTCCAGCAGCAGCCAGTCGTCGCCGCCCCGGTTACCCGCGAGCACATTGGCCTGGAGTGCGGCGCCCAGCGCGACTACCTTGTCCGGATCGAGGTTGGTCAGCGGCGTCTGCTTGAAGAAGTCGCCCACGGCGCGCTGCACCTGCGGCATGCGCGTCGCGCCGCCCACCATCACCACACCCTTGACGTCCTCGGCCTTGAGGCCCGCGTCGCGTAGCGCCCGGCGCATCGGCTGCAGGGTGCGGCTCACCAGGTTCTGCGTCATTTCGTGGAAGGCCTGCTGATCGAGCACGTTGTCGATTACCTGCCCGGTGCTTAAGACGGCAGTGATGCGGGTTTCGCGGTGGTCGGTCAGATCTTCCTTGGCAGCGCGGGCGCGGTCGAGCAGCATGCGCGAATCCCGGGGGTTCAATGCGGAAAGATTGTTCGTCTCCAGCAGCCAGCAGTACAGGCGATGATCGAAGTTGTCGCCGCCCAGCGCGGAATCGCCATTCGCCGCCAGCACCTCGAATACGCCGCGCGACAGGCGCAGAATGGAAATGTCAAAGGTGCCGCCGCCGAGGTCATAGACCGCATAGACGCCTTCGCTGGCGTTGTCCAGTCCGTATGCAATGGCCGCCGCGGTTGGTTCATTGAGCAGGCGCAGCACGTTCAGCCCCGCCAGTCTGGCCGCGTCCTTGGTGGCTTGGCGCTGCGCGTCGTCGAAATAGGCGGGCACCGTGATCACGGCTCCCACCAGTTGGCCGCCCAGCGAGACTTCCGCGCGGGCCCGCAGCACCTTGAGTATCTCGGCGGAGATCTCCACCGGGCTCTTCACCCCCGCCGCCGTGCGGAGCTTGACCATGCCAGGCGGCTGGCTGGCACCCTTGGGCGCATCAACAAAGCTGTAGTGGAGCCCGCCGACATCACCGATGTCCGCCTGGCCGCGGCCCATGAAACGCTTGATGGAGGCGAATGTGTTGGCCGGGTCCTCACTCTGCCGGGCCAGCGCCTCGACGCCGACCTGGATTTCCCCGCCTGGAAAATAACGCACCACCGAAGGCAGGATGGGGTGGCCGTGTTCATCGTTCAGCACGACCGCGATTCCGCTCTGCACGGTTGCAACCAGTGAATTGGTCGTTCCCAGGTCTATGCCTATGGCCAAGCGGTGTTCGTGCGGCGCCGTGGACTGGCCGGGTTCGGATATTTGCAGCAATGCCATTGTTTTTGACTTATCTTCGGTAGTCTCCGCTCGCTGGCATGCCCGGCACGGCCGGCGTCCGCCACCCAGGGAGTCAAGTGTCCATCCCGTCAAAAGCGGAGGCAATGTCCTCCGCCAGCTTCTCCATGAATCTCAATTTGCGCACATCGCCTGCCGCTGCGAGGTAATCCGCGTCGTCATCTATCCTGGCGGCAAGCTGCGTCTCCAGCTCGCGCATTTCGTGCTGGAGACGGGCTTCCAGCCCTTCCAGCGCCACGGCGTCGCTGGCGCTTCTCGCCTCGTCAACGGCCTCGCGCCACTCCATCTGCTGCACCAGGAAATCGACAGGCATCGCAGTATTGGTTTCCTCCTGCGTGTCCACACCGTGTTGACGCAGCAGGTAGCGGCCGCGCTGCACGGCGTTGCCGAGGGTCTGATAGGCCTCGTTGATCTGTGTCGTCCATTGCATGGACAGGCGGCGCTCCGCTTCGGGCCGGTCGGCGAATTTGTCCGGATGCACTTCGTTCTGCAGCTTGCGGTAGCGCTGGCTCAGTTCCGCACGGTCGAGCCGGTAGCGCTCGGGCAGGCCGAACATCTGAAAAAAGTTTTTCTGGAAATCTATCGCCTGCATCGGATTATCCGGATCGTCGCGCCTTCAGGGGTCTGCTATACCTTGAAGCTCTCGCCGCAGCCGCACATATCCTTGACATTGGGATTGTTGAACTTGAATCCTTCGTTCAGACCTTCGCGGGTGTAATCGAGTTCCATCCCGTCCAGATACGGCAGGCTGTGCGCGTCGACGAACACGGTGACGCCTCCGCTTTCGAACTTTATCTCATCGTCCGCCTCTTCGTCGGCGAACTCCAGCTTGTAGGCCATGCCGGAGCAGCCGCTGGTGCGCACGCCAATACGCAGCCCCAAGCCCTTGCCGCGCCTGGCGAGGAAGTTGCGCACATGCTGCGCCGCATTCTCGGTCAGCGTGATTGCCATGTCTCAGTCCTTGTTTGCATTGCAGGCGGATACTTCCGCCTCGCGCTTGTTCTTGAGATCCGCCACCGCTGCCTTGATAGCGTCCTCGGCCAGAATGGAACAGTGGATCTTCACCGGCGGCAGTGCCAGTTCCTCGGCGATCTGCGTATTCTTGATGGCAAGCGCCTCGTCCAGCGTCTTGCCCTTGACCCATTCCGTCACCAGCGAGCTGGACGCAATCGCCGAGCCGCAGCCATAGGTCTTGAATTTGGCGTCCTCGATCACGCCCTGGTCGTTCACCTTGATCTGCAGCTTCATCACATCGCCGCAAGCAGGTGCGCCGACCATGCCGGTTCCCACCAGCGCGTCGTCCTTGTCCATGGAACCCACGTTACGCGGATTCTCGTAGTGATCCAATACTTTTTCGCTGTATGCCATTTAAATACACTCCGTTATAAAGGGCCGATGATTTGCCCAGCCGGCAAGGCGGATGGCAGCGCCGTTTACTTAAAGGAGGTAAACAAGCTGCCCGACAGCTCGACCGGACGGGCGAAGGGCAGCCCTCAATGTGCTGCCCATTGTATCGAATTCAGGTCTATTCCGTCCTTGTACATTTCCCACAGCGGCGACAGGTCGCGCAGCTTGCCCACTTTCTGCTTCAACAGGTCAACGACGTAGTCAACCTCATCGGCGGTGGTGAAGCGCCCCACGGAAAACCGGATCGAGCTGTGAGCCAATTCGTCGCTGCGCCCCAGGGCGCGCAATACGTACGAGGGTTCCAGGCTGGCGGAGGTGCACGCCGAGCCGCTGGAAACCGCCACGTCGCTAACCGCCATGATCAGCGACTCGCCTTCCACGAAGTTGAAGCTGACGTTCAGATTATGCGGTACGCGGTGTTCCATGTCGCCGTTCAGGAACACCTCCTCCATCTCCGAGAGGCCCGCCCACAGGCGGTCGCGCAGCATGCGCACGCGCTCATTCTCGGCGGCCATTTCTTCGCGCGCAATCCGGAACGCCTCGCCCATGCCCACGATCTGGTGCGTCGCCAGGGTGCCGGAGCGCATGCCGCGCTCGTGGCCACCGCCGTGCATCTGCGCCTCCAGGCGCACGCGCGGCTTGCGCCGCACGTACAGCGCGCCGATGCCTTTCGGGCCATAGGTCTTGTGCGCCGAGAACGACATCAGATCCACTTTCAGCCGCTCGAGGTCGATTGCCACCTTGCCGGTGGCCTGCGCCGCATCCACGTGGAAAATGATTCCGCGCTCGCGGCAGATCTCGCCGATTGCCGCAATGTCCTGAATGACGCCGATTTCATTGTTCACCAGCATCACCGAGGCTAGCGTGGTGTCGGGGCGCAAGGCGGCCTTGAATTTTTCCAGGTCTATCAAGCCGTTCGGCTCCGGGTCCAGGTAGGTTGCGGTGAACCCCTGGCGCTCCAGTTCGCGCACGGTGTCGAGCACGGCCTTGTGCTCGGTCATCACGGTGACGATGTGCTTGCCCTTGCCCGAATAGAAATGAGCCGCGCCCTTCAACGCCAGGTTGTTGGATTCGGTGGCACCCGAGGTCCAGACAATCTCCCTGGGGTCGGCATTCACCAGCGCCGCCACCTGCTCGCGCGCCTTTTCCACGGCCTGCTCCGCCGCCCAGCCGAAGGAGTGCGAACGCGAAGCGGGATTGCCAAATTTTTCGGTCAGGTAGGGGATCATCGCCTCCGCGACGCGCGGGTCCACCGGTGTGGTGGCGGAATAATCCATATAGATCGGCAACTGCAGCTTTTTCATCAAGAATGACCCGTTTGTAACTAGCCGGCTACGACGCCCGTATTGCCCATATTTGCGCTCAACTTGACGTTAACCGCTTCAGGCTGCTCCTTTTTCTGCGCATCGACCATCTCCTGCAGATTCACTTCCGCAAGATACGCATAAATGGTCTTGGTCAGGCCCTGCCACAGTTCATGCGTAATGCATTCGTTGCCATCCATGCAATCGCCCCGGCCGCCACAGCTAGTCGCGTCCAGCGGCTCATCGACCGCCAGGATGATTTCGGAAATGGGAATATCGGCCGCAGGACGTGCCAGGCGATAGCCGCCACCGGGACCGCGCACGCTGGATACGATATTATTACGGCGCAACTTGCCGAACAGTTGTTCCAAATAGGAAAGGGAAATCTTCTGGCGCTCGCTGATACCCGCCAGCGTCACCGGATTATGGTCCCCACGCATGGCCAGGTCCACCATGGCCGTAACGGCAAAACGCCCTTTGGTAGTTAAACGCATAATATCCTCTCACTCAAAATAGGTTTTTACCACAAGCCCATCTTAGTATACCCAAGGTATTTAGTCAACAATCTTGTTGAGATGCCCAGGATCAAACTTGTCGGCCGTTGCCCGGTCGTCATCGACGTTGACGCCGAGCCTTTCCAGATGAGCGAGAATCAGTTCCAGACGCTTGTCCACCACCATGCTGTGACCCAGCAGGCCGTGGATGGCCTTGGCAAATGGGTCGCTCTGGTCATTGCCTATGCCATATGGGTTGAACCCGGCGGCCTTGCGCGCCTCGTCCAGAATGCGCGCCGGAACCCCGACCGCGGTCGCCCCCATCGGCACATCCTTGACCACGACCGCATTCGAGCCGATTTTGGCGTTATCCCCGATATGTATGGGCCCCAGCACCTTGGCCCCGGCCCCGACCACCACGCCATTGCCCAGGGTAGGATGGCGCTTGCCTTCCTTCCAGGATGTACCGCCGAGTGTAACCCCATGATATAAGGTAACATCATCGCCAATTTCAGCCGTTTCGCCAATTACGACGCCCACGCCATGGTCAATGAAAAAGCGCCGGCCTATGGTCGCGCCGGGATGTATCTCGATCCCGGTAAAGCTGCGCGCCAGGTGGGAAAGGAAGCGCGCCAGCCATTTAAACCCGGATTTCCACAACAGATGGGAAACCCGGTGCACAACGCGTGCATGCAGACCGGGATAGCAGGTCAGGACTTCAAACGTGGTGCGCGCCGCAGGGTCGCGGTCGAACACGCAGTTGATGTCCTCACGCGAGGTAACGTAAACCAGCATCGCAATCAGCAGCCCGGCGCACAGGGCGAGGACGACCAGGCCGCCGATTATCGCCAATACCGCCATTATGCTCTGGTCCAGTGTCATCTAGCTGCCTTTCTCGCCTTCGTCCTTTCGGGCCGCGGCCTTCCGGCCAGCCCCTCCCGGACCGAATTTGGCCTCCTGCGTCGCCGTAAGAATACCACGGAGGATATTGATCTCCTCCCGCTCCATGCGCGCACGGGCATACAGCCGGCGCAGCTTCTGCATCAGCTTGGTCGGGTGCTTGGTGTTGAAGAAGCCGATTTGCGTCAGCGTTTCCTCCAGATGCCGGAAGAAACCCTCCACCTGCTCATGGCTGGCCGGCGTCACCTCGGGCCGTTCGTCGTCCAGGCCCGCATACTCGCGCGCCACCCCCAGTTCGTACGCCATCACCTGCACCGCAGCCGCCAGGTTAAGCGAACTGTAGGCCGCATCGGCCGGAATACGCACCAGCACGTCGCTGCGCGAGGCCTCCTCGTTGGTCAGGCCCGACATTTCGGTGCCGAACAGCAGGGCAACCGGGTGCTCGGCGGCGTGTTTCACCACCTCGGGCATGGCCTCGCGCGGAGTCAGCACCTCGTGCGAGATGTCGCGCAGGCGGGCGGTCATCGCCACGGTGTGCACCACTCCGTGCAGCGCTTCGTCCAGCGAAGCGCAGACCACGGCGTTTTCCAGCACGTCGTCGGCGCCCGCGGCCATGGCCGTGGCCTGCGCATCGGGAAAATGGCGGGGGTTGATCAGGTACAGGCGCGCCAGGCCCATGGTCTTCATCGCGCGCGCGGCCGCGCCGATGTTGCCCGGATGTGTGGTATGGCTCAGCACCACCCGCACATTATCTGAAATCTCCGGTTTATACAAAACGAATTTCCCACTAAAATAGCGGCTTGCTCATTAACAACGCTTGCGAAAGTCACTATGCATCCCATGCTCAACATCGCGGTGAAGGCCGCGCGCCGCGCCGGAAACCTGATACACCGCGCCGCCGAAAACCTCGATCACCTAACCGTCGCGAAAAAATCGCATGCCGACTACGTAAGCGAAGTGGACCGCGCCGCCGAGCAGACAATCATCGAAACCCTGCTGGGAGCGTACCCGAATCACCAGATTCTAGCAGAAGAAAGCGGGGCTCAAGGCAGTTCGGAATACGTGTGGATCATCGATCCGCTGGACGGGACCACCAATTTCCTGCACGGCTTTCCGCAATATGCGGTCTCCATCGCGCTGCAGCACAACGGCGTGCTCACTCAGGCCGTCATCTACGACCCCACGCGCAACGACCTGTTCACCGCCTCGCGCGGGCGCGGCGCCTTTCTCAACGACAGGCGCATCCGCGTCAGCCGGCGCAAGGTGCTGGCCGATGCCCTGATCGGGACAGGCTTCCCCTATACCCGCTTCGAGCATATCGATGCCTATATGGCCATGCTGCGCGACATGATGCAGAACACGGCCGGCCTGCGCCGCCCGGGTGCGGCCGCGCTGGACCTCGCCTACACCGCGGCCGGGCGCTACGACGGCTTTTTCGAGACCGGCCTCAAGCCTTGGGACATCGCCGCCGGCGCCCTGATGATCGTGGAAGCGGGCGGCATGGTGGGCGACCTGCAGGGCAAGGACGGCTACCTCAAGAGCGGCCACATCTGCGCGGGCAACCCCGACATCCACCCGCAATTGCTCAAGCTGATAGCGCCGCACCTGACCGACGGCCTGAAGGCCTGACGGGCCGTCTCCGGAACAGCGGCTACCAATGAGCCCGGAACGGCAACTCGAAAACCTCCTGCACGAGGAAATTCCGCTGACGCGCGCGCTGGGCATACGCGCCACCGCCTACGATGGCCGTTGCCTGGTGCTCTCTGCGCCCCTGTCCCCCAACATCAACCACAAGTCCACCGCCTTCGGCGGCAGCCTGTACTCGGTCGCCGTAAGCTGCGGCTGGGGACTGCTCCACCTCAAGCTGGCGGAGGCCGGCCTGCACAGGCACATCGTGATCCAGGAAAGCAGCATCCGCTACCTGCGGCCGGTCAGCGGCGATATGCGCGCGACCTGCTGCGTGGAGGATGCCGCGCTGGAACGCTTCATGCGCGCGCTGCACAAGCACGACCGCGCCCGCCTCGAGCTCGCCGTCAGCGTCAGCCACGATGACCGGCCCGCAGTCGAATTTTCCGGACGCTATGTCGTCCACGGATAGCCGCATGAACAACGCCCAGTTCGAAAAACACACCCCCATGATGCAGCAGTATTTGCGCATCAAGGCGGACTATCCCGGCATGCTGCTGTTTTACCGCATGGGGGATTTCTATGAGCTGTTCCACACCGATGCCGAGCACGCGGCCAAGCTGCTGGACATCACGCTCACCCAGCGCGGCGCCTCGAATGGCGAACCGATCAAGATGGCGGGCGTGCCCTATCATTCCGCCGAACAATACCTCGCCCGGCTGATCAACCTGGGCGAGTCCGTGGCGATCTGCGAGCAGATCGGCGACCCTGCGCTGGCAAAGGGCCCGGTGGAACGCAAGGTGGTGCGCATTGTCACCCCGGGCACGCTCACGGATTCCGCCCTGCTGGAAGAAAAGCGCGACAACCTGCTGCTCGCCCTGCACGCGCGTCGCGACAAGGTGGGCCTGGCCTGGCTCAATCTGGCCTCCGGCCAGTTCACGGTCGCGGAGACCGCCGCCGGCAGCCTGCCGGCCGAACTGGAGCGCCTGCAGCCCTCGGAAATCCTGTATGCCGAAGGAGAGACTCCGCCGCAAAGCGAAGCGCCGAAGAAGTCCCTGCCCGCCTGGCATTTCGACCTCGAGGCCGCGCGGCGCGCACTGTGCGAACAGTTTTCCACGTTGGACCTGGCCGGCTTCGGCTGCGATGACTTCACCCTCGGGCTGGAAGCCGCCGGCGCGCTGCTGGGCTACGCCAAGCTCACCCAGGGACAGAGCATCGCGCACATCCGCGGCATGCAGGCCTACCGCGCCGACCAGTACGTGCGCATGGATGCCGCCACTCGTCGCAACCTGGAGATCACCCAGACCCTGCGCGGCGAGCCCGCACCCACGCTGCTCTCGCTGCTAGACACCTGCGCCACCAACATGGGCAGCCGCCTGCTCGCCAACTGGCTGCATCATCCCTTGCGCGACCGGAAAGCGCTGCAGGCGCGCCTGGCCGCGGTCGACTGGCTGGGCGGCGGTTTCCGCGCAGTTCATGATGCACTCAAGCCCAGCGCGGACGTGGAGCGCATCACCGCGCGCATCGCGCTGAAATCTGCGCGCCCGCGCGACCTTTCCGGCCTGCGCGACACACTGAGCGCGCTGCCCAAGCTGCTCGCGCTGCTCACCGCTTGCGATTCCCCCCTGCTGCTCAAGCTGTCGGCCGCATTGCAGGCCGATGAGGTTCTGGTCATGCTGCTGCAGGACACGCTCAAGGCCGAACCTGCATCCGTGGTGCGCGAAGGCGGCGTGATCGCCGATGGCTTTGACGCCGAACTGGACGAACTGCGCGGCATCCAGACCAATTGCGGCGACTTCCTGCTGGAGCTCGAAACGCGCGAACGCGCACGCAGCGGAATTGCAAATCTCAAGGTCGAATACAACCGCGTCCACGGCTTCTACATCGAGGTGAGCCGCGCCAACGCGGACAACGTGCCGGACGATTACCGCCGCCGCCAGACGCTGAAGAACGCCGAGCGCTACATCACGCCGGAACTCAAGGCCTTCGAGGACAAGGCGCTCTCCGCGAACGAACGAGCGCTGGCGCGCGAGAAATTCCTGTATGACCAATTGCTCGACCATCTGGCGCCGTACATTCCGCAGCTGCAGCGGATCGCCTCCGCCATGGCCGAGCTGGACGTGCTCGCCACCTTCGCCGAGCGAGCGGCCACCCTGGATTTCAGCGCGCCCGTATTCAGCGACACGCCGCTGCTGCGCATCGTGCAGGGCCGCCATCCGGTGGTGGAATCACAGGTGGAAAATTTCATCGCCAACGACACCCAGCTCAATGCCGCGCGCAAGATGCTGCTGATCACCGGCCCCAACATGGGCGGCAAATCGACCTACATGCGACAGACCGCGCTGATCGCACTGCTCGCCCACTGCGGCAGCTTCGTGCCCGCACAGGAAGCGGAACTGGGCGAGATCGACCAGATCTTCACCCGCATCGGCGCATCAGACGACCTGGCTTCGGGCCGCTCTACATTTATGGTGGAAATGACCGAGGCGGCGAACATTCTGCACAATGCGACGGACAGGAGCCTGGTGCTGGTGGACGAGATCGGTCGCGGCACTTCGACCTTCGACGGCTTGGCACTGGCCTATGCCATTGCACGCCACCTGCTGGAGCACAACCGCAGCTATGCGCTGTTTGCCACCCACTATTTCGAGCTAACGCGGCTGACCGAGGAATTCCCCCAGCTCGCCAATGTGCATCTCGCCGCGATCGAGCACCAGCACAGCATCGTGTTTTTGCATGCGGTGAACGAAGGCGCGGCCAGCCAGAGTTATGGGCTGCAGGTGGCAGCCCTTGCCGGTGTGCCGCAGGGCGTGATCAAGACGGCCAGGAAGCAATTGCGCGCCCTGGAGCGCCACAGCGCGGCGCAGAACCCTCAGGGCGACCTGTTCGATGCACCGCTCGCCGAAACAGAGGAAGAACCGGACGAACATCCGCTGCTGGCCGCGCTGCGCAACATCCAGCCAGACGACCTGAGCCCGAAGGAAGCACTGGGGCAACTCTACCAGTTGAAAAGACTGCTATAGACTAGCGCCCGGCCCGGGCACAGTCAGCGCGCTAGGCGAGTCCGCGTACCACGCCCGCGATCTTTTCCGCGCAGTCCTTCACCAGTGCGCCGTCCTCGCCCTCCACCATGACGCGCAACAAGGGCTCCGTGCCGGAAGGGCGCAGTAGCACGCGGCCGCGGCCATTCAGGGTTTTTTCCGCCGCCGCCACGGCCGTCCTGACTTGCTCGTTCTCCAGCAGCGTGGCGGCATTGTCCACCCTGACGTTGATCAGCACTTGGGGGTACATCACCAGGTCGCGACTGGCCTCAGCCAGCGTCTCGCCCGCCGCCTGCAAGGCGTGCAGCACCTGCAAGGCGGAAATGATGCCGTCGCCGGTGCTGTGGCGATCGAGGCAGATGATGTGGCCGGAGTTTTCCCCGCCCAATTGCCAGCCGTTCCGCTGCAACAACTCCATCACATAGCGGTCGCCCACCTTGGCGCGCGCGAACGGAATGCCCAGGCGCGCCATGGCATGTTCGAAAGCAAGATTGGTCATCAATGTGCCGGCCACCCCGCCCTGGAGCGCCCCCTGCTGCTTGCGGTGGCGGGCAATGATGTAGAGCAACTGGTCGCCGTCATACAGCTTGCCGGTGTTATCCGCCATGATCAGGCGGTCCCCGTCCCCGTCGAGCGCAATGCCGAGGTCGGCGTTGTGCTCGACCACGGCCTTTTGCAGATTGGCCGGCGCGGTCGCGCCGTAACCTGCGTTGATGTTCTTGCCGTCGGGGGACACGCCGATCGCGACCACGTCCGCGCCCAGTTCGTGGAACACGTGGCGTGCAATGTCATAGGCGGCGCCATGGGCGCAGTCCACCACGATCTTCAGGCCGCGCAGATCCATGTGGTAGGGGAAGCTGCTCTTGCAGAATTCGATGTAGCGTCCCGCCGCGTCATCCACGCGCCACGCCTTGCCCAGGCGGGCCGAGGGCATGGTGACGATGGGGCCGTCCATCCCGGCCTCAATGGCGTGCTCGATGTCGTCCGGCAGCTTCTCGCCGCTGGCGGAAAAGAACTTGATGCCGTTGTCTTCGAAGGGATTGTGAGAGGCGGAGATGACCACGCCCGCCTGCAGGCGCAGCGCACGTGTGAGGTGCGCGACCGCGGGCGTAGGGATTGGGCCGGCAAGATAGACATTCACGCCGGCCGCAATCAAACCGGCCTGCAGGGCGGACTCCAGCAGGTAGCCGGAGATGCGCGTGTCCTTGCCTATCAGCACGGCAGGATGTTCATCCTCACCGAGGTGCCAGTCGGCCGCCGCCAGCACCTTGCCGGCAGCATAGCCCAGATGCATGACGAATTCCGGGGTGATGGGAAACTCGCCCACCTTACCGCGCACACCGTCCGTGCCGAAATATTTCCTGCTCATTGTTCTCCCGCCTCATTCACGGCCCGCAAGATCTTCAGCGCATCGACCGTCGCGCGCACGTCATGCACGCGTACGATGGAGGCCCCCTTCTGCACGGCGATCAGCGCCGCAGCCAGGCTCGCGGGCAGGCGGTGTTCCGCATCCTGCCCGGTAAGCGCGCCCAGCATGGACTTGCGCGAAAGGCCGGCCAGGATGGGCACGCCCAGCTCGCGAAATGCCGCCAAATCCCGCAGCAAGACCAGATTATGCCCCAGCGACTTGCCAAAGCCAAAGCCGGGATCGGCCACGATGCGTTCGCGCGACACCCCGGCCGCCCCCGCCGCGGCAATGCGCGCGGCCAGAAACGCACGCACCTCGCTCACTACGTCGCGGTATTCGGCCTGTGCCTGCATGGTCTGCGGCTGGCCCTGCATGTGCATCAGGCACACCGCCGCACCGCTTGATGCGACGGCTTCCAGTGCGCCCGGTTCCCGCAGCGCCGCAACATCGTTGACCAGCGACGCGCCCGCCGCCAGCGCGGCGCGCATGACCTCTGCCCTGCGGGTGTCTATGGAAAGGGGGACCGGCGCGCCGCGCAAATCTTCCAGCACCGGAAGGACGCGGTCCATTTCTTCCTGCACGCCGACCGGCTGCGCGCCGGGGCGGGTGGATTCGCCTCCGATGTCGAGCAGGTCCGCCCCCTCGGCAAGGAGCTGCTGCGCATGGGCCAGCGCCGCATCGCGCTGCACATAGCGTCCGCCGTCGGAAAAGGAATCCGGCGTGACGTTGATGATGCCCATCACGTGAGGGCGGGAAAGATCAAGACGGAAGGAGCCGCAATGAAGCTTCATGCTGAATTCAGGCCTGCAAAATGAGAAACGGGAAACGCAAAACCTGAGGTTCGGCGTTTCCCGTTTCTCTTTTCCCGTTTCGCGTCAGGTTTCCTGCGCGGGCTGAGTCGGCGTAGTCGCTGCCGGCGCCGTAGGCGTCTGCGGCGGCTGCGGCGGCTGGCTGGAAGCCGCCGGCTTGGGCGGACGCGGCGGCTTGCCGGCCATGATATCGTCGATCTGATCGGCGTCTATGGTTTCCCACTCCAGCAGGGCGTCGGTCATCGCCTCAACCTTGTCGCGGTTCTCCAGCAGGATCTTC
>DATFUZ010000076.1:0-20738 GCA_035260545.1 Gallionellaceae bacterium | reverse complement strand
ATGGAGGCGATGGCTGCCGCCTAGATCACGCCACTGTTCCGATCTCAATCTTGTTTCTGGCGCTCGCGATTGACTGCGATCACAAAACGGCCTTGCGCCCCGGCCCAGCTACCATTGCGCTGGCGTTTTGACACAGTCTGTTCCCGTTGCAGCCGCGCTGACCGCCGCCATTCTGCTCGGTGCCCATATCGACGGCAAGATACGCCTCGACATGACGGAACTGCGCGAGAAATCGCGCGTCGAACTGGCGGCCGAACAGATCGGAGAAAATTTCGGCGAGATAGGCGCGGATCTCAGGCTGATCGCCAACCTGCCCTCGCTCAAGCACTACCTCAACAGCGGCAGCCCGGTCTGGAAAGACGACCTGGCTCATCTGTTCCTCCAGTTCGCCCGGGAAAAGCACCGCTACGGCCAGATCCGCTACCTGGATACCCGCGGGCGCGAGGTCATCCGCGTCAATTTCAACAACGGCGCCGCCGCCATCGTCCCCAGCGGGGAACTGCAGGACAAGTCCTCCCGCTATTATTTTCGCGAAGCGATCAAACTCAAGGGCAACGAGATCTACGTTTCCCCGCTCGACCTGAACATCGAGCACGGTCAACTGGAGATTCCCTACAAGCCGATGATACGCTTCGCCACCCCGGTATTCGATAGCGCGGGCCGCAAGAAAGGTGTGCTGGTATTCAATTATCTCGGTGACGAGTTGATCAGGAAATTCCGCGAAATCATGCGCGGCGGCGGACGCCACGCCATGCTGCTGAACAGCGACGGCTATTGGCTTGCTCACCCGGACCTCAGCCATGAATGGGGGTTCATGCGGGGAAAGGACTATCGGACATTCCGCAACGAGTTCCCGCTCGAATGGCCTGCCATATCAGGCCGCGAGAATGGCCACCTCCTGACCGAACACGGTCTTTTCGTCTTCGAAACGGTCTATCCGCTGCTGTCCAACCAGCATCTCCTGTCAAGCAGCCAGGTGCCGGGCGCGCGTAGCTATCGCTGGAAGCTGGTATCGTTTATCCCGGCCGGTGTGCTGTCCGCCGATTCCATCTTCAAACAGACCGGTACCGAAGTGCTGTTCGGCGGCCTCTACCTCACGCTGGGGCTGGGCAGCTGGGTGCTGGCGCTGGTCACGCTGAGCCGCAGGCAGACGCAGCTTGAACTCGCAAACAGCCATGCCCGTTACGATGAACTGACGCGCAGCATCCCGGTCGGTGTATACCAGTTCAGGTTCCGCGCCGACGGCTCCTACAGCTTCGAGTATGTAAGCCCGGTGTTTTGCCAGATACTGGGCGTACATGCCGCTCTGGTGCTGGCGGATGCCGGGTCGGCCTTTTCCGCGGCGCACCCCGACGATGCGGAAAGCCTGACCAAATCGAACCGCGAGTCCGCCAACACCCTCCGGCCTTTCCGCTGGGAGGGCCGCTTCATCGTGCGCGGGGAAACGCGGTGGCTGCGCATCGCCGCCGACGCCACCCAGCACGGCGACTGGGGGAGTCTGTGGAGCGGCGTGGTAACCGATGTGACCGAGCGCAAGGAACTGGAGCGCGAGCTCGAACATCAAGCGCACATCGACATGCTGACCGGCCTGAGCAATCGGCGCCACTTCTTCGAACTGGCGGAAAAGGAACTGTCGCGCGCACGGCGCCACCACGAGCCGCTCGCCATGCTGATGCTGGATGTGGACTATTTCAAGCAAGTCAACGACACCTACGGCCACGATGTCGGAGACACGGTGCTGCGCAAGATGGGGGAAATATGCACCGGCGTGCTTCGCAACAACGACATACTCGGTCGGCTGGGCGGCGAGGAATTCGCGATCCTGCTGCCCGAAACCGCGATGGAGCAGGCGCTCGAAACGGCAGAGCGGCTGCGGCATGCGGTCGCCGATTCCGGCGTGCAGACACGGGACGGCAAGGGCCTGCATCTCACGGTCTCGCTGGGCGTCGCCTCGCTGGAATCGCAGGACGGCAACGTCGATGCGATACTGAAGCGCGCCGACGAAGCCCTGTATGCGGCAAAAAACGCCGGACGCAACCGGGTGTGCGCCGCATGACGCAACGGCCCTGGATTCCCGCACAGGCCCGCAGGATATGAGGAAGCCTGCCATCATTGCCATCGCACTGCTGCTCGCCGCGGCGCCGCCGCTGGCAGCAAGCCGGGCCGCCGATGCGCCCGATTCAGGCCAGTTGCAGTGGTACGCCGGCCCGAACGCACGGCCGCACTTTCCGCCTGCCGTGGAAAAGCTGGTCTCGCAAGGCATTGCCCTGATGACACGGCACGAATGGCGGACGGCCATCGCCAAGTTTGATCAGGCGCTCCGTATCATGCCCGGCGCGGCCGCCATCTACGAGAACCGCGCCGCATGTTACCAGCAACTGGGCAAGTTCGAGCGGGCTATCGCCGATTACAACCGGGCTTTGCGGCTCGCCCCTGAAATGGCGCCTGTCGTCTATGAAAACCGGGCCTACTGCTACAAAGGCCTGGGCAAGCTCCCGCTCGCGCTGGCGGACTTCAACCGCGCGCTGGAGCTTGCGCCCCAGCGGAAAAATCCCTTGCTGCTGAGCCGCGGCAGGCTGCTGGTGGACATGGGGGAAATGAAGAAAGCCGAGGAGGACTTCAACAAGGCGCTCACCTTTCGGCAGATCCGGGCACAAGCCTATTCCGAGCTTGCCTACATTGCCATCGGGCGCGGCGATTTTCCCTCCTGCCTCAGCCTCGCCTCCAACGCGATCCGCACCGACCCGCGCTTTGCGGACGGATGGGCAAATCGCGGGGCATGCCAGATCGCGCTAGGCCGATACCGGCACGCGATCCGCGACCTGAGCATCGCGATCGCCCTCGATCCCGCGGTTCCCGCCGCCTACCTCAACCGCAGTGCGGCCTACGCCGCCATCGGCAACTGCCCAAAAGCGCTGAACGATGCGAACGCCGCCGTCAGGCTGGCGCCGGACAGGGCGGATGCCGCACGGCGCCTGGTCGCGTCTTGTCAGAGGCGCTCACCAGCGCCCGCCGCGGACCCGAAACTGAAATTCATGTGAACACCGCGCCCGACGCGGGCCGCCTGGATCAGTGCGGCAGCACCAGCCACAAGGTGGCGCCCGCCGTCACGCACACCACGCCGCAGGCCATGGCCGCTTGCGCCATCTGGCGGAGCTCGTGAAATTGCTTCAGCTTCTCCCGGTATTCCCGCCGGAGGATGAGGGCCGTGTAGGGATGGGAAATGAAGTCTCTCCGGTACACCAGGAAATGAAAGGCGGACGGGGCGCCCAGAGCCTGGTACAAGGCCGGGTGATTGCGCCGCATGGCGCCCACGAGCAGGTAATTCAGCAAGTGGAACAGGAAGAGGCTGGCGCCGAAGACATACCACATCAGCGCATTCATCGGTCGTCGCTCATCCCGTCACGACCCTTCGTTGGGAAAAGGCGGTTCTATGCCGGCGATCTCGTAATACTTCTTCCACACCGGCGTATCCTCGCCATCCAGCCAGGCGCCTGTCATCGCCATGCGAAACCGGCCGTCCGCCTCGGCTGCTCCCTCCACCAGTGCAATATACTGTTCGCCATGCAGCGTCATGAGGTCGGCAAGCGGACCCGCGCCTATAGCCTGCAGCAGCGTGTCCGCCCTGGTCGCATGCACCAGCGCCAGGATCACTTCCCAGGCATCGTCCGGGCTGAATTCGCACAGATCCGCCAGTTCCTCGTGCGCCCAGAAGTTGGATTCGTAAGGCTCGGTTCCCGGCAATGAGGTCTGGATAGCCATCCAGCTCTGCACGAATTCGTCTTTGCGCTTCGCATCCATGTCAACCCTCCAGCGGTTAAGGATGGACCCTGCGTGCATTCGGGCGAGGGCGGCCCGCTGGACGGGCGCAAGAGCCAATGCTATCCGGAGAGTTCAACCACGATATCGGTTACAAGTCCGCCCAGGTCGCTATTAAGGAAGGAATAATCCTCGGTGGCCAGTATACCCAGCCCCGAGGCCAGCTTCCTGACCCGCGCGCTGTCGCCATTTTGATACGCATCCGACATTGCGACAAGAGTATCTATCATCGCGACGAGGTATAGCGAAGCATCCGCCGTGTCGAGTGACTTCCACGCCAACCCCGTTGCCGCTTCAATTTGATCTTCGATATTCACGCTAGTACGCCCCCAACGGCGCCGCAGAACTGATGGACAGGCATCGGCCCACACCACCGCCGTCATGGTTCCGCGACGATACATTCCAACTTTACTTGGAACATGCTACTCCCCGTGCGTTGCGGATTCAAGCGGACAGCCGGTGGGGGCAATAGCGGAGACAAGGGGGTGCCGCACCCGACATGGGACGCCTGCCGCAGCTTCCCGGGAATCTCGAACGGGTTGCGCTGCGAGGAAAACCACGCGTTCCGCGCGCTGCCCAGAGACGCTGCCCCGGCCTCACTTTACGCCATAGATCGCGCGCAGCCGCAGGCAATCCGGGTTCATCGTGCCGTCGGGCATGAACACGGGAAACTCGCGGCAAACCGAGGGACGCTCCTCGTAAATCGCGCAGCGGCCGTCAGGCTGCTGCGCGATGCACAGCCCCTTGCCGGATTCGGTGCCCTTCATGCAGGCGCGAAACGGCGTGATCTGGACGGTAAGCTCTGCGGGCACATAGCCGCCGGGCTGGCTGTCGAGTTCGCCGTGGTAGAAGGAAACACGGAAGTGGCGGCAACATGCGCCGCAGTCGAAGCAGGGATTGGTGCGCGCTTCGGGCATGTCATAAAAAACGCGCCCGTCGTCGGTGCGCGTCACGATCTGTATGTCGTCCATGGTGCCAAAATGGCCTCCGAAAAAGCGGAGCCGCCAGTCGGCATCCCGCCCAAGCGGGCGCGATTCTAGCTCAACCCGGACGCTTGCGCACGAACTATTGGTGCCAATGAAATAACATTGAAAACAGGAAGTTGGAGACCACCACCGGACCGAGATTCACCCGCTACCCGCTCCGTTCACCGGAGTGGCTCGCCTTCTCCCGTTCCAGACGTGCCTGCTTTTCCGCGCGCTCGAGATTTTGCGCCAGCATCTTTTCCACCAGCGCAAAGAAAGCCACCACGTTGAGTCGCGGATGGTCGTCCATCACGCCGCCATCCTGGAAGTATTCGGCGATCCACAGCGGATCGAGGTCTGCCCGGCCGGTCTCCTGCCAGTATTCGAGGGCGGCGGATTCCACATAGTCGTTGAGGGTGCGCATCGCGTCGGTCCGGCGAAGGTGATTACACGCCCAGTCTTTCCAGCTTGCGAAACAGGGTTCGCTCGCTGATGCCCAGCTTTTCCGCCAGTTCCTTCCTGCCCAGTCCGGAATGGCGCATCTGCCATTCGAGGTAGGAGCGCTCGACTTCTTCCAGCGTCATGATCTCGGCATAGCCCGGACCGTCCGGCGCGACGGCGTCCACGGCGCAGGGCTCGGGGAAATGTTCGGGCAGCAGGATGTCGCCGTCGGCCAGCAGGCAGGCGCGCTCGATGAGGTTGCGCAGCTCGCGGATGTTGCCGGGAAAGCTGTATTGCGACAGGCACATCAGGGTCGCGGGATGCACGGCGCGCACGCGTCCCCCGCCGACACGCCTGATCAGCGCTTCCATCAGCAGGGGCAGGTCTTCCACGCGCTCGCGCAGCGAGGGCAGCGCGATCGGGAAGGTGCTGATGCGGTAGTAGAGGTCCTGACGGAAGCGGCCGTCGGCGATCATCTGCTTGATGTCGCGGTGGGTGGCCGCCACCAGGCGAAAATCGGCGCGCAGCGGCTCGACGCCGCCGACGCGGCGGTAGGTGCTGGTCTCCAGCAGGCGCAGCAGCTTGACTTGCAGGCCCAGGGGAATGTCGCCCACTTCATCCAGGAACAGCGTGCCGCCGTTGGCGGCCTCCACGAGGCCCTGCTTGCGCTGGGTGGCACCCGAGAACGCGCCTTTTTCATATCCGAAAAGTTCGCTCTCGAACAGATTCTCGGGCAGGCTGGAGCAATCCACGGCAACAAAAGGGCCTCCGGCACACAGGCTGGCACCGTGGACAGCCTGCGCCGCCAGCTCCTTTCCGGTGCCCGACTCGCCCAGCAGCAGGACGTTGGCGGCCGAAGGCGCCACGCGGGTAATCTGTTCCAGCATGCGCTTGAAGGCAGGCGAACGTCCCACCAGGTCACCTGCGGCCGTGGCGCTGGCGGCACGCACGGTGTAGATCTTCTCGATGAAATATTCCAGCTCCTTCTCGGCATTGAAGATGGGAGTGAGTTCCACGTCCACATGTTCATCGCCGCGCGGCGTATGGTGGATGTGCAGAACGCGCTGGGGCTGGTTGCTGTGCAGGGCGGATTTCAACGGGCAGGATTCGCCCTCCTCATCACAGGGACGGCTGAAGTGGTGGGACACCTCGTAACAATGGCGGCCCGCCACGGGCTTGTCGCCCGCATGGTAATGCTCGAGATAGGCGCGATTCGCCCCCAGGATCGTGTAGTCGCGGCTGACCACAATGCGCGGCTCGGGCAGCGTATTGAGGTAGGACAGCAACTCGGCAATGGCGGCTTCGGTCATGGGTGTCTTCTGCCTGCAGGGGCGGTTTCTCCGAAAAAAGGGGCGCAACCCGGAAAAACTGAATTCTGCCATAAATGACAGTTTTAGTAATCACCGAGGTCGAACCGACTGCCAGTTATGACAGCCCGCAGCCACTCAAGTTCCCCGGCCGCCGATCATTGCGCATAAAAATATTCTTGTAGAACAATCAATTCGTTTCGGGGCGGCGGCTGTGGCACGCATTATGCACTAATAGGTGCGAGACAAGAACTTCTGGAGTGCACATGAAAGCGCTGCTCACCCATACGCAAACCGTCCAGCCGCTCGCCGGGCTCCCGTGGAGCCGGCACCCGCTGACGCGCAAACTGGCCATCGTGACCGTGATCAAGCTGGTCGGCCTCTCCGTGCTGTGGTGGGCGTTCTTCAGCGGCCACGGCCAGGGCGAGATGACGCCGGACCAGGCCGCCAACGCGATGCTGCATCCCCAGACAAGCAAGGCGCAAGTGGACGGCGCGAGAGATCTGCAACACAACGATTTGGCAAAAACGTCGAAGCAAAGGAGGTAAGGAAGATGATTAGCACTGAACTGGTGGATCTATCACGGCTGCAATTCGCGGTCACCGCGCTGTACCACTTCCTGTTCGTTCCGCTCACGTTGGGCATGACTTTCCTGCTGGTAATCATGGAAGGCGCATACCTTGTGACGAAACAACAGGTATACAAAGACATGACCCGCTTCTGGGGCAAGCTGTTCGGCATCAACTTTGCCCTGGGCGTGACCACCGGGCTCACCATGGAATTCCAGTTCGGCACGAACTGGGCTTATTACTCCCACTACGTGGGCGACATTTTCGGTGCGCCGCTGGCGATTGAAGGCCTGATGGCGTTCTTCCTGGAGTCCACCTTCATCGGCCTGTTCTTCTTCGGCTGGGACCGCCTCACCAAGGGGCAGCACTTTCTGGTGACCGTTCTCACCGCGGTCGGCTCCAACCTTTCGGCGTTGTGGATCCTGATCGCCAACGGCTGGATGCAGGACCCGGTGGGCGCCCACTTCTCCTACACCACGATGCGCATGGAACTGGCGAGCTTCTGGGACGTGATTTTCAACCCCACCGCCCAGGCGAAGTTCGTGCACACCGTTTCGGCCGGTTATGTGACCGCCTCGATCTTCGTGCTGGGCATCTCGTCCTGGTACCTGCTGAAGGGGCGTGACATCGAGTTTGCGCGCCGCTCGTTCCGCATCGCCGCCGCCTTCGGCTTCGCCTCGGCGCTGTCGGTGATCGTGCTGGGCGACGAATCGGGCTACACCGTTTCCGAAGCGCAGCAGACCAAGCTGGCCGCGATGGAAGCAATGTGGCATACGGAAAAGGCGCCCGCCTCATTCAACCTGATCGCCATGCCCAATGAAAAGGAGCAGCGCAACGACTGGGCCATCAAGATTCCCTATGTGATGGGCATCATTGGCACCCGCAGCTTCAACAAGGAGATCCCGGGCATCGCCGAGATCAAGGAGAAGAATCGCGGCCGTATCGAGTCCGGCATGCTCGCCGTGAGCGCAATGGAAGAGCTGCGCAAGGACAAGAATGACGCGGCAGCCAAGGCGCAGTTCGAGGCGCACAAGGCAGACCTCGGATTCGGCCTGCTGCTCAAGCAGTACACCGAAGACGTCACCAAGGCCACGCCGGACATGGTCCAGAAGGCCGTGGACAGCACCGTGCCCCGCGTGGCGCCCATGTTCTGGTCGTTCCGCCTCATGGTGGCGCTGGGCTTCGGCTTCGCCCTGCTGCTCACGCTCTCGCTCTACCACACGGTCAAGGGCACGTTCATGAAACAGCGCTGGCTGCTGCGCTGGGCGGTGTATTTCATCCCCATGCCGTGGCTGGCCGCTGAGCTGGGCTGGTTCGTGGCCGAGTACGGGCGCCAGCCGTGGACCGTCTACGGCATGCTGCCCACGCACCTCTCGGCCTCCAGCCTGTCCCCAGGCAGCCTGTACGGCTCGCTCACCGGCTTCATCACCTTCTATACCGGACTGCTGGTCATCGAGCTCTACCTGATGTTCAAGTTCGCACGCAAGGGCCCGGGCAGTCTGGGCACCGGCCGCTATTTCGCCGACAAGGCCGCACACTAAGGAGAGAACCATGCTGGATTACGAAACACTAAAAATCATCTGGTGGGTGCTGGTCGGCGCGCTGCTGCTCGGCTTCGCCATCATGGACGGCCACGACATGGGCGTGGGCACCCTGCTGCCCTTTGCCGGCAAGACCGATGTGGAACGCCGCATCATGATCAACACGGTCGGCCCGCACTGGGACGGCAACCAGGTGTGGTTCATCACTGCCGGCGGCGCGATCTTCGCCGCCTGGCCGCTGGTCTATGCCACCGCCTTCTCCGGCTTCTACTGGGCGATGCTGGCCGTGCTGTGGTCGCTGTTCTTCCGCCCCGTCGGCTTTGATTACCGCAGCAAGATCGAGAACCCCAAATGGCGCAGGACCTGGGACTGGGGCCTGTTCGTGGGCGGCTTCGTGCCCCCGCTGATCTTCGGCGTGGCATTCGGCAACCTGCTGCAGGGCGTGCCCTTCCATTTCGACAACGACCTGCGCAGCTTCTACACCGGCAGCTTCTGGGAATTGCTCAACCCCTTCGCTCTGCTCGCAGGCGTGGTGAGCTCGGCGATGATTACATCCCACGGCGCGAATTACTTGATGATCCGCACCGAGGGCGACATCTTCCGCCGCGTGCGCACGGCTTCGCTGGTGTTCGGCGCAATCACCCTGGCCGCCTTCGCCGCGGCCGGCGTATGGATCGCCTCCGGCATCAAGGGCTTTGCGATCACCAGCGTGGTCGACCCCAACGCCCTGCCGAACCCGATGGACAAGACCGTGGTGCAGGAGACCGGCGCCTGGCTCAAGAACTACACGCTGTATCCGGCCACCATGCTGGTGCCCGGCGCAGCGTTCGCGGGCGGCCTGCTGGCGATGCTCGCGGCATTTCTCAAGAAGCCGCTGACGGCCTTCGTCGGATCGTCCATCAGCATGCTGGGCATCATCGGCACCGCAGGCGTCTCGCTGTTCCCGTTCGTGATGCCCTCCAGCACCGACCCGCGCTCCAGCCTCACCGTGTGGGACAGCGTGTCCTCGCAGTTCACGCTGGGCCTGATGCTGGTCGCCACCATCATCTTCCTGCCGATCATCATCGTGTACACCAGCTGGGCGTACAAGAAGATGTCCGGAAAGATCACGGAAGCGTTCATCACCGCGAACGACAAGTCGGCGTACTAAACAAACCGGCTTATCCAAACATGAAACACATCGAAAAACGCAATGAGGATAGCCAGATGCAAGGCGCACGGCGCGCAGGCACCGGAGTGTACTTTTCTGTACATGAGGATGCCGAGCACCGCGCAACACCGCAGATGGCCGCCGCAGTAGTTTTTCTACATTAGAAGGAGAAAGTTATGTGGTATTTCGCCTGGATACTCGGAGTCACCATGGCCGTGCTGCTGGCCATCGTCAACACCACGGTGTGCGATGCGCAGGCTTGCGCCGCGGCGGAACAATCCCCCGCCGGGGATAAATCATGAGCGCCGCGGCAGCGAATGCGCACCGCAGCGGCGCAGCCGCGGCGGTACTGCGCGCGGTTTCGCTGCTGCTGGCGGTGGCGACCAGCGGCCTGATATTTACCTATCCGCAGGCGCTGGCCCATGCCGGGCACGGCCTGCTGTCGCTGGTCATGCTTGGGGTGTGCGCGGGCTTCGTGCACGGGGTGGGCTTCGTGCCGGTGCATCGCATCTGGCGCGTCGCATTCTCGCCCTGGGTATCGTGGCCGCTCATGGGTGTTGGCCTGTGGCTGGTCGCAGGCTGACTTTTTTTCAATCAGGAGAATGACGCAATGATGACACCGCAATTGCTCGTGGCGGAGGCCAAGGCTCAGATTACCGAGGTCTCGCCCATACGGGCTGCGCAAATGCTGCAGGAAGGGGCGTTCTGTCTCGATGTTCGCGAAACCGGCGAATACGAGTCCGAATGCCTCAACGGGGCGATCAACATCCCGCGCGGCGTACTGGAATTCCGCATCGGCGAACATCCGCTGCTGTCCGACAGGGACTGTCGGCTGCTGGTCTACTGCAAGACCGGCGGCCGCTCTACCCTGGCTACGCTCAACCTGCAACGCATGGGCTACCGCAACGTCGCCTCGATCGAAGGCGGCATCGACGCATGGCGCAGCCAGAGGCTGCCCCTGCACAAGGACACGAACAGCTATGGCGCATGAGGCAGCGTCGTTCGATTTTTTGAAAAACCCCTGGAGGTAATGAAATGGCAAGAGTAGTAATTCTCGGCGCCGGCGTCGCCGGACACACCGCAGCCCGTCATCTGCACAAGATGCTGGGCAAGAGCCACGAGATCGTGGTGGTTTCCCCCAACGCAAAATGGAACTGGATTCCGTCCAATATCTGGGTCGGCGTGGGGCAAATGAAGGAGGAACAGGTCACTTTCGACCTGGCGGCAATCTACAGCAAGACCAGCATCCAGTTCCGCCAGGCAAAAGCGCTTTCCATCCATCCCGAGGGCAGCGAGACCAACAGCAAGCCCTTCGTCTCCGTGGAATACACCCTGCCTGCCAAGGCCGGGCAGAAGGAAGACATCGCTTACGATTACCTGATCAACGCCACCGGTCCGAAGCTGAACTTCGGCGCGACCGAGGGCCTGGGCCCCGACCACGGCCATACCGTCTCGGTCTGCACCGCCAGCCACGCCGTGGAAGCCAACCACAAGCTGGAAAAGATCATCGCCGATCTGCGCAAAGGCGAACAACGCACCATCGTGATCGGCACCGGCCACGGCATGTGCACTTGCCAGGGCGCGGCCTTCGAGTACATCTACAACGTCGACCACGTCCTGCGCGAGGCCGGTGTGCGTGACAAGGCGCGCGTGATCTGGATCAGCAACGAGTACGAGCTGGGCGACTTCGGCATGGGCGGCGTTCATATCAAGCGCGGCGGCTACGTCACCAACGCCAAGACCTTTGCCGAATCGCTGATGGTTGAGCGCGGCATCGAATGGATCACCCGTGCACACGTGAAGAAGGTGGAAGCCGGCAAGATCCACTACGAGACCCTGGAGGGCACCTTCCATGAACTGGCGTTCGACTTCTCCATGCTGATCCCGCCGTTCGCCGGCGTGGGCCTGAAGGCGTTCAACAAGGCGGGCGAGGACATCACCGCGCAAATCTTCGCGCCCAACGGCTTCATGAAGGTGGATGCCGACTACACGCCTCGTGCGTTCGAGGACTGGTCCGCGAAGGACTGGCCGAAGCGCTATCAGAACCCGACCTTCAAGAGCCTGTTCGCCATCGGCATCGCATTCGCGCCGCCGCATCCGATCAGCAAGGTGATGAAGAGCCCCAACGACACCCAGATCAGCCCCACCCCGCCGCGCACCGGCATGCCCTCCGCCTCGATGGCGATTGCCGTGTCGCGCAGCATCCGCGACATGATCAACGGCGCACCCGAGCCGACCCATGAAGCTTCCATGGCGGAAATGGGCGCGGCCTGTGTCGCCTCCACCGGCGCCTCCTTCTTCTCCGGCTCGGCCGCCTCGATGACGGTATACCCCGTGGTCCCCGACTTCGAGAAGTATCCCGAGTACGGCCGCGACACCAGCCTGACCTTCGGCGAAATAGGTTTGGCCGGACACTGGATGAAATATACGCTGCACCACCTGTTCATCTACCAGGCGCAGATGAAGCCGGGCTGGTCCCTGCTGCCGGATTGATGGCGGCGGAATACGCGAACGACAACCTTTGAAACTCAAGGAGACAGCATGTCCAACAAACCCCTGAACAAGGCGCCTTATCAGCAGGCGTATTATCCGCCGGTGCCGACCGGGTTCACCCGCTACATGCGCACCTCGCTTATCTGGCAGTTCTTCCGTTTTCTCGTGATCAACGTGAAGATGCTGCGCCTGATGTCCAAGTCCACGCACTAAACCCCCTCCCCCTCAGTGCGTGGCGAAGCCCGCATCCGTCAAGGATGCGGGCTTTTTTTCGCCTATAGCAGCAGGAGCGGAACCAGCCCCAGCGCGGCAAGGCCGGAAAGAAAGGCCAGACTGAACACGCCCGCCCTGCGCGAGCCCAGGCTGTAGGCGTAAAGGCCCTTGATCAGGTTGTTGCTGGCTGCGGCAATAAGGATGCAGGCTGCGGCGACGTTGAGCGGCGTCAACGCGGGCGAAGATTGCGTAAGCCCCATGATGAAAGGATCGACGTCGGTCACGCCCATGACGCCGGCGAGCGTGTAAACGCCCGCGTTGCCGAGGTAGGTGGCGGCGAAATGAGTGGCCATCATCATGACCACGAACAGCGCCGCGAAGAACAGCGCGGCGCTGATCTCCAGCGGGTTCCGCGGCTCGGGCGCGCTGGTCTTGAGGGCGCCGGGGCCGCCGCGCCGGGACCATAGCCACCCCGCGCCCATGGCAAACAGTCCCAGCGCCACGAAAGGCACCCCCAGCCGCTCCAGCAGGCTACGGTTGAACATCGCCAGCAATACCGCGAGCCTGAGGTACATCATGCCCGAGGCAATCAGTATCCCGCCGGAAAACAGATGGGGTTGCTCTTCGCCCCTGGACCTGCGCGCCAGCGCGACCGTCGCGACGGTGGACGAATAGGCGCCGCCCAGTATCGCAGCCGGAATGATGCCGCCCTCGCCCTTCATCAGCCGCTGCAGCACATAGCTGCCGTAGGAAATGCCGCTCACCGCGACCACAACCAGCCAGGCCTTGAACGGATTGAGGGCGAACTGGGTCAAGGGCGTATCCGGCAGCAACGGGAGGACCACCGCGGAAAGCGCCATGAACTTGGCGAAGGTCAGGATGTCGCCGGGCCCGATACGCCGGGCAAGGTTTTCCAGGCCGCCCTTGAGTTCGAGCAGGATGACGCTGGTCACGGTGAGCGTGGTGGCGATCCAGTATTGTTCATGGTAAACCAGGGGCCCCACGAGATAGGTGGCGAGGCCCGACATCTCGGAGGTGATGCCGGAATACTGCGAGGTGGTGAGCTTGTGCCAGTACGAGATCATCAGGAACATGCCGATCACGGCAAAGCCGATGGCCTGCACGAAGATATTGCCGCCGGATAGCAGGCTGAGGATGTAACCGACGAGGCCGATGAGCGGGAAGGTCCGCACGCCGCCGAAGGAATGGGCGCCGTCCGTGCCCTTGCGCTCCTCGCGCTCCAGCCCGATGAGGAAGGACAGAAACAGCACGAAGGACACGTGCACCGCCTCGGGCGGCATCCACTCGAAATATTTCATCACCCGGCTCCCGGCATTATTATTGTACCGGGCTCATTATAGTCGCGTTCGCGCCCCGGCTGCTCCGTGCATGAACGGCTGCCCGGCGCTTGAGCGGATGGCCGGACAACGCTCAGGCAGAGCGCGACATGATCTCGAATATGGCTTCCGGCGGCAGGCGCTCGCCCCGGGCGGGGAGCACCTGCAGCATATTCGGCTGGAACACGGTATCGATCTGCACCCGATGGGCAGCAATATCCGCCACCTGGACATCGAAGGCCCTCGCATCCTTGCCATTGCGTATATGCTCGCGACGGGCGCGCTTGATGTCCGCATCGAACCACCACAGGCTGAGGCCCGAATGTTTCAGCAGCGCCAAAAAAGGCAGCGAATCCAGTGGAAAGCTCCAGTTCAGGATGGCGGGACGATTCTGGTTCTGGAGTTCGGCAATGAAAGGATGCGCGTCATGCGCCAGCAGCGACTGCTCCCATGCCATGTGCAGACCGTAAAGCCTGAGCCGGTTTCCGCTGACATCATCGATATGCAGAAAACCGTGGTTGGTTTCCAGCCAGTCGCCAAAGTACGTCTTGCCGGCCGATGGAATACCCGCGATCAGTATTAATCGAGGAAGTGCCATGCCAGACTCTCGGACCGGCAGCCGGGATTGCCATCGCAATCGCTGCCGGCGGATTCGTAATCCCCCGGGCGGGTGATCGTGCGGCCGCGCGGACGCGATATGCAGCGCCCATCCGTGCGATGATGCGCCGCTGGCGAACACTTGGGCCGCCCTGCCAATCCCCCGCGGAATCCGGATAACCGAACCCGGCGGCGCTGCTATTCAAACAACCGGCCGACCTAGAACGCCGACCAGAAAATGGAGCCCAGAATAGTCAGGCCAACAAAGATCGCCACAAACAGGAGAACAGCGCTCCCGAATGAACCGGCATCTTCCTTGTTGTGCAACTCGTCGACATATTTGCTCATGGCAGTTACCTCCTCTCCATGATAGACGCATGAAGTGAACCTTGCGGTTCCCATGCTGCTGTGCGTATCCGCCTGAACAGGCACCTTCATTCTAGTAATGCCGACACGCACAGTCAAGTATCAATCCGCAATGGCCCAATGACCCTGACCCACGAAGAGCATCGCGGACATGCGGGCTGTGGAGCGGCAACGCCAGGCCGGCCGATTGCCGCCTCCGGCCCCAAGCTGGGGTATCATGCGGGCTCCTGAATTCCTTTTGATGCGCGAGGCACTCATGACACGCTGGCTGATCGCCGCTTTTCTGCTGACGGTGTGCATGGCCGCCCAGGCCGGCAACGATGCCTGGCCGGACCTGCCCCAGACCTGCTTCGTCAGCGGCCGCGCGGCGACCGTGGCCGACGTCAAGGCCGGCTGCGCCGTATTCGTCGCCACTTCCAATGGCAGGCCGGTCGGCAAACCGCTGGACATCGAGATCCCGCAATATGCGATCCATACCGACAGGAAGACCGGCAAAAAGGCCCGCGTCATCGTCATCCAGGCGGAAGAGGCCCAGGGCATGAAGTTGGTGGGATACCGGATCGCGGGAACCCGGCGCAAGGTCGTCGACGTGCTGGATTCCCTGGTGCTGCTCGGCGCGGACAAGCCGCGCTGAGCGCCCTTATCCGCCGCACGCGCTTGCACGCTTCGGGCTTGCAGCAAGCCTGCCGCAAGCGCGCGCCATCGATGGCGTAAGGCCGCGCGCAGCCCTTTGCAGCGCCTGCCGCACTGGCGTATGATGCACCCCACGCCGGGCGGGCGTATTCTCCTCCGCGGTTCGCCGTTCGCTTGAGTGCAGCGGCCGCAAACAGCCCATGGCATAACTCACCGACGGAAACATGCAAACCTTCGTTACCCAACTCATCGGCATGGTGCTGTTGATCATCGGCGCCATTTTGCCCATCGTCAATCCGCTGGGCGATGCGCCCATCTTCCTCGCGCTGACCCATGGCTGCGACGAGCGCACGCGGCGCGAGCTTGCCGGACACATCGCGTTCTACTCGTTCTTCCTGCTGCTGGGCTCCATCCTGATCGGCTCGTTCGTGCTGCGCCTGTTTGACCTGTCGATCCCGGTCGTGCAGGTGGCCGGCGGCGCCGTGGTCTGCGCAATGGGCTGGAAGCTGCTTTCCGACAATCCCGCGAAGCCGCACGAGATTCCGGTAGACGCGGAACAGGCGCGCCACATCGCCATGGGCCAGGCCTTCTATCCGCTGACCATGCCGCTGTCCGTCGATGCGGGGGCTATCGCAATTGCCATCACGGTGGGCGCCAATCACGCCCATACCGTGAAGTATGCCCTGCTGCAGCTGCTTGCCGCGGTCATGGGCGCATTCATCATCGCCCTGAGCCTGCTCTTCACCTATCGCTATGCCGAACCCGTGGGCAGGCGCCTGGGGCCGACCGGCATGACCATCATCCTGCGGCTCTCCGCCTTCATCACCCTGTGCATCGGGGTGGGCATCACCTGGGACGGCGCGAAATCCCTGCTTGAACAGCTCGCCGCGCCCAGCGTGCTGAGCGCTGCGCCGTTTTAGGCACCCCGGCAGCGCCGGAAGATCTGCAACCCGGACGGCGCCTGCCAAGCCGCGACAGCCAGGATGGCGCGCGCGCCGTCTAGCGGAACTCGCCGGCCAGCCGCGCTGCCGCATCCCTCGCCTGCCGCGCGTTGGCCAGCATCAGGCGCGTGACGTCCCAGGTGCCGCTCAGCAGCGCCTGGCGGCGACCCGCCGGCATGGCGACCGGGATGGACAGCCCGCCGCCCCGCACCGTCATCGTTTCCAGGTCGACGGTGAATGCAGTTTGCGGTTCCCGCTCCGCCTGATCCTGCAGGCGGGCAATGTCTGCGCCGCTCGCGCTGACCGCAGCCACACCCAGCATCACGCAGTTACCGGCAAAGATCTCGCCGAAACTCTCGGCCACGATCGCCCGTATCCCCCAGCGCGCCAAGGCCAGCGGCGCATGCTCGCGGCTGGAGCCGCAGCCGAAGTTGGCGTTCGCAACCAGGATGGACGCGCCCTGGAATACGGACTCGTTGAAGGGATGCGCCTTGCGGCTGCCGTCCGCATTGAAGCGCGCGTCATGAAACACGTGCTCCGCCGCGCCGCGGAAAGTGATCTCCTTCATGAAGCGCGCCGGAAAGATGCGATCTGTGTCCATGTCATTGCCCCGCACCGGCACCGCGCGTCCGCCGATCTCCACCACCTTCATGTCATCCATTGCCGTTCTCCCCGGAAAGAAATTCTCGCGCATCGCTCACCCGCCCGCGTATCGCAGCCGCGGCCACCATGGCCGGCGACATGAGCAAGGTCCGGCCGCCGGCACTGCCCTGGCGCCCGATGAAGTTGCGGTTGCTGGAACTGGCGCATAACTGGCCCTCATTCAGCTTGTCCGCGTTCATGCCTATGCACATGGAGCAGCCCGGCTCGCGCCATTCGAAGCCAGCCTCGACGAACACGCGGTCCAGCCCTTCGGCCACGGCCTGGTCGCGCACCCGCATGCTGCCCGGCACCACCAGCGCACGCACGCCGGGCGCCACGCGCCGCCCGCGCGCCACGTCCGCCGCCGCGCGCAGGTCTGAAATGCGGCCGTTGGTGCAGGAGCCGATGAAGGCCACGTCGATCGCCGTTTCCCGCATGTCCTGCCCCGGCGCCACCCGCATGTGGCGGACGGCGGCGGAATGCACCTCGCAGGCGCCCCCATCCTCGCCTGCCGCGCATGGCGGCACCGGCTCGCCGATGAAGACGCTCTGCGCCGGCGTAATGCCCCAGGTCAGCATAGGCGCAATGTCTTCCGCAGCGAACACCACACGGTCGTCGTACACCGCATCGTCGTCCGAGGCATGGCGCCGCCACATCCGCTCCGCGCGCTCCCGGTCCTGCTCCGCCGGGGCGTATTCGCGCCCCCTGAGGTAGTCGAACGTCACGGCGTCCGGGTTCACATAGCCCGCGCGCGCGCCGCCTTCCACGCTCATGTTGCAGACGGTCATGCGCCCCTCCATGGACATCGCGTCGAACACCTCGCCGCCGTATTCGTAGACATGGCCTATCCCGCCTTCCACGCCCAGGCGGTTGATGATGAACAGCGCCACATCCTTGGGCGTCACACCCGGAGCGAGCGTGCCCTCCACCTCTATCCGGCGCACTTTCAGCGGCTCCATCGCAATGCACTGGGTGGCCAGCACGTCGCGCACCTGGGAGGTGCCGATGCCGAAGGCCAGCGCGCCAAAGGCGCCGTGGGTGGAGGTATGGGAATCGCCGCAAACGACCGTCATTCCCGGCCGGGTCAGCCCGAGTTCGGGCGCGACCACATGAACGATGCCCTGCCGCCCCGATTCCGGACCGAAATAGGTGACGTCCGCTTCCCGCGTGTTTGCTTCCAGCGCGCTTATCATCGCCTCCGCACGGGCGTCGGCAAAAGGCCGTGCCTCCCCGTCCGTCGGCATGATGTGGTCGACCGTGGCAAAGGTGCGCTCCGGACAGGCCACCCGCATGCCACGCTCGCGCAGCATGTCGAATGCCTGCGGGCTGGTGATCTCATGCAGGAGATGCAGCCCGACAAAAAGCTGGGTCTGCCCGTTCGCCAGCTGCGCTACCGTGTGCGCATCCCACACCTTGTTGTACAACGTGCCCTTCGCCATGCCTGCCTCCTGTCCGTTTGCATGGAGGCATGATAGGAAAGTGCGTTATATTTGTAAAAGATATAATATCTATGTTACCCATAGTTATTACCTATCGTCCAAAAGCACCCGCCCATGGGAGGTCCGGCATGGAAATCCACCAGTTGCGCTATTTTCTCGCCGTCGCGCAGACCGGCTCGTTCACCGGAGCGGCGCACACCTGCCACGTGAGCCAGCCCAGCCTGAGTGCGCAGATTGCCAAGCTGGAGCACGAACTGGGCGGCCCGCTGCTGGAGCGCACCCGCCAGGGCGCGCGCCTGACCCGGCGCGGCGAGCTGTTCCGCGCGCGCGCGGCCGAGGCCCTGCGCCAGCTCGAAAGCGGCCGCTTCGAGATACAGCAGCTCGACGGCCTGACGGCGGGTTCAGTCACGCTGGGCTGCCTTCCCACCACCGGCGCCTACCTGCTGCCGCCGCTGCTCAAGGCTTTCGGCCGCGCCCACCCCGGCATCGCCGTGCACCTGCGCGAGGAAAGTTCACCGCAGCTCGCGCACCTGCTGCGCATAAGCGAGGCCGACCTCGCCATCCTGGACGAGGCCGGCCTGGGCAGCGGCATCCGCTCCGAAGTCCTGTTCACCGAGCCGCTGCTGATCGCGCTGCCGCGCGATCACCGCTATGCGGCACGCAAGAAGCTGGCGCTCAGGGCGCTGGACGAGGAGCCGCTGATCCTGATGAAGTCCGGACACGGGTTCCGCAAGATCGTGCTGGACGCGTTGACGCGCGCGGGCGTGGAACCGCGCGTGGTGTACGAATCGGACGGGATAGAAACGGTGCAGGCGCTGGTGGAAGCCGGTCTGGGCGTCAGCCTCGTGCCGCGCATGGTCGCGCGGCCCGGGCTGGCGTACCTCGAAATTCTTCCGCCGCGGCCCTCGCGCACCCTGCATCTCGCGTGGCGCGCGGAAAGCGTGCTCAGCCCGGCCGCGGCGGCGCTGAGGGAAATCGCGCTCGCCGCGCGGTAGGCGGCCAGGGCGTGTACACTATGCCTTCCGTGCCGCCTGGCGAGCCCGCTTCAACCCTCATCGGACATGGATATGAGCGCAAAGACCCCATTCAAGCAGGTGGATGTGTTCGGCACGGCGCCCTTCGCGGGCAATCCGGTCGCCGTGATTCTCGACGGCGCGCGCCTCACAACCATGCAGATGCAGCAGATCGCGAACTGGACCAATCTTTCCGAGACCACCTTCGTCTTGCCCGCCACGCAGCCGGGCGCGGATTACCGCGTGCGCATCTTCACTCCGCGCGCAGAGCTGCCCTTCGCCGGGCACCCTACCATAGGCACGGCGCATGCCCTGCTGGAAGGAGGGCGCATCGAGCCGGATGGCAACGGCCGCCTGGTGCAGGAATGCGGCGCGGGGCTGGTGCGCTTGCAGGCGAGCATCGTGGACGGCAAACCCGGCCGCATCGAATTCGAGTTGCCTGAGCCGCGGCTCGCGCCGCCGGACGCTGTGGAAATCGATGAACTCGATGCCGCGCTGGGCTGCCGGGTAACCCGCGACACAGCGCCCATGCTCGTCGACGTGGGCCCGCGATGGCTGGTTGCCGAACTGCCCGATGCCGCAGCCGTGCTGGCGCTCAAACCCGATTTTTCCGCCATTGCGCGCCAGAGCGCGCGGCTGGGCTCCACGGGAGTGACGGTATACGGACGGCATGCCGCCGGCATGCAAGCCGCCATCGAGGTGCGCGCGTTCGCGCCCGCACACGGCATAGACGAAGACCCGGTGTGCGGCAGCGGCACCGGCAGCGTGGGCGCCTTCATCCGCCACGCGGGGCGGCGGGCCGTGCTGGGCGACGTTTTCTTTGCATCGCAAGGCGCAGCGCTGGGACGTTCCGGCCTGATCGGGCTGGCGTTGAGTGACGACGCCATCCGCGTCGGCGGCATGGCGAGGACCTGCATCGAGGGCGAACTGATCGCCTGAACGCGACGCGCCGGCCTTCCCTCGCACCCGACGTGCGGGAGCGGAACAGATGAGCGAGAGGGGGGGCAGACAGTACAGCCGTGCGACGCGGCGCAACGCCCGAGACCGGCGCATACTGAACCACGCACATGGAGCACGAGATGAACGATTCCCGGCCCGGCAGCGTTCCGCCCAATTACAAGTGGTTCGCACTTTCCAACACCACGCTGGGCGTGCTGCTGGCAAACCTGAATGCGACGAGCCTGGTCATCGCCATGCCGGTTATCTTCCGGGGCCTGCAGGTGAACCCGCTCGCACCTGAGAGTTTCGACTACCTGCTATGGAGCCTGATGG
>DATFUZ010000075.1:0-4837 GCA_035260545.1 Gallionellaceae bacterium | reverse complement strand
CCGGCCTGTTCACACCCATCCGCGACCTGTTCGCGGGCGTGCCGCAGGCACGCGAACGCGGTTACGGGCCCGGGCGCTTCTCGTTCAACGTGAAGGGCGGCCGCTGTGAATCCTGTCAGGGCGACGGCGTGATCAAGGTGGAGATGCATTTCCTGCCCGACATCTACGTGCCCTGCGATGTATGCCACGGCCAGCGCTATAACCGCGAGACGCTGGAGATCCAGTACAAGGGACAGAACATCCACCAGGTGCTGCAGATGACGGTGGAGCACGCCCACGAATTCTTCAATGCGGTGCCCGTCATCGCGCGCAAGCTGCAGACCCTGCTCGACGTGGGCCTGGGTTATATCACCCTGGGCCAGAGCGCAACCACGCTCTCCGGCGGCGAGGCGCAACGGGTGAAGCTTTCGCTCGAACTGTCCAAGCGCGATACCGGCCGCACCCTGTACATTCTCGACGAGCCGACCACCGGCCTGCACTTCCACGACATCGCCCTGCTGCTGAAGGTTATCCACACACTGCGCGACCAGGGCAACACTCTGGTGGTGATCGAGCACAATCTGGACGTGATCAAGACCGCGGACTGGATTGTCGACCTGGGCCCGGAGGGCGGCGAAGGCGGCGGACGCATCATCGCCCAGGGGTCACCCAAGGAACTCGCGGCCAACCCGGCCAGCGTGACGGGGCACTATCTCAAACAGGTGCTGAGGAAGAAATAGCGCCGGAAGCTCCCCATGTGCAGCTTCCCGCAGCCGCATGCGGGCGGCGGTATGGTAGATTGCCCGCATCATGTTCCGTTCATGCGTCCGGAGGAGCGACGATGTCGAAGAGTCTGGTGAATGCGCTGGGTAATGGCGCATGGTCGGTTTCCGAGGTGATCTTCGACCTCAACGACATGCTGGACGACGAAGGGCGGCCCATTTCGGAACGGCGGGCCGATGCGGTAGTGCGCGCCGGTGTCGAAATGGAGATGCGGGAATGCCCGTTCGGCGGCATCCGCGAGGGCCATCTGATGAATGTGTCCGCCCTGGTGCAGATCTCCCGCTATTTCAACGACGCAATGTCCGAAATGAGCGCCTTCCGGCGCGAGGCGGGCGCCGACGCCACCTGGGACGATATGCTGGTCTGCATCGTCGATCTGCTGTCCCAGCCCGCGGTCTACCTGCTGCAGCGGCACAGCGCGAGCGGGCCGGTCCCCGCGCACATGGCGGTCTGCCACAAACTGGCGGCCGGGTTCTTCGGCGTCCTGCGCGGCCTGCATGAGCGGCTGGCGCTGGGTGCCGAGCTGCCGCTGACGGTGGACCGGCTGCTGCAACTGGTGGACGAAACGGGTGCGTTGCTTGGCGCATCCGAGGCCTGTGCCGGTTCGCCCCGGATGCTGCGCAAGGCCTGCACCGCCCTGGTGGAAGGTATCCCTCCCAGCACGCTGCCCATAGCGCGGGCGCGGTTGTCCATCGCGCGCTGCCTCGCCTTGCAGGTGCAGTTGGGGATTTTCTGGCATCTATATGACCAGACGCACCTGTGGTCGCTGGTGCGCGGTAAGTTCGGCCCGCACCTTGCGCCCCGCAACCACTTCCTGGGGGAAAAGCTGGCGAGCGCCCGCAACGGTTTCGGCGACAGCGCTCCGCCCTGCCCCGCGGTGGCAGCGCTGCCGCTGGGCCTGGATGCAGGGCTGCGCCGGAAGCTCGCCGATGCGCTGGGCAACGCCGCCGATCCCCATACACTGGAACAGGACGTGCGCACGGTGCGCGCGCTGCTGGAGGCCGGGGATGCCAAGGCGATCTGCTACGACGGCGACCCCGCGCCGCTGGCGCTGGGCGTGGCGCACTACCTCTACGCACAGCGGCTGGTCACGGCGGAGCTTTCCCGTCTGGAACAGGTGTTGCGGGGACACTTGGGCTACCCGGCTGCCAATCCCGTCCACCTCGGTGCTGCAGTTTTTCCCATTCCGCAGGCGCTAACCTGGTATGAACTTATCGTCGGCACCCGCACCGGCGCGGACAGTCCGCTCGCCGGCCTGCAACGAATCGGTGTGCCCGGGACAGTCTGATCAAGGAATCACGTGCGCATACTCTCCGTCAACGTCGGCACGCCCCGAACGGTCACCGTCAAGCGCCGGCTGGTCGAGACCGGCATCTACAAGATACCCGCCGCCGGCCCGGCGCGCATCTCGCGTCTGGGCGTAGTAGGGGATGTGCTGGTGGAGCCGCGCAAGATGGGGCGCGAGCACCACGCAGTGTATGCCTACCCCCACGAGCACTACGCATACTGGGAACATGAACTGGGCCGCCCACCCTTCCCCATGGGCCAGTTCGGCGAGAATCTGACGGTGACCGGGCTGCTGGAGGACGAGGTGCGCATCGGCGACGTCTTTCGCCTTGGCAGCGCCGTGTTGCAGGTGGCGCAACCGAGGATACCCTGCGGCAAGCTGGACGAGCGCATGGGCACGAAGTTCTCGCGCATCTTTCTCGCTTCGCGCAAGGTGGGGTTTTACTTTCGCGTACTGCAGGAAGGCAGCGTGGCCCGGGGCAACACCATTGAACTGCTCGAGCGCGACGAGGCCTCGCCCACGATGGAGGAATTCGTGCGCGTGACCCAGTTCGAATACTGGGATGCGCAAGCCCTGCGTCACCTGCTTGCGGCGCGCGACCTGATGCCGGCCTGGCGCGAGATCATAGAGGACAAGCTCACGCGCGCCGAAGCGGCCAGCGGCTGGCACGGCCTGCGCGAATTCGACGTGGTGCGGCGCGACGAGGAGTGCGCGGACACGGTATCGCTGACGTTGAAGTGCGCGCGCGGCCGGCCGTTGCCGGCATTCCATGGCGGGCAATTCATCCAGGTGGTGCTGGGCGCGTACAGCGCCCACCAGTATCGCCGCACCTACGCGCTCTCCGGCAATCCGCAGGAGCTGGCCACCTATCGCATCACCGTGCGCCGCCTGCATGCGCCGCTTGCAGCCTTGCCCGACGGCGTGGTTTCCTCTTACCTCTTTGACCTTAAGCCTGGCGAGCATCTGATGTGCGGCGCACCGCTGGGTGGACTGATGCTGTTCCAGCGCACGGGCCACGCCGACCGCCTGCCGGTACTGGTCTGCCGCGACCTGGGCATTGCCCCCACGCTCAGTCTGCTGTGTGAACTCGAGGCCCTGGGGATTTCCGAGGCCTTGCTGTTTCACGAGCATACCGGGCAGGATCCGCAGGGACTGTGGCGTGAAGTCGAGGGGCTGCTGCGACGGAATCCCGGCTTCCGCGTGACCCACGCCGCGGCCGATGGATCCGGCGCCGCCGTGCAGATCGACGCCGCCCTGATCGCCGCCCGGGTTGCATTGGCGGAGGCGGATGTGCATGTGGCAGGGACACGGGAGTTTTGCGATCGCCTGGCCGCGAAACTGAAGGCGGCTGGGCTGCCCGCCGCCGCGCTGGCCATTCAGGAGTTCAATTAAGCGCTTCCTCCGGCCGGGTGAAAGCTCATCGCCGACGCGCGGCGAGACTGCGATTCAATATATCCGCTCAGCCGCCATCGACCGGCAGCGCGGTTCTGTCCACCACGCGGCGCAGCACGAAGCTGGAATGCACACCGGTGACGCCCTTGATGCGGGTGATGCGGTTGAGCAGCAGCTCCTGAAAAGCATCCATGTCCCTGACCATCACCTTGAGTTGATAATCGGCATCCTGTCCTGTGATCAGCAGGCATTCCATCACCGCCGGTAGTTTGCCGATTGCCGCCTCGAAATGCGCAAAACGCTCCGGCGTGTGCTGATCCATGGAAATGTGGATCAGCGCCATGAGCGACAGGCCCAGCGCCTTCGCGTCCAACATGGCCCGGTAGCCTGCGATCACGCCCGATTCTTCCAGCGCGCGCACGCGGCGCAGGCACGGCGATGGGGAAAGATTGATGCGGTCCGCCAGGTCCTGGTTGCTGATGCGTCCGTCCTGCTGCAACAGCTCCAGGATGCGGCGATCGAAGCGGTCCAATTCCATGATATTTCCCCAGCCCTGGTCGATTAGCAATATGGTAGCGCACTGCATAGATTGTACGCAATTTTATGCCTTCATATCTCAATATTGCACCGCAGTTCGCAAGGTCCTGCCCGGTTTGACACGATACTATTTCCCGGTCGCTGACAAATCTCGAGGAGCACGCCATGTTGAACGATCCTTCCGCCAAATACGCGCCGTTCGCACCGGTACACCTGCCTGACCGGCAGTGGCCGGGCCGCGTGATTGCCGCGCCGCCCGTCTGGATGAGCACCGACCTGCGCGACGGCAACCAGGCGCTGTTCGAACCGATGAACGCGGAACGCAAGCTACGCATGTTCCGCATGTTGTGCGAGATCGGCTTCAAGGAGATCGAGGTTGCGTTTCCGTCGGCGTCCGCCACCGATTTCAATTTCGTGCGCGAGCTCATCGAGGGCGGCCATATTCCCGAGGATGTGACCATCGAAGTGTTGACGCAGGCGCGCGAGCATCTGATCCGGCGCACCATGGAATCACTCAAGGGCGCGCGGCGCGCCATCGTGCATGTCTACAACCCCATTTCGAAGCCGTTCCGCGAGATCGTGTTCCGCATGAGCAAGGCGGAAGTGGTCGATATGGCGGTGTCCGCCGTGAAGCTGGTGAAGGAGTTGGCGGCCGAGCAGCCGGAAACCGAGTGGGTGCTCGAATACAGCCCGGAAACCTTCACCGCTGCCGAACTCGAGTTCTCCCTCGAGATTTGCGATGCGGTGACCGCGGCGTGGGGTGCGACACCGGGCAACAAAGTGATCATCAATCTCCCGACGACCGTGGAACTCGCCACACCGAATGTCTATGCGGACCAGATCGAATGGATGCATCGC
>DATFUZ010000074.1:0-17659 GCA_035260545.1 Gallionellaceae bacterium | reverse complement strand
TGATCCCGTTGCCGACAGACCAGTCTGAATAGTCGTTCTCGCTCAGGTAAATGAATACGTCCTGAGGGCGGACGCCTGCCTTGCTGTTGAGATTTTCCGCGATCTTCCCAAACAGGGCGCGTTTCATCGCATCGCTGCGCCCGCGGCGCATCGTGATATGAACGATCATCAGGTCTTCCGAGCGCTCCACGCCCAGGAAATGATGGTCGAAATGAAAGTCGTCCGGGCCGTATTCCGAAATCAACTGGAAAAAATCATCGTCAGGGATGCCGATAGCGGCAACCATCGCCTCGTGAACACATCGTGCAATGATCTTCTTCGCTTCGGGCAACGTTCCGTGCTTAACCGAGACGCGGGTAAATGGCATACGATCTCCTTGGTGTGAGCATCAATTCGAAATGACTGCAACGCACGGCTCGGTTTTCCACCGCCAGACGCGCTGCAGCGCACGAGCCTTGCGGGCGGAAGATGATTGGCCGATCTGTTGATTCCGGATTCTAGGTGGGCGAATCAGGTCCAACAAACGATAATTTCTAATTCCGGCTATTAGGATTTCTATTGAGCTTTCCGTAATTCATGACAGGCATCCATACAGCGCCCGTCATTCCGGCGCAGGCGGGAATCGGGCTCCTCCTGCGGTTCTGCATAGCGGACAAGGCCGCATGAAAAGGCGATGTCCACTGCGTGGGAAATTTTCAATTCGCTGGATTCCGGCCTGTGCCGGAATCACGTAGCAAGCGACTCCACATGTTGTCGCAAATTATGTAAACCTCAATAATTTGCGATGCGCGAATGCCAGACGCTCAGTGGTTCTCGACGAATGCGGCGTGCAGCGCCGCATAGTGGGTTTCCACCAGGGTGTTGTATGTCTTGCCGTCGTTGCCCTTCTCGATGACGTAAACATAGACCTTCGTCGGCGCGCCGATGTTCTGGTCCGACAGGTCGTATACCGGCGGGCGGTCCGCGCCCACCGGCAGCGCCCACACCTCGGCGCCGGGCTTCTCGGGGCGCCCCTTGATGGCGAGGGGGTGGTGATACTCGAACGTGACGTCGCGCTCCACCGCCCGGTCAACATAGACCACCATCTCCACGATGTGCCTGCCCCTTCCGGGGTAGGCCTTGAATACCAGCGCCACACTCTGCTCGCCGACGCCATTCTCCACAATCGAGCGGACGACATCGGGCTGCGCCACGAAAGTGGCTTTGTCTCCGGAAGGCGCAAGGGTGTAGGTTTCGCGTATGGTCGCGCCCAGCGCGCTGCCCGCCAAACCTGCTGCAAGTATTACCCCCGTGCCCCACCGCATTAAGGTCGAATTCATGTGCATGCTCCTCAGGGGTGTCAGGGCCCGGCTCGATCATGCACCAGGCCGATCCGGCCGCCGTGCGGCCACCTGCATTCAATTAGGCGCGCGCCGCCGCGCGAACGCAATACCGCGAACCGCGTAACCCCCGCGCGAATTCACCCGAGCCCGGCATCGGCAATTCCCTGCTTGCGGCGGGCAGCCAGGCCCTGGCCGGGATGCCGTGCGGCGCTGCGGGCGGGGAGCGACTCAGTGCCTGGCGGGGAGGGCTGGTCAGCGTGTGTTAAAGGATGGGCCGGCCGGGCGCGGGGCTGAGTTTCGGGTTGGGGCCATTTGAGACACCATGGCGTCGTGAAAGCGGTCATTTCGTAGAATGGGCAAGACCGCAGCGCTGCTCACCGATTGGCTGAGCGTGAGCACGGCTTGACAGCCTTGGCCCACGCGACCTGGCTCGTTATCGGTTCATGTCGGGGCAGCCCACATCCTTGGCTTCTGCCCATGCGGCGATCGCGTGTGCGGTCCTCAAGCTGGGGTCAAACGCCAAATGATAGATCACGACCTTCGTGCGGTTCCCTGCTGCCGGAGTGAAGTCCGCCGTGATGAGCGGAATGTGTTGCTCCGAGCCGGCATTCCCCGGCATGGTTTCAACAAGGAATAATTCTGATTTCCTGCGTGTGATGGCCATCGTGGGTGTATAGACATCCTGCCAGTGGGCGGTTGCGCCGTCATCGGTTTTTTCGCTTACATTCCGGGTCACTTCCAGGCATTGATGCGCCATGCGCTTCACGTGTTGCACAACTTTCTCATAAGGCAGGTCCACTTCAGTATGCAGTTGCGGATAATATTTCTGGCCCGGATGTCCGTTCCACATCTTGCGCATGCCTTGCGCGTCCTCGGGCATTGGCGCACATCCCGCGAGCGCGACGGCGATCAACATGATCCATGCTGTTCCTTGCCGCTTCATTACGTCCTCCCTGATATTTTTGCTGACTTCGCGTTTGAAAGATCGGAACTGCGGCAACCCGGATGTCCATCCCCAATAATCAGCCTCGAAATATTCCTATTTGAAATTGGAGGCCGCCGCCTTATGTCGTATATGGGCACATCAGTCATCCAGCATACTTCCGCCATCGCGGAAGGAGCGGACCGATTGTACTTCAATTGACGGCCGGCAGCGTCGTGCGGGATCCTGCGATTTCCGTCAGCCGCCATGCGCGCCGCATGTCGCGCGGACCCGTTGCGGCGCGCGCATTAGTGGTGTAATGTTGCCGCCAGCATGCGGGCCACGAAACAGCGGACAGGGAGATGTGTCCGGCTGGGCGGCGCGTGCACCAAGGGAGAGAGCGAAACCGCTCGCAGTCAGCTCAAGCAAGTAAAGGGGAAAGCATGAGCATCGCAGTATCCGTCCGCCATTGCGGCGGTTCGGCGGGCATCGCCCGCACAGGTATCCTGCCGGCGCCGTCCGGCGCATTCATCCAGGCATCCGCCTCCGTATTCGCCCCGCCGCGCTGGAAGCGCTTATCGCGGCTGCTGCGCGCGGCTTTGCTGCTCGTGCTTGCGGGCTTGCCGCTCGCGGCGAGCGCGGCATATAAGTGCGCCGATGCGAACGGTCATTTCACTTATCAGGATGTGCCTTGCGACGCGGCCGCGAACGAGGCGCCCGCTGTGCAACCGGCAGCCCAGCCCGAGCCTGCGCCTGTGGCGGCTGCACCCGCGCCTGCGCCCGTGGCAACCACGCCTGCGCCCGCGCCCGTCGCGCCTGCGCCCGTGGCAACCACGCCTGCGCCCGCGCCCGTCGCGGCTGCACCCGCAACCACCGCGCCTGCCGCCGCGACGGCAGCGCCCGCAGCAACTTCGCCCCTGATCGCAGGCGGTCCGGCGTCCGCCGCGCCCAAACCCGAGCCTTACCTGGGCGGCGACGAGGACGCTGCCGATCCCAACGCCGATACGGCGGACGATGGTTCCGATGCGGCCGCTGACGATACGGGGAGCGCCAATGCCCAGGCGGATGCCGCGGACGAAGCGGCCGCCAAGGCAGCCCTCGGCCCCATCTTCGCGCGGCTCACGCTCAAGGCCGTGATCTGGCTCGCGCTGGCAGGCCTCGTCGGCTACCGTGCCACCCAGCGCAACCGGGGATTTTTCAAGTGGTCCATCATGGCGCTGGTGTTCAGCCCGGCGCTGATCTACTTCATCCTGCGCGTGATCGGCCCGGCGGATGAGATGGCGTAGCGGGCGGTGCGCTTCGCAGAGGGACTTGGGTTTTTAAACGGAACGAAACGGGAGAGGAAGATGAGCAAGGCTTTTCGGGCATTGAGCCTGTCTGTCGCGGTACTTACTTTGGCTTCATGCGCTTCAACGGTGGAGTTGTCGGGCGCGGCGATGTCCCAGCGCGATCAGATGACGCCGCAATCTGCGAGCGCGCTTGCCGCGCGATACACGAAGGCAAGCGCCACGAGCGGCGGGCTGTGCATGGTGGGTGAAAACCCGCGATGGACACACGTTGACTACAGGGCGCCGGTGACGGTCACCGGGCCGATGCTGGAATTCACCGGAATCTTTGCGAGAGCTTCAGAGGCTTACATAAGCAAGAAAGTGAGGGGCGTCACCGGGCTGGCCGCGATCTCGGACGATGAGGACAAGGCGAAGTACGCCGTGGACTTGCGGACGCTGAGCGAGATCCGGCTCCTTGAGGCCAAGGCTGGGCAATTCAGCGGCGTTTGCCCGGCATACAAGACAGGCTGGATGGTGGTGATGAAACCGGAGGGAGGACTGCCTGACGGTGCGGACATTTCCCTGAACGTGAGCAATCAGGCGGATCTCGACACCGTGCTCGCGACCTTGACCTATTTCTCGCCCAAAGCAAGGGTGGTGGGCGGATTGGGCTTGTAGGAAGCATGCGCTGGCGGGCGGCGCAAGACATTAATGATCGCCCGCCACTGGATGCGTGGTGGTATTTCCGCGCGTATCCTGACGGCGCTGCCGGCCTCTGATGCACACCGGCCGGTTCGACATCGCGTGCGCCGACAATGGCACATATGTGTCGCCCGCGCCTGCGGTCAAGGGCCAACGGAACACTGGCCAACGCTGCAACCTGAATAACTCGCAATGGAACAGTCCATGAACAAGAAGCTGATTGGTGCAATCCTCCTCTTTCTGCTGGGCGCGGCCGGCGCGCACGCGGGTGATGCCGCCCCGGCCAACGGATCGGCCGCCGCGCTGAAGGATCTCCAGTCGGCGGCGGAACGCGGCGATGCGAAGGCGCAGTTTTCGCTGGGGGTGATGTATTCGCAAGGGCATGGCGTGCCCCGGGATATGGCGGCTGCGCGAAAGTGGTGGCTAAAGGCAGCCGAGCAGGGCCTGGTTCCCGCGGAATACAACCTGGGCCTCGCATACATGCGGGGCGAGGGCGGTACGACAAACGATGCCGATGCCGCAAAGTGGCTGGGCAAGGCCGCGGAGAAAGGTGATGCTGAGGCGGAAAGCTCGCTTGCCCACCTGTACCGCGATGGCCGCGGCGTGGCCAAGGATGAGAAAGAGGCGGTGCGGCTGTGGCGCAAGGCTGCGGACCAGCAGAATGCCGAAGCGCAGTACAACCTTGGTATTGCGTACAGGAAAGGCGTGGGCGTGGCCAAGGATGACGCGGAGGCGCTGAAGTGGTGGCGCAAGGCTGCCGATCAGGGGGATGTCGAGGCGCAATACAACGTGGGCTTCTCCTATCTGACGGGGACGGGCGTCTCCAAGGACATCACTGAGGCCGAAAGATGGTGGCGCATGGCGGCTGAACACGGGCTTGCCAGAGCGCAATTCGCCATGGGCATCATGTATCTCAAGGGGACAGGCGTTTCCAGGGACAGGCCCAGGCGTTTCAATGGTTTTACAAGGCCGCGGAACAGGGTCACCCCGTGGCGCAATATCTGGTGGGCGTGGCGTACGCCGGCGGAGACGGCGTGACACAGGACAAATCGGAAGCGGTGAAATGGTTCGGAAAATCGGCTGGTCAGGGATACAAGCGCGCAAACGACGCGCTGGCCAGACTTTGGGCGGAGGAATCCATCAAGAAGAAACCCGGCAAGTAAGCCGTTGGGGTAGCGGCGAACAACCCGGCGCATGGCTGGTTTCGGGACATGTAATGGCCGGGCCTCTTCGGCTACCGTGCCACCCAGCGCAACCGGGGATTTTTCAAGTGGTCCATCATGGCGCTGGTGTTCAGCCCGGCGCTGATCTACTTCATCCTGCGCGTGATCGGCCCGGCGGATGAGATGGCGTAGCGGGCCGTGAAACGGGCAGGGTGGCAGAAGCCGCCGCCCGCGCAACGCGCAGCGCTCATTGCGCCCGGGCGCTGCCGTGAAATCCGCCTTGCGGCCTTAGTGTGGCGGCGTGCCGCGGCGGACATGTTATGATCTTCCGGCACATCTCAATCATTGTCCGAGGCAGCCGATGAAATGGCCTACGATCGAACAGTTGTCGGCGATGGTATCGTTGCCGCCAGGTTTCCGGCTGGCGAGTCTCGGGCGATCCGACATTCCCGCGCTCATCGAGGCCATCGGGCGCTGGCATCCGGACATTGCCGTCGGCGTGGGCAGCTGCTATCTGCGCGAAAGCTTCTATACGGAACAGGTCCAGTTCGAGGGGGAGCCGGAGAAGAGGATCTTCGTGGGGCTATTCCGGCATGGCGACGAGATGGCGGGCATGTGGTCCTGGGAGCAGGAGCCCGATGCGCTGACGTTGTATGGCAGGCTGATCGTCGTCTCGCCGCGGCATCGCGGCACCAGCCTGGCTTCGGCGGTGGTGCCCATTGCGGAGCTTGCAGGCCGGGCGATGGGTGCGGAATTCTTTTTCGCCCTGGTCACGCTGAAGATTCCCCACATGCAGCACATGCTGGAAAGCGCCGGATGGCAGCTCATCGGCTTTTCCTTTGGATACGATCGCGAACAGGTGGCGCCCGGCGTCATCAAGCGCGTTTTCGAGGCCGTCTACTGCAAGGTGCTGGTGCCGGAGGATGAACTGGTCCGGCCCCAGCCGCAAAATCTGACCGCGCGCTCCAGAGCCTTGTTCGACGCCATTTTTCACGCTCCGGGGGACGGATCGTGAAATGGCGCACCATCGAGGCGTTAACGGCATTGGCGCCGTTGCCGGCCGGATACCGCTACGAGAAGCTCCATCGCGCGCATATCGCGCCGGTCATCGCGGCCCTCGGGAAGTGGCGCCCGGAAATTTCCGCCGGTGCCTCCAGTTGCTATCTGCGCGAGGAATTCTATCGCGACCGCGTATGCCTCGAAGGGGAGGCCGATCGGGACATATTCGCGGTGCGGATCATGTTCGCCGGCGAAATGGCCGGCTTCTGGTTGCTTGAGCGCGAACCTGAACCCCTGGCAATCTACGGCCGCTTCCTCGCCGTTGCCCCGGCCCACAGGGGCGCGCATCTCTTTGGCCGGGCGATGGCCGGAACCGAACGCATCGGCCGCGAAATGGGTGCGGCCTTCACATATATGTTTGCCACCCTGCGCCATCCCTACGCACAGCAGGCGCTGGAAGAGGCCGGTTACCGGCTGCTGGGATTTTTCCCCGGCTACGACCGCGAGGAAATCGCCCCTGGCGTGATCAAGCGCGTCTACCAGGCCGCTTATGCAAAATTGCTCGTACCCGAAAGCGAGGTGCAATGGCCCGCCCCGGAAAATATGACGGCGAAGGCGCGGGGACTGTTCGCACTGCTGTTTCCCGAGAGGCCCCAAGCGGCCGGTAAGTGACCCGGAAATTTCCGGCCTGGACCGGCGCTGCAAATGGGCCAGCCTTGCTGCGGCCGTGCCTTGAAGCGAACGTTTGGTCCATTGGTCCATCATGGCGCTGGTGTTCAGCCCGGCGTTGATCTACTTCATTCTGCGCGTGATCGGCCCGGCGGCGGATGAGATGGCATAGCGGGCGGTGAAACCGGCAGGCCGGCCGCAGGCCCATCCCGGAGCTCAGGCGCGCGGACCGTCCCGCCCCTCGCCGGGCCGCGCGCTTCCCGGCCGCGCGAGCATGAGCGCTGCCGCGTTGTAGGCGAGGTAGACGCAATACACGGCGAGGTAGATGGCAGCGGTGCGCTCCAGCGTCATGCCTTGTGCGTTGAGCCGGAGCAGCAGGGCGAGCAGCGGCAGGGAAAGCACTTCGCCGATGATGATCGCCCGCGTGCGGTGCGCGGCAAAGAGCCCATTCAGGAACACCCACGATCCCACGCGCACCCAGCAGCCGAGCAGGAACAGCGCGGCGGTGGTGTCGCTCACGCGGAACTGCGCGTCGTAGAGCAGGGCGAGGATGGCGTGCTGCTTGAAATAGAGCAGGGCGAGCAGCGCCGCGGCGGGCAGCAGCAGCAAGCGCGCCGAGCGCGCCAGCTCCGCGCCGAAGCGCGCCGTTCCCCAGGCCGCGGCGAGGCGCGGCAGGAAGACGAGCGAGAGCACGCCCGCAGAGGCGGAGGTCACCCATTCGCTCACGCGCCATAGCGCCTGCAGATAACCCACATCCACCCAGCCCAGGGCGCCCGCGAGCAGGCCGCGTATCAGCAGCATGGAAGCCGGGCTCATGATGCCGATGGCGAGCCCGACCGGGATGTAGTTGCGCAGTCTGGCCGCCAGCTCGGGGATGGCCGTGCCGGATGTTTCAGCGGCCGGGGCCGCCCGCTGCAAAGACCCGAGATAGCGCCACGCCGCCGCAGCGATCAGCAGCAGGGCGAGCGCCTGCGCCAGCGCCAAACCCGAGATGGAAAGGCCCATCCACGCGCTCGCCGCCACCGCCGCCCATACGAGAGCCAGCAGCAGCGACAGGCCCAGCATGCGCGGCTGCCACTGCTTGCCCAGCCAGTAGGCGTTGAGCGCGGCGGGCACGGCGGCAAAGCAGCCCGCGAGCGCGGCCAGCACCACGAGGCGCGGCGCGATGCGGCCCTGCGTAAGCCAGCCCGAGACCAAAGGCGAGGCGAGCGCCATCGCCAGCGCCACAACCCCGGCCGTCACGAGGGCCAGGCGCAGGCCCAGGCTGAGCAACGCGCGCTCCTCCGCCGGTCCGCGCGCCTGCGACACTGTCACCGTCAGCCCCGAGAGCACGCCCGTCGTCACCACCCCGCTCACCAGATCCACTACCGACTGGATCTGCGCCCACAGCCCCACCACCGCCGGCCCCGCGGCGAGCGCCAGCACCTTGTCCAGCCCGGCGCGGCCGAGCAGATCGATGAGGATGATGGCAAAGGCCGCCAGCAGGCTGCGCGTCGAGGTCACGGTTTCGGGGGGACTCGCGTACGGGTGCGCCTAGCATAGCGCATTGCCGCCGCTTGCGGCGCGGGCGGATGTCCTGCAAGGCGACCATTGCAGTCATCGGGACATCGCCAATGCATGACAAGCGTCCGGTGCGAGTTCAACCGAACGGCGCAGGCATGGCACGAAGAGCTGTCCGCTCATTTGATCGAACCGGGGCCGGTTCGAGTCCGGGGAGGCGCGCGGCGAAGAAGGTATTCGGAACATGCTGCCCGGAATGGGATGTCGCCGCACCTTCAATATTGCAGCAGGTTATTTCCGCCCGGTCTGTTCAGGAGTAGTCAGCGGCCAGTTTCTGACCTCCAGCCAGGCTTTTTGGACTTCAGGCGGCAGCTTGTCCATGTGCTTCAGGAACAGGGCGAGCGTCCAGATCTGTTCGTCCTTGAGCGTGTACCCGAAGGACGGCATGCCGGTCAGGCGGATGCCGTGTTTGATCTTCCAGAACGAATAGCCTTCCGGGTCATCCTCGACGCCGTCTGTCGCCAACTGGGGAGGCCGCGGATACTCGCCTTTCGCTATCGGCGATGGTGATTTCTTTCCTTTTGCGGAACCATGGCAAACCGCGCAGTTTTCCTTGTAAAGCCGAACGCCCTTGAGGAGGTTCTGGCCGGTCAGCGCGACCGGATTCCGTTCCTTCGGGGCGTATCGCGCTAGCGTCGCGTCCAGTGAGGTCCCGGCCATCCAGAGTTCCAGTCCGCCGGGATTTGCATCGGCATTGGCCGGGATCATGCCGCTGCGCAACAGCGCATAAACACCTATCAGCGCAACAGCCATCGTTAATGCTATTCCCCAAGCGACTCCTTTCAGCATGGTATCTCCTTATCAAAGAGCCAGGCATTGCCGTGCAGTCGAGCGTGGCGCCTTCAATTCTGCCAGCGCCTGCATGTGCGGGTGCGCAGCGCGGCGTGATGGGTTCGCCGGTGCGTCCAGTCAGTGCGCGGCGAGAAGGCTCCGTGCCTTCTCCACCACGTGTTCGACGGTGAACCCGAAGTGATGGAAGTTCTCCGCGCCGGGTGCGCTTGCACCGAAACGGTCCAGCCCGATGACCGCGCCCCGCGGCGCCCACTCGCACCAGCCGAAGGTGGCGCCCGCCTCCACAGCGATCCGCGCCTCGACCGAAGGCGGCAGCACTGCGTCACGGTAAGCCGCATCCTGCGCGCGGAACAGTTCGAAGCACGGCATGCTCACCACGCGCGCATCGATGCCATGCGCGGCCAGTTTCCCTTGCGCATAGAGCACCAGTTGCACTTCCGAGCCGCTCGCGATCAGGATGATGTCGGGGCGGCTGCCGCGCTCCTTCGCCAGCACATAGGCGCCGCGCAGCACGCCTTCCGCGCTTCCCCGCCCCTCGCGGTCGAATATCGGCAGCTTCTGCCGCGTCAGCGCCAGCAGGGTCGGCCCGTCCATGCGCGCAATCGCGGCGCGCCAGGCATAGGCGGTCTCGTTCGCGTCGGCGGGACGGATCACGTGCAGGTTGGGCATGGCGCGCAGCGAGGCGAGATGCTCCACGGGCTGGTGGGTGGGCCCGTCCTCGCCCAGCCCGATCGAGTCGTGCGTCATCAGGTAGATGACGGGCAGGCCCATCATTGCGGCCAGGCGGATCGCCGGGCGCGCGTAGTCGGTGAAGATGAGGAAGGTCGCGGCATAGGGCCGGATGCCGCCGTGCAGGGCCATGCCCGAGGAGGCGGCGCACATCACGTGCTCGCGTATTCCCCAGTGCAGGTTGCGCTGCGCGTAGCTGCCCGCCTCGAAATCGCCCGCGTCCGCGATCCGGGAATCGGTGGAGGGCGCAAGGTCCGCGCTGCCGCCCATGAGCCACGGCAGCTTGCCTGCGATGCCGTTGAGCACTTTGCCCGAGGCGGCGCGCGTCGCCATCGGGCCGTCGGGCGGGGAAAACACCGGAATCTCCGCATCCCAGCCCCGGGGTGCTGCGCCCTGCAGGGCGGCTTCGAACTGCGCGGCGAGTTCCGGGAAGGCCATGCGGTAGGCCGCGAATTCTTCCCGCCATTCGGCCTCGCGCCGCTTCCCCCTTTCCCGCATCTCGCGCATGTGCGCCAGCGCCGCTTCGGGCACCAGGAATTTCGCCTCCGGCGGCCAGCCGTAGAAATCCTTGGCCGCGCGCACCTCGTCCTCGCCGAGCGGGGCGCCGTGCGCCTTCGCGGTGTCGTGCGCGTGCGGCGCGCCCCAGGCGATGTGGGAGCGCAGCACGATGAGCGAGGGCCGGCGGGTTTCGTGGATGGCATTGGCGAATGCGCGCTCCAGCGCGTCAAGGTCGTTGGCCGCATCGCCCAGGTTCTGCACGTGCCAATGGTAGCCCTCGAAGCGGCGCGCGGCGTCGTCCGAGCAGGCGAGCCGGGTGTCGCCCTCTATGGTGATGTGGTTGTCATCGTAGAGCACGATCAGCTTGCCCAGCCCCAGGTGGCCGGCGAGCGACGCGGCCTCGTGCGAGGCGCCTTCCATCAGGTCGCCATCGCTGCAGAACACAAAGGTGCGGTGGTCGACGATGCCGTCCTCCGGCCGGTTGAAGCGCGCCGCGAGGTGCGCCTCGGCCATCGCCATGCCCACGGCATTCATCAGCCCCTGGCCCAGCGGCCCGGCAGTCGTCTCGACACCAGGCACGGTGCGCTCGGTATGCCCCGGCGTCAGCGAGCCCCACTGGCGAAAGCGCCGGATCTCGTCCAGCGGCAGGTCGTAGCCCGAGAGGTGCAGCAGCGCATAGAGCAGCATGGAGGCGTGCCCGGCCGAGAGCACGAAGCGGTCGCGGTTGCTCCACGCCGGGTTGGCGGGATTGACGCGCAGGAAGCGCGTCCACAGCACATAGGCCGCCGGGGCCAGCGCCATCGGCGTGCCGGGGTGACCCGAGTTCGCCTGCTGCACCGCATCCATCGCCAGCGTGCGGATGGTATTGATGCACAGCCAGTCTATCGACTCGGCCCTGACCAGGCCTCCGGGGATCTCGTAGTCCATGCCGGCCTCCTTTCCGGTTATGCGGCGTGCGCCGCGGAATGCTTCACGCCCTCCGGATGCGCCGCCATCCCGCCCAGGGTGGCCATCAGCTTGTCGTACGGCTCGCAGAACTTCCGGTCGCCCTCTTCCTCGAGTTGCTGCGTCACCCGCTCCATATCTATCCCCAGTCCGGCCAGTTGCGCGAGGGTCGCCGCGGCAGCGGCCGCGTCCTGGCCGATCCGCCAGCCCGGATCGCCGTGGTCGCGATAGGCGTCTATCGTGGAAAGGGGCATGGTGTTGATGGTGTCCGGACCGATGAGTTCCTCAACGTACTTGACGTCGCTATACTCCGGGTTCTTGGTGCTGGTGCTCGCCCACAGCAGCCGCTGGACGGGCGCGCCGCGGGCCGCAAGCCGCTTGAAACGCTCGCTTTCGAACACCTCGCGATAGATCCGGTAGGCCTGCCTGGAGTTGGCCACCGCGATGTGCCCGCGCAGTTCCCGCGCCAGCGGGGCTTTCGCGCCGCCCTCTGCAATGATCTTCTCGAGCTGCGGGTCGACTAGCGTGTCCATGCGGCTGACGAAAAAGCTGGCGACGGACGCGATCTTCTCCACCGGTTCGTTGCGCCCGAGGCGGGCCTCGATTCCGGAAAGGTAGGCGTCGATCACCTCGCGGTAGCGCGGCAAGCCGAAAAGCAGGGTGACATTGACGTTGATCCCCTCGCTGATGAGCTGCCGGATGGCGGGCAGGCCTTCGGCCGTCCCGGGCACCTTGATCAGCACATTGGGACGATCGAGCGCGCCCCACAGGTGGCGCGCCTCGATGATGGTGGCGGCTGCATCGTGCGCCAGGTGCGGATTTACTTCCAGGCTGACGTAGCCGCCGCTACCGCGCGTGCTTTCGTACACGGGGCGGAAGACATCCGCCGCCTCGCCGACATCCTGCACGCTCAGCGCCTCGAAAATGTGCTGCGGCGTCGCGCCGCGCAGCGCCAGCGCGCGGATGTCCGCATCGTACGCATCGCTCTCGAGGATGGCCTTCTCGAATATGGCCGGATTGGACGTCATGCCCTGCAATCCATCCTCGTCGATCAGGCGCTGCAGGCCGCCGCCGCGGATCAGGTCCCTGCGTATGTAGTCGAGCCAGACGGCCTGGCCCAGCCTGCTCAGTTCCCGCAACGGATTCTTTTTCATGGTTGCGCTCCTCAAATCAGGCACGGCGCAAGCTGCGCCATGGCGCTACGGTACCACTTATGGGCGCGGCGTGCTCTACCTGCTTTCGCGTAGTCCGCGCCGGGAATCGCGCAAAGCGTGGCGGGGCGGTCCGGTGCCGGGCGACCGCGGCCCGCCGGATCGCGCGGGGCGCAAGGCGCGTGGGAGCCGAAGCGGCCGGGCCTGCATGTTACCCGCCACGTTCCTGAATCCGAATTTCCGGTGGCAATCCCGATGCCCCACTAGGCAGATGCCTTACGCATGCAGGCTTCGAGCCGTGACATGCCTTCGCCCATCAAAGCCTTGCCTGTACCCTGCCGTTCATCGCCCGCGCGAAAGTCCCCAGGCGGCACACCCAAACACCTCCGTTGATGGCATAATAATTTAGTATAATTAGCGCATTAGTCGGGACGGTCGCACCGCCCGGGCGGTAATGCCGAAGCGACACTCCTGGCGCGCTGCCGGGTACGATAAGAACGAAAGGTCGTATGGAAGAAAGCCATCTTGGACGTTACGAGATTCTGGAGGAACTGGGCCGGGGCGACATGGGCATCGTGTACCGCGCGCACGATCCGCTGATCGACCGCTATGTCGCAATCAAGACCATCGATCTGCAGAAACTCAGCGAGCAGGAAAAGGAAGAATACAAGGCGCGCTTCTACCAGGAAGCCAAGGCCGCAGGCCGCCTCAACCACCCCAACATCATCACCATCTACGACCTCGGCCGCAAGGGCGACATCGCCTACATCGCCATGGAGCTGATGGAAGGCCCCGAGCTGCAGGACATCGCCGCCAAGGATGCGCCGCTCTCCCTCGTCGAAAAGGTGGACATCGCCGTGCAGATCGCCGCCGGCCTGGCCTATGCCCACGAGCACGGCGTCATCCACCGCGACATCAAGCCTTCCAACATCATGGTGCTGCGCGGCATGCACGTTAAGATCGCCGACTTCGGCATCGCCCGCATGGAATCGCCGCTGTGGCGCACCCAGGTGGACCGCATTATGGGCTCGCCGCTCTACATGTCGCCGGAGCAGGTGCAATCGCACCCCATCGGCCCCGGCTCCGACATCTTCTCCTTCGGCATCGTGTTCTACCAGATGCTCACCGGGAAGCTGCCCTTCTTTGGCGAGAGCGCGAACTCCGTGTTCTACAAGATCGTCAACGAAGAACCGGGCAAGCCCAGTGCGCTGAAGTCCGATATTCCAGAAGCGCTCGATAACATCGTCGCCAAGTGCCTGGCCAAGAAGCCGGAGCAGCGCTACCAGAACGCGCGCGATCTGCTCACCGACCTGCGCGCCTGCCGCCGCCAGCTTGCTCCGGGCGACGACAGCGCCGGCGAGAGCGAATACTTCGACGGCCACCGGCCGGGCAGCAGCAAGATCAGCAGCAACCAGATCCTCACCATCGTCGTCGTCACTGCGCTGCTCTCGCTCGCGGTCTATGTGATGATCGAGCACATGCTCATCCCCAAGATACCCAGGCTGCACAAGTAGGGAGCGGGGCAGCGCGGCGAGAGATCGCCCGCACCCGAATGTCGCTGCGCTCCGCCCATCCTGCCACTACCGGGCCGCACGCCGCAACCGCCGCCAAGACGCGGGTGGCAGTTCTGGCGCTGGCGTTTTGCCTTATGCCGCGGCTGCGGCGAAGTAGGTATTGCGCACGCGGCGCGAGAGGCTGAGGTAGGCTGTCCAGATGGTGGCCCCGAGCATGGAGGTGACGAGTTGCGCGTAGAAGAGGGCATCGGCGCCGGCGCGGCCATAGAGCAGCAGCGGTATGGTGACCGTCGCAAAAACGCCGGCCACCGGTCCGTTGATCCACAGGATGACCTGCGCCCGCCGCACCACGCCGGGGTCGCGCTGTCTGGCGAGGCCCACCCCTGCGGCGGCGCTGAGCAGGGCGGTGGCGGCCACCACCATCCACACCGCGTATTTGTATGAGAGCCAGCCGGCGGCGGCGAGCAGCGCGGGCTGCTGCGCCTCCGCCAGGTCGAAGGCCATGGCGTAGCGGGCTATCGTGACGCCGGGCGCGATGAGTACGAAAATGCCGATCAGGAACGCCAGCCAGCCGTGCACCCCGCGCAGCGCGTTGGCCGTGCCGGGCGCGGGCAGGGCGGGAGGCGCCGGGCGCCTGATCTCGCGGTAGAGCAGGCCGCCCGCGGCGATGACGGCGAGTGCGAGCACGCCGTGCAGCGGCGAAAATACAGCCATGTTATTTCCCCTTTGAATGAATGGCGGCGCACATTATAGCGGGATGCGCCGCGCGGGCGGTGCGCCCCGTGCGCGCCGGATTCTGGTAAGCTGTTGCCCTCATTGAATCATGGATTGCGCGCCGTCTCGAACCGCGGTTTTGCCGGAGCGTGCGCCGGGCGGCGCGGTCAAAAACTGGAGTGGAGGGGAATTCATGAAGAAACTGCTATTCGGTTCGCTGTTTTTCCTGTTGCTGGCGCCGGGCCTGGCTGCCGCCGAGACGCCGGGCAAGGAAGCGCCGCTGCAATACGACGGGGTCTACCGCTCGCCCGCGCCGGCGGTGGAGGACATGCCGTCCTGGCACTACCTCCGCTTCTATCCGGACGGCGCGGTGATCTATGCGATTTCTCCCGGCTCGCCCAATCAGGTGGCGCACTGGTTCAACCGCCGCTATCCCAACGTGGCCTACGGCCAAGTGGCGAATAACGACGGCGTGCTGACCTTCACCATCGTGTCGGACAAGGGCATGGTGGATTACAAGGGCGGCCTGCGCGGCAAGAAGCTGCACTTCGACACCTTCAATCACAGCGACGGCAGACGGGCGAGCTTCGATTACCTGTTCGTGCCGGTGGCCGCGCTCGCCGAAGAGAACTGAGCGCCGGCGCGGCTGGAAGCGGAGCGCGCTAGTCGGCTTCGTGCGCGACGGCGCGCGCCGCCTTGTGCTCTTCTTCCGCGTCGGGGCGGCTGCGCCAGTCCTGCGTGTCGGTGAAGGCATAGGCCAGTTCGAGCAGGTTGGACACGCCGATCTTCTCCAGGATGCGCGAGCGGTGGGTTTCCACGGTGCGCGGGCTGATGAACAGCATGCTGGAGACTTCCTTGTTCGAGCGCCCGGTGAGGGCCAGCATCAGGATGTGGTATTCGCGCGCGGTGAGAGTGCGCAGGCGGCGGCGCATGGTTTCCTGCAGCAGTTCGCGTTCGCCGAGGCGGCGCATGGCTTGCAGCGCACCCTCGGTTCGGGCGCGCAGCGTCTCCAGGTCGACCGGCTTCAGCATGAAATCGTGCGCGCCCATGCGCATCGCGCGCACCACCGTGGCCGGGTCAGCGTCGCGCGCCACGAGGATAAGCGGCGTGCAGTAAAACTGGCTGGTGAGGAGTTCCTGCAATTGCAGGCTGTTCCGGTCAGGCAGGTGCATGTCCAGAATCACGCAGCCGGGGCGGCAATTGCGCAGCGCGTTGAGAAAGGGTTCGGCCCGGTCGAAGCAGTTGGCGCGCAGGCCGTGGGCGGCGAAGTCGCGGAACACTGCGGTGCGGAATTCATCCTCCGTGTCCACCACGAATATCGTGGCGCCTGTCGTATTGTCCGCGGCAGATTGCGTAGCCAGCACCGCGGAGGGCAACATGAAGCTGTTCATCGCATTCCCTTCCTTATTCATCCGCGGCCGGTCCTGCAGGGAATCGCGGAAACTGCATGCCGTTCGCGGCGTCATCGCCTTGCACGGACCCCTGCGCCCGCGCCCACGGCATCTGGTCTGGAAACCCCCTCTGCAACATCGGGTTAGCCCAATCCATAGCCTCTATCTTGGCAAGAAATCGCGCCGCCGTAAATCGCCATATTCCCTCAATTGTGTAGGACAGCGCTGACACCCATCCTGTTCCGCTCGGCGCTTGCCCGCTATTGCGGCTTGCCGGGGCGTTCCGCGGCGCCGCCCGGCAGCCACGGGTTTTCGTCGGCGAAGATGTGCGCCAGCTCCAGCAGGTTGTTCAGGCCGATCTTGTCCAGCACCCGCGAGCGATGGGCTTCGACCGTGCGCGGGCTGATGTCCAGCAGGCGCGAGATCTCCTTGTTCGCCTTGCCGGTGAGGGCCAGCGCCAGCACCTCCTGCTCGCGCTGGGTCAGCGTGAGCATGCGCTGCCGCAACTGCTCCTTGCGCTGCTGGCAGGTGTCCGCGGTGCGGGCGAATTCCAGCGCGGCGCGCACCTGTTCGCACAGCATATCCATCGTCACCGGCTTGAGCAGGAAATCCTGTGCGCCGCCCTTCATTGCGCGCACGATGGAGGCCGGTTCGGCCTCGTGCGCGGCGAAGATCACCGGAATGCAGTAGCCGCGGCTGGCGAGATGGGCCTGAATCTCCAGGCCGCTGGCTTCGCCCAGCTCCATGGCCAGGATGATGCAGTGCGGCCGCTGCTTGCCCAGCGCCTGGAAGAAGGATTCGGCCGTCCGGAAGCAGCGCGCCTGCAGCCCGAGCTGCGTACAGTGCCCCGTCACCCGTGCGCGGAATTCCTCGTCCGGGTCGAGCAGGAAAACGCCGTGCAGCGGCATTGCCGCAGGCGGCGACATGGGCAATTGTCCATGCTCAGTCATCATGCACCGCCTCGCGGATGAGCTGCGCCCGGCCCTGGCGGTATAGCCATCCCATTCGTATGGAATATAAATATTCAGTGGGCATAGGCATTTATAATGCCTGCACTTGGGGCAATGCAAGAAGAATATCGGCAAATCCGTGTAGGAGTATTCCGACAGCGCCCCAATCCGCGCGATCACCCGCGGCGGGGCGATTGCGCGCCGGGGCGGTGCTATTCGAACAGCCGGTGTTCGACCGCGTAGCGCACCAGCTCGGCGACGCTGCCGGCGCCCATCTTGTCGAGCAGGCGGCTCTTGTAGGTGCTCACGGTCTTCTCGCTTATGGACAGCGCGCGGGCGATGTCCTGGTTGCTGCGTCCCGCGGCGAGCA
>DATFUZ010000073.1:0-32468 GCA_035260545.1 Gallionellaceae bacterium | reverse complement strand
GTTTTGCCGGGTCGACGAAGGCAAGCCTGATGTCCGGCTTGTAGCGCTGGTAGATGGAAACGAACTGGCGGATCCTCGCCCGGTCTTCGGCATGGCTGGCATCCAGTTCGGAACTCAATACAATTACGTGCACCGGGCCATGCAGTTGCCCCAGCACCTGCACGCTGGCCGGCTCCAGACTGTTGCGCGCATTCTGCGTGAGGTCGCGCTCAAGGGGGAAGTGAGCAGCCAGCAGATAGATCAGGATCGCGCCGCCCAGCAGCAGGATGCCGAATCCGAGAGTTCTCAGGGGCAAGGGAATGCGCGACAGGTTCATGGTCAGCCGTAGATCCGGGTGTTGTCCAGGCGGCGTATCGCCAGGGTCAGGAAAAAGACGGTAAACACCAGGTAATAGATTGCATCGCCGCTGTCCAGCAGCCCACTGTTGAAATGATGGAAATGGCCGCTGGGTGCAATATCCTGCCAGAAACGGTAGCGGTCGAAGGCATTACGTTCGATCAACCAGGGACCCAGTAGTGCGGCCTCCGCCGCGATCGCCGCCGCCAGGGGCTGTGCGGTCAGGGAAGAGATATACAGCGCGAGCGACCCATTGGCCGCCGCCAGCAGTAGCAGGCCGGCAACATTCGAGAGCAGCAAGCCGATGTCCATCTCTGTGCCGATGTTCAGCGTGAGATTCATCGCTGCCACGAACAGGATAACCAGCCACAGGAAGGTCAGCAGCCCGGCAAACTTGCCGAGCACAATGCCGGCGCTGGACACCGGCGCGGAAAGCAGCAGTGCCAGGGTCTGGTTGCGGCGCTCGTCCGTCATCAGCCGCATCGCGAAGATTGGGGTGACGACCATCAGCAGCGGAGAAACAATTTCGCGGAAAAACCAAGGCACGATTTCCTCTGTCGCGCCCTTCAAGTAGGGATTCAGGGCGAGTTGGGTTTGTTCGCTCATAAACTGGCTGATTAACGCCAGAAAGAGCCAGCCCAGGACCAGTTGCATGCCGCCAAGTATGTACCAGGTCGAGGGGGCATGGAACAGGCTGCGCAGTTCCTTGAGGGCAATCAGGCGGATCACGGCGCGTCCTCCTGTCCGGCGTGGGTCTGGGTGATCTCGATGTAGATGTCTTCCAGCTTCATCTCCCCGTTGCCGAATGCCTTCATGCGCACGCTGGTGTCGCCGTAGATGAGGCGGCCCTCGTGCATGATCTCCACGCGGTCGCAGATGTTTTCCACTTCGCCCAGCAAATGGGTGGAAAGGATCACGCTGCGGGTATCTCCCAGTTCCCGGATGAGGGCGCGGATGTCGCGGAGCTGTGCGGGATCCAGGCCAATGGTGGGTTCATCGAGGATCACGACCTCGGGGTTATGGATGATCGCCTGGGCGATGCCCACGCGCTGCTGGTAGCCTTTGGACAGCGTCCCGATGATCTTGCCGCGCACATCCTGCAGGCCGCAGCGGCGCAGCGTTTCCGCGAGCGCCCCCGCGATTCGGCCGCGCGGCACACGGCGCAGGCCCGCGGTGAACGTCAGGTAGGCTTCAACGCGCATGTCCCGGTAAAGGGGCGGAGTTTCCGGCAGGAAGCCGACACAGGACTTGGCCTGCTCCGGCTGGCGCGCAAGGTCGAAGCCGCAGATTTCGATCCGTCCGGAATGGGGCTGCAACACCCCGCTCAGCATTTGCAGGGTGGTGCTCTTGCCGGCGCCGTTGTGGCCCAGCAGGCCCAGGACCTCGCCACGGCGCAATTCCAGCGACACCCCTCTTACGGCGCTGTGCCTGCCGAATTGGCGAACCAGACTGTGCGCTTCCAGGGTGATCGGTGCGAGGGACATCCAAATATGTGCTTGCCGGGTTGTGGTGAGTGGCTAATATAACCTAATATGGCTATCTGAAAAAACATTCGGCAGGCTTGCGGGCCGGCACCGCACCGGACGGCCTCCGGAAAAGGCGGGATCGGGCCGGAATCTTATGCGGATATTGCACTCCAATACGCGGTAAACGTCGAACATCCGGAAAACGCTCAATCAGATCATGACCGTCTTCAAACGTACCAGAATTGCCTTGCTGCTGCTGGGCTCGCCGTTGCTGCTGTCCGCCTGCGCCTCGACGCCGCATGCAGCCCAGCCGCCATCCCCGCATGCGGCCGCCAAGCAGCCGGCAAGCGCGGCAAAAACCCAGGCCCAGCCCGCCCTGCCCGATGTCGAGCTGACGGACGACCTGCTCTATCGCTTCCTCCTGGCGGAAGTCGCCCTGCAGCGCGGCCATCCGCATCTGGCGGCGCAGACCTATCTTGATCTGGCGCGAACCACGCGGGATCCGCGAGTTGCGCGCCGAGCCGCGCAGATCGCCTACGAGACGAACCAGATGGGCAAGGCCATCGAGGCATTCGAACTATGGCTGCAACTGGATCCCGATTCGCGCCCGGCCAGACAGATGCTGATTGCATTGCTGCTGAACACGGGCAGGCTGGATGAGGCCCGCCCCTGGCTAGCCAAGTTCATCGAGGCCGAGCCGGCGCATGCCGACGCGATATTCCATCAACTGGCTTCGCTGCTTATCCGCAATCCGGACAAGGACGCCGCGCTGTCGCTCATTCGTGACCTTGCGCATGCCCACCCCAAGCTGCCCGAGGCGCACATGGCCGTTGCCGAGGTCGCCGTGGCGGCAGGGCACCAGGACGAGGCGCTGGCCGAGGTGAAGCAGGCGCTCGCCCTGCGGCCGGACTGGGGCGATGCCGTGCTGTTCGAGGTGCAGCTGCTGGGCGCGAGCGGGGATGAGGCGGCGCAGGTGCTGAAGCGCTTCGTCGCGGCCAACCCGGCGGACGACGAGGTGCGGCTGGTCTACGCGCGCTTGCTGCTGGAGCGCAAGCAGTACAAGGACGCGCGTGAACAATTCCGTCATCTATTGAAGGTGCACCCGAAGAATGCCGACCTGGCCTTCACCGTGGCGCTGCTCTCCCTGCAGCTGGGCGACCTGGACAGCGCGGAGCAGGAAATGCAGCAGGCGCTCAAGAACGGCAAGAAAGACCAGGCCACGGTGCAGTACTACCTCGGCCAGCTGAGCGAAGCGAAAAAGGATAACCAGGCAGCCATACGGCACTACGACAAGGTGCGCGGCGGGCAATATGCGTACGCCGCGCAGTTGCGCGAGGCTTACCTGCTTGCCTCAACCGGCAAGCTCCGGGAGGCGCGCGATCTGCTGCATAAAGTGCGCACGGAGGATCGCCACGAGCGGGTGCAACTGGTACTGCTGGAGGCGCAGCTGTTGCGCGATGCCAAGCAGTATCGGGAGGCCTACCGGATATTGCAGGGCGGTTTGAAGAAATACCCGGCCGATTCCGACCTGCTGTACGAAACCGCGATGATGGCCGACAAGCTGCACAAGCCGGCGTTGATGGAGAAGCTGTTGCGCAAGCTGATCAGGCTTGACCCGAACAACGCGAATGCCTATAACGCGCTGGGGTACAGCTTCCTTGATCGCAACGTGCGCATTGCCGAGGGCATGCGCATGGTGGAAAAGGCCTATGAGCTGGCGCCGAACGACGCGGCCATCCTCGACAGCGTGGGCTGGGGGCATTATCGCCAGGGCCAGCTCGACAAGAGCCTGGAGTTTCTGCATCGCGCCTACAAGGCCGATCCCGATCCCGAAATCGCGGCGCACTTGGGCGAGGTGCTGTGGGTGCGTGGCGACAAGGATCAGGCCCGGGAGGTCTGGTCGGACGCGCTGAAAGAACACCCGGACAATGCCGCGCTGCACGCGGTGATGAAGAGATTCATTAAGTAAATCATGAGGCTTGGAGTTTCATATCTGGTTCTTGCCGTGCTCCTGCTGGGCGGCTGCGCCACCGACAAGGCGCGGCTCGCGCAGTTGCCCGAGGGCGCACCCGCTTTCGCGCTCGATGGCCGCATTGCGGTGAAATATGACAGCCAGCACTCGTCCGGCGGCTTCCATTGGCTGCACCAGGCCGATTCCGACGATATCGTCATGCTGGCCCCCCTGGGCATCACGGTGGCGCATGTGCGGCAGGACGCGAACGGCGCCTTGCTGGAAGCCTCGGGCCGGCAATACGTCGCGGAAAACAGCGACGAGCTGATGCAGCGCACCCTGGGCTGGCATCTGCCATTGCGCGGCATGCCGTACTGGGTGCGGGCCAGGCCCGTGCCGGGCGAGCCCGCCAGCATCGAGCGCGACGCGCAGGGCCAGATCAGCCAATTGCGGCAGGACGGCTGGGACATTCATTACACGGCTTATGCCGCCGCCGCACGCGACAGCCTGCCGCTGCGCATGATCATGCAGCGCGAGAAGGTGCAGATTCGCCTCCTCATCGACGAATGGAAGCACAACTAACGCCCCTGGTTTGCCCGGCGCCCGCCAAGCTCAACCTGTTCCTGCATGTGGTGGGCAGGCGCGCCGACGGCTATCACCTGCTGCAGACCCTGTTTCGCTTTATCGACCTGAGCGACACGCTGCATTTCACCCTGCGTACGGACGGAGCGGTGCGCCGCGCCACGCCGCTGGAAGGCGTGCCGGAGGCGCAGGATCTTTGTGTGCGCGCGGCGCGCCTGCTGCAGCGGGAGACGGGGTGCGCGCTGGGGGCGGACATCGCCGTGGAAAAGCGCATTCCCATGGGAGGGGGGCTGGGCGGCGGCAGTTCGGATGCCGCGACCACCCTGCTGGCGCTGAACAAGCTGTGGAATCTGGGCCTTACGCGGGATCGCCTGATGCAAATGGGGCTGCAGCTGGGTGCTGACGTACCGGTGTTCGTTTTCGGCGAAAATGCCTTTGCGGAGGGCGTGGGCGAGCGATTGCAGCCTTATCCGCTGCCTGAGGCCTGGTATATCGTGCTTTTTCCGCCCGTTCACGTCCCCACGGCCGAGGTTTTTTCGCGTCCGGAATTGACACGGGACACGATTTCCCTCAAAATCCGCGACCTTTCGACGCATCCGCTGCATAACGACCTGCAGCCTGTGGTGCGTCGGCTGTATCCCGAGGTGGACCGCCACCTTGCGTGGCTGGGGCAATATGCTCCGGCCATGATGACGGGGTCGGGCGCGTGCGTTTTTGCCGAATTCGGCAATCAGGCGGCGGCCGAAGCCGTGTTGGGGCGATTGCCCAGGGATATGCGGGGTATCGTGGTGCGCGGCTTGCAGCGCCACCCCCTGAAGGATATGTGTGATTAGCGTTTTGTGGCCCGTGCTTGGTGCCTGACGCTGGTACGGGCGCGCCAAGGCCATGCCAACCGTGTGGTACGCGCGCTATAATAAAGTTTTTGGGGAGTCGCCAAGTGGTAAGGCACCGGATTTTGATTCCGGCATTCGTAGGTTCGATCCCTACCTCCCCAGCCAAATTCTGGGAATCTATGCGGTATCGCGGGCCCTTGCGCCCATTTCGATTTGAGGGGTGCACGTGTCCTACGACAGCCTGATGGTGTTCACCGGCAATGCCAACCCCAAGCTTGCGGGTGATGTGGCGCGGCATCTGAACGTTCCCCTGGGCCGTGCCAACGTTGGACGGTTCTCCGACGGCGAAGTGATGGTGGAAATACTGGAGAACGTGCGCGGCAAGGACGTGTTCGTGCTGCAATCCACCTGTGCGCCGACCAACGACAGCCTCATGGAAGTAATGGTCATGGTGGACGCGCTCAAGCGCGCGTCGGCCGGGCGCATCACCGCGGCGATGCCTTATTTCGGCTATGCCCGGCAGGATCGCCGTCCGCGCTCGGCGCGCGTGGCGATTACCGCGAAGGTCGTGGCGGACATGCTGTCCACGGCGGGCGTCAACCGGCTGCTGACGATGGACCTGCACTCCGATCAGATCCAGGGCTTCTTCGACATTCCGGTGGACAACGTCTACGCCAGCCCGATCCTGCTGTCGGACGTGTGGAAGAGCAATTACGCCGACCTGATCGTGGTGTCGCCCGACGTGGGCGGCGTCGTGCGCGCCCGGGCGCTGGCCAAGCAACTGGACGCCGACCTGGCCATCATCGACAAGCGCCGTCCCAAGCCGAACGTGGCCAAGGTGATGAACATCATAGGCGACGTCGTCGGGCGCACCTGTTTGATCATGGACGACATGGTGGATACCGCGAACACGCTGTGCGAAGCCGCCAACGCGCTCAAGGAAAAAGGCGCCAGCCGGGTGATCGCCTATTGCACGCATCCTGTGCTTTCCGGCCCCGCCATCGGGCGCATCAGCACCTCCGCGCTGGACGAACTGGTGGTGACCGACACCATTCCGCTGAGCGAGGAAGCGCAGAGCTGCCAGCGCATCCGCCAGTTGAGCGTGGCGGAACTGCTGGCCGAGACCGTGCGCCGCATCAATGCGGAAGAGTCGGTCAGCTCGCTATTTGTCGAATAGGGTCAGTCGTCGAATAGACACGCAAGAATCTGCTGCGGCCATGTGGGTCGCGGCACAACCTGGAATCGGCCTGGTCGCGGGCGGTTCCGATTTACTGGAGAAGTAAAATGGCAATCGAAGTAATTGCAAATGTACGCGAAGCGCAGGGAACGGGTGCGAGCCGCCGTCTGCGCAAGACCGGCCGCGTGCCGGGCATCGTCTATGGCGGCAAGGAACCGCTGCTGATCGATGTGGACCACAACAACCTGTATTATGCCCTGCGCAACGAGGCATTCCACGCTTCCATCCTGGAGCTGGATATGGGCGGCAAGAAAGAGCAGGTGCTGCTGCGTGATTTCCAGATGCATCCGTTCCGCCAGCAAGTGCTGCATATCGACTTCCAGCGCGTCGACCCGAACAAGAAGATCCACATGAAGGTGCCGCTGCACTTCGTCAATGCCGACGTTGCGCCCGGCGTGAAGCTGGGTGGCGGTGTCATCAACCACGTGCTGAACGAACTGGAGATCGCCTGTCTGCCGGCGGACCTGCCGGCCGCCATCGAGGTGGACCTGTCCTCCCTGGACCTCGGCCATTCCATCCACGTTTCCGACGTGAAGCTGCCCAAGGGCGTGGAAGTGGCCGGACATCATCACGGCGGCGATGCCGTGGCGACCATCCAGGTGCCGCGCGGTGCTGTGGAAGCGGCCGCTGAAGCTGTCGCGACCGAAACGGCTGCACCTGCCGCAGCCGCCGCGGGCGAAGCCAAGAAATAATCCGGCTTTCCGGATCAACCCGCCATGCAGTGTAGCCACGCATGGCGGGTTTTTTCATTATGAGCGAGATCAAACTCATCGTCGGCCTGGGCAACCCCGGAGCCCAGTATGCGGGCACGCGCCATAACGCGGGGTTCTGGTGGGTGGAGGAATTCGCCCGCGCGCACGGCGCGACTTTCAGGACCGAGAGCAAGTTCCACGGCCTGGTGGCGCGCGCCACGCTGCACGGGCGTGAGGTGCATCTGCTGATGCCGCAGACCTTCATGAACGTGAGCGGACGCTCGGTGGTCGCACTGGCGCTCTATTTCAAGATACTGCCGGACCAGATACTGGTGGTGCACGACGAACTGGACCTGCCGCCCGGCAGCGCCAAGCTCAAGCTGGGCGGCGGCCACGGCGGACACAACGGCCTGAAGGACATCATTGCGCACCTGAGCACGAAGGACTTCTGGCGGTTGCGCATCGGCATCGGACATCCGGGCGAGCGCAGCGAGGTCAGCAACTTCGTGCTCAACCCGCCGCGCAAGGAAGAGCAGGTATTGATCGATCAGGCGATGGAGCGTGCGCAGGAAGTCGCGCCGCTGGTCGTGGAAGGCAAGCTGGAAGCAGCCATGCTCAAGCTGCACAGCACATAGCAAAGGAAGCAATCATGAGTCTGAAATGCGGTATCGTCGGTCTGCCCAACGTCGGCAAATCCACCCTGTTCAATGCACTGACCAAGGCGGGCATTGCTGCGGAGAATTATCCCTTCTGCACCATCGAGCCCAACGTCGGCATCGTCGAGGTGCCGGACGCGCGCATGGACGCGCTGAGCAAGATCGTGAATCCGGAGCGGGTGCAGCCCGCCATCGTGGAGTTCGTGGATATTGCAGGCCTGGTCGCCGGCGCCTCCAAGGGCGAGGGCCTGGGCAACCAGTTCCTGGCCAACATCCGCGAGACCGACGCGATCGTCAACGTGGTGCGCTGCTTCGACGACCCTAACGTCGTGCACGTTGCGGGCAAGGTGGACCCGCTGGCCGACATCGAAGTCATCATGACCGAACTGGCGCTGGCCGACCTCGCCACCGTGGAAAAAGCCATCCAGCGCGACGGCAAGAAGGCCAAGTCCGGCGACAAGGAGGCGCTCAAACTGGTCGCCGTGCTGGAGAAGTTGCTGCCGCACCTCAACGAAGGCAAGCCGGCACGCACCCTGGAACTGAGCGATGAAGAGCGGGAGCTCATCCAGCCCCTGTGCCTGCTCACCATCAAGCCGGCGATGTACGTCGGCAACGTGCTGGAGGATGGCTTCGAGAACAACCCCCACCTCGACCGGCTGCGCGAGTATGCGGCGAGGGAAGGCGCGCCGGTGGTGGCGCTCTGCGCCAAGATCGAGGCAGAACTCGCCGACCTCGATGATGCGGACAAGAAGGAATTCCTGGCCGACCTTGGCCTGGAAGAGCCGGGCCTGAACCGCCTGATCCGCGCGGGCTACGATCTGCTGGGCTTGCAGACCTATTTCACCGCGGGCGTGAAGGAGGTGCGAGCCTGGACCATACACAAGGGCGACACCGCGCCCAAGGCGGCCGGCGTGATCCACACCGATTTCGAGAAAGGTTTCATCCGCGCCCAGACCATCTCCTATGACGATTTCATCGCCTGCGGCGGCGAGGCGGGCGCAAAGGAAAAGGGAAAGATGCGCGTGGAAGGAAAGGACTACGTGGTCCATGATGGCGACGTAATGCACTTCTTGTTCAACGTCTGATTCGCTCGGCATCGCTGCGTTGCGCAAACGCGCGGAATGCTCATGTACCAGCCCGTACACTCCGCTTCCTCGCGTTTGCACGCCTTGCGCTGCCATCGCTCACCGCATTCCATAGCCAAGTCCGGCAGGGTTCCGTGACCGGCATCGCGGCGTTGCGCAAACGCGCGGAATGCTCATGTACCAGCCCGTACACTCCGCTTCCTCGCGGTTGCAAGCCTTGCGCTGCCATCGCTCACCGCATTCCATAGCGGAGCCCGGCTGGATTCTTCTATTGGCGCTGCTAAAACATTTGCCGCGCCACAGAGATGGCCACGGCCTTTCGCATATTCTGTTACACTGCGCGCCTCGGCATCGTTTCAGTCTTGTTGCCGCCGCCGATTCCGGCTTGCAGTTCAATCCTACTTCAGCCTAAGACTGGCGCCCCACGGGCGGCAGGCCGATGTAATACAAGGTGGTATCTATGTCATTTGCAGCGCTTGGCCTGTCCGAGGCCATTGCCCGCGCCGTTTCCGAGCGTGGCTATACCCAACCCACGCCCATCCAGGCGCAGGCCATACCTGTTGTTCTCGAGGGAGGCGATCTTCTCGCCGGCGCACAGACCGGCACCGGCAAGACGGCGGGCTTTACCCTGCCCATCCTGCAGCGCCTTTCCGCCAGTCCGCTCAACGGTAGCCTGGCCAAGGGCAAGGCGCATGTCCGCGCGCTGGTGCTGGTTCCTACGCGCGAACTGGCTGCGCAGGTGGAGGAAAGCGTGCGCGAGTACGGCAAGTACGTGCCGCTCAAATCCATGATGATGTTCGGCGGTGTCAGTATCAATCCGCAGATCCAGCAGTTGCGCAGCGGGGTGGACATCCTCGTGGCGACACCCGGGCGCCTGCTGGACCATGTGGGACAGAAGACCGTTGACCTGTCGCACGTCGAAATCCTGGTGCTGGACGAGGCCGATCGCATGCTGGACATGGGCTTCATCCGCGACATCAAGAAGATCCTCGCCCTGCTGCCCAAACAGCGCCAGAACCTGCTGTTCTCCGCGACCTTTTCCGATGAGATCAAGGCGCTGGCCGACAACCTGCTGAACAAGCCGGCGATGGTCGAGGTCGCACGGCGCAATGCCGCCAACGAACTGGTGGAGCAGCGCGTCTACCCGGTGGATCGCGAGAAAAAGCGTGCCCTGCTCGCGCACCTCATCAAGGAACACAACTGGTTCCAGGTGCTGGTCTTCACCCGCACCAAGCACGGCGCCAACCGTCTGGCCGAACAGCTCGGGAAGGATGGCATACCGGCGCTGGCCATACACGGGAACAAGAGCCAAGGCGCACGGACCCGGGCGCTGGCCGAATTCAAGAGCGGCAAACTGCAGGTGCTCGTCGCCACCGACATTGCCGCGCGCGGCATCGACATCACCGAACTGCCGCATGTGGTGAACTACGAGCTGCCCAACGTGCCGGAAGACTACGTGCACCGCATTGGCCGTACCGGCCGGGCGGGCAGCGAAGGCGAAGCCAGTTCGCTGGTGTGTGTGGACGAGCACAAGCTGCTGCGCGACATCGAGCGCCTGATCAAGCGCGAAATCCCGGTGGTGCAGGTGCCCGGTTTCGAGCCCGACCCGACCATCAAGGCCGAGCCGATTGCCAACGGGCAGAATCGCGGCAGCGGGCAAGGGCGTGGCAACGGGCAGGGGCGCAGCGGCGCGCGCGGAGCGGCTGGGGGACAAAAGCAGACCTCCGCCCACTCGCAACCACGCGATCAAAAGCAGCCCGCCAAGAGCGGCCGCGCTGTTTCTGGGCGTGGTCAGCCGGCGCCGAATTCTGGCAACAAACCGGCTGGCAACAAATCGGCTGCCACCAAACCTGCCGGCAACAAACCAGCGCAGGGCAAACCTGGTGGCGGCAAACCGGCGGCGCAAGGCTACGGGCGACCAGCGGTCCCGGCACTGTTGCGCGCCGGCGGGCGGGGCCGGTAACAGGGCGGGCGCTGAGTGGAGCCAAAGACAGAACACAGCTACGCCGCGTTGACGCCGGACGCCGTGCTCCTCGCGCTGGAGGGCCTGGGCCTGCGCTGCGACGGGCGCCTGCTGGCCCTCAACAGCTACGAGAACCGCGTCTATCAGGTCGGCATCGAGGAGGGCGCGCCCATCGTGGCCAAGTTCTATCGTTCCGGCCGCTGGACGGATGCGGCCATACTCGAAGAGCACGCTTTTGTGCGCGATCTTGCGGAGCGCGAGATTCCGGTAGTGCCCGCGCTGGAATGGCAGGGCAGGACGCTGCATCATGCCGGGGGTTTCCGTTTCGCCGCTTTCCCGCGGCAGGGCGGGCGGGCGCCGGAACTCGACGATCCCGACACCCTGGAATGGATGGGCCGTTTCATGGGCCGCATCCACGCCGTCGGCGCCCTCCGCGATTTCGAACACAGGCCGACGCTGGACATCGAAAGCTTCGGCGTGCGGCCGCGCGAGTATCTGCTCGCGCACGGCTTCATTCCGCAGGACATTCTCGCCGCCTATGGCAGCGTGTCGCAGCAGGCGCTCGAGGGCGTGCGCCACTGCTTGGCGCGTGCCGGCGAGGTGCGCAGCATCCGCCTGCACGGCGACTGCCATGGCGGCAACGTGCTATGGACCGACGATGGTCCGCACTTCGTCGATTTCGACGACAGCCGCATGGGGCCTGCCGTCCAGGATCTGTGGATGCTGCTCTCCGGTGAGCGCGAGGACCGCGTGCGCCAGTTGGCCTGCGTGCTGGCGGGCTACGAGGATTTCCACGAATTCGATGCGCGCGAACTGCACCTCATCGAAGCTCTGCGCACCCTGCGTCTGATTCACTATTCTGCCTGGCTAGCGCAGCGCTGGGACGACCCCGCCTTCAAGCAGGCCTTCCCCTGGTTCAATACCCAGCAGTACTGGCAGGACCGCATCCTCGAATTGCGCGAGCAGGTCGCGGCGATGGACGAGCCTCCGCTATGGCCAGGCTGAGTAATGCCTGCGCCTGCGGCAGCGGCAAAGCATATACCGGGTGCTGCGGGCGCTACCTCGACAGTGGCGAGCACGCGCCCACGGCAGAAGCGCTGATGCGTTCGCGCTACACCGCCTATACCCTGGGGCGGGAAGACTATCTGCTGGCCACCTGGCATGCCTCCACCCGGCCGCTTAGCCTGGGGCTGGCGGAGGACATTCCGGCCAAGTGGCTGGGGCTGGAGGTCAGGCGTCACGAGCAGCGGGACGCAGACCGTGCCATCGTGGAATTCGTAGCGCGCCACAAGGTGCAGGGGCGGGCGCACCGGCTGCATGAGACCAGCCGCTTCGTGCGCGAAGCCGGGCGCTGGTTTTATGTGGACGGAGATGTCGCCTGAGCCCGGTCGCCCAGCGCGGTGAGCCGCCCGCTGGGTTACAATAGCCGCTGCGCACATACAGCGGAAACCAGCGACACCATGACCACAGACAACCAGAACAGCTACCTCGTCATCACCGCGTCGGGGGACGATCGCGTCGGCCTGGTCGACCGTCTTTCCGCGCGCATCGCCGAGAGCGGCTGCAACATCGAGGAAAGCCGCATGACTGTGCTGGGCGGCAAGTTCGCCATCATCATGCTGGTGGCGGGGCCCTGGAATGCGCTGTCCAAGTTGGAAAGCCAGATCGGCCCGCTGGGCGAGCACCTGGGGCTGACCATCATCCACGAGCGCACCCACAAGCGCAAACATTCGACGGCCGCCGTGCCCTACAGCGTGGAAGTCGTCTCCATGGATCATCCCGGCATCGTGCGCGACCTGGCGGCATTCTTCTCCCGCCAGGACATCAACATCGAAGAAATGCACACCAGCACCTACCCCGCGCCCCACACCGGGACGCCGATGTTTTCCGTCAACATGACCGTCGGCGTGCCGGCGGACACGCACATTCCCACCCTGCGCGGCGATTTCCTGGATTACTGCGACGACCTGAACCTGGACGCAATATTCGAGCCCGCGCGCTGAGGCCGGGCGACGCCGCCCGGCGTACTCATCCCGTGCGTGATGACCGCGCGAGAGCTGCCACGCTTCAGGGCGCCTGCAGGTGGACGGCCAGACGCTCCAGGGTCTGCTTCGCGCCTTCCAGTGCGCCATAATCCCTGACCACCCGTTCGCAATCCGCGGCGGTCGGGAACACCATGCGTATGGTCAGCCGGGTTTTTCCGTCCACGTCATCGAATGTCCAGGTCGCCTCGAACTGTGTCTCCGGGTCGCCCTTGCGGCTGCCGCCGTGGCAAAAGCAGATACGCTCGGGTTTCACCACTTCGGTGAATACACTCCTGTTCGGGTAGTCCGTGCCATCGGGGCCGTGCATGACGAGCTTCCATAGCCCGCCGGGCCTTACGTCCATTTCTTCTATGGTGGTGGAGAATCCGTTCGGTCCCCACCAGTGCACGACGTGGCGCGGATCGGTCCACGCTTCCCATACCAATTCGCGCGGGGCGTCGAAAATGCGCGAGACGACGATCTCCCGCTCAGCGGTTGCCGCTGCGCTTTGTCTTTCCATGTCCATTCTTCTTCTCCTTTTTCGATTGGTCTTGCGAGGACTGCAGCGTTTGCAGGTAGGCATCCAGGCGGTCGAAGCTCTGCTCCCAGAACTGGCGGTATTGCTCGATGAAATCGGCCGCTTCCTGCAGCGGGGCGGCCTCCAGGCGGCAGGGGCGCCATTGCGCATGGCGGCCGCGGGAAATCAGTCCCGCGTTTTCCAGCACCTTGAGATGCTTGGTGATGGCGGGCGCGCTGATGGGAAACGGGGCCGCCAGCTCGGCCACCGAGGTTTCGCCCAGCGCCAGGCGCACCAGGATGGCGCGGCGCGTGGGGTCGGCAAGCGCCGAGAAGGTTGCATCAAGCCGGTCAGGTGACATTATATGAATAACCTTCAAGTTAATTAACTAACTGGTAAAATATAACGGTTGCGGGCTGGATGTCAAGCATTCATTGTCTTGCGGAAAACGGGAGTGAAAACTACCTGGCGTTGGGCGCGCGGCCGTCTGCGACCGTGATCAGCAACGGGGAGTCGAACAGCGCGGACGGCGCGATGACCGGCTCATCAAGCGGCACGTGGCTGCCATAGCGCTGCTTCATTATTTTTCTGACCACCGGATCACTCAGGTCGAAGCTGCCCAGCCTGGCCAGCGGCGCCAGGGTGATGCCCGCACCCTTGTACAGCTTCCACACCAGTTCCGAGCAGTACATGCGCCGGTCCGACCATTCGAATGTGAAGTCGTAGGGCTTGCCCGCGTAACGCGCCGCGAGGCGGTGTAAGGTGGCGATGGCGGCGGGCGGCAGCGGTTTTCGTGCGCGTTTGGCGACATATCGCCCGTTTTTGCCGCGCGCTTCCCACTTGGCCACGGGAGTGAATTTCACCGGTCCCACGGCCTCGAAGACGAAGGGCCGGCCCTTATGGAACAGCAACATGCCGACATGGCTGTAGGGGGAGTGCGTAGCCTTCTGGATCGCAACGCTCTGCGCCGAACGCGAGGTCTGGAACAGGAGGTCGCCTTCTTTCGGGGTATAGGCCCAGGCCTGCGCGGCGCACGCGAACGGGAGCAGCAGGCAGGCCAGCGCACGTGTCATGGGGCAGGCGGGCTCAGAGTCCAAGAATGAGCAGCACGCCGGCGGCGACCGACAAGCCGTCCATGATCAGGCCCATGCCGGAAAAATGCAGATGGATGAAGTGCGCCAGTCCATTGATGATGAGCCAGACTGCCAGCAGCAACATACCCAGGCTTCTTGTGATACGCATTGCATTGCTCCTTTTCGGGGTGAACAGGCTAGATTGTATGGGCGGGCGCGAGGAAAGTAAGGCATATTTTGCGAGGGCGGCGTGCAGGGTTGCAGTTTTGCGACAGGCGGCCGCCCCGGGACTGCTCGGGAAGGTTAGACATTCCCCCCTATAAGCTTTAGACTTGCGGACTTTTCACGAATTTCGCACCATTATGTCAGACGATACCGGACAAACTGCCAGCCCCGCACCAGCCTCCGGCGCCGCGTCAGGCGCGCAGATTGCGCGCGAAGTGGCGCGCCGCCGCACCTTTGGCATCATCTCCCACCCCGACGCTGGCAAGACCACGCTCACCGAGAAACTGCTGCTGTTTTCGGGCGCGATCCAGCTCGCCGGTACAGTGAAGGCGCGCAAGAGCGGGCGCCACGCCACCTCCGACTGGATGGAGATCGAGAAGCAGCGCGGCATTTCGGTCGCCAGTTCGGTGATGCAGTTCGAATACCGCGACCATGTCGTCAACCTGCTCGACACTCCGGGTCACCAGGATTTCTCCGAGGACACCTACCGCGTCCTTACGGCGGTGGACTCGGCGCTGATGGTGATCGACGCAGCCAAGGGTGTGGAAGCCCAGACCATCAAGCTGCTGGACGTGTGTCGCATGCGCGATACGCCGATTCTCACCTTCATGAACAAGATGGACCGCGAGGTGCGCGACTCCCTGGAGTTGCTGGACGAGGTCGAGTCGGTGCTCAAGATACAGTGCGCCCCGGTGACGTGGCCTATCGGCATGGGCAAGACCTTCCGCGGCGTGTACCACCTGATGCGCGACGAGATCCTGCTGTTCGCCGCGGGCGGCGAACGCGCCGACCAGGAGTTCGAAGTGATCAAGGGGATAGATAATCCGCGCCTGGACGAGATGTTTCCGCTGGAGATCGGGCAGCTCAGGGCCGAGGTGGAACTGGTGCACGGCGCATCTCACCCCTTTGACCTGCAGGCTTTCCTGGCCGGGAAGCAGACGCCGGTGTTCTTCGGCTCGGCAATCAACAATTTCGGCGTGCGTGAGATCCTCAATGCGCTGCTGGAGTGGGCGCCGGCGCCGCGTGCGCGCGACGCCACCGTGCGCAGCGTGAACCCGACCGAGCAGCCGTTCTCCGGCTTCGTGTTCAAAATCCAGGCCAACATGGACCCCGCGCACCGCGACCGTATTGCCTTCCTGCGCGTATGCTCCGGCCATTTCGAGCGCGGCATGAAGATCAAGCACTTGCGCATCAGCCGCGAGATCAAGGTCTCCAGCGTGGTCACCTTCATGGCCTCCAGCCGCGAACAGCTGGAAGAGGCCTACGCCGGCGATATCATTGGCCTGCCCAATCACGGCAACATGCAGATCGGCGATAGTTTCTCGGAAGGCGAGATGCTGCAGTTCACCGGCATACCGTATTTCGCGCCCGATTTCTTCCGTTCGGTCCGCATCAGGAACCCGATCAAGGTCAAGCAACTGCACAAGGGTCTGCAGCAGCTTGGCGAGGAGGGCGCGGTCCAGGTGTTCAAACCCATCGACGGCGGCGACCTGATCCTGGGCGCGGTGGGCATGCTGCAGTTCGACGTGGTGGCCAGCCGTCTCGCCGGCGAGTACGGGGTGGATGCCGTGTTCGAGGGCACGGCCGTCACCAGCGCGCGCTGGGTGACCTGCGAGGACAAGAAGATCCTGGCCGATTTCGAAAAAGCGCTGTCGCACAACCTCGCGATCGACGCCGCGGGCAACCTGGCCTATCTCGCGCCAAATAGCGTGAATCTGCGGCTCACCGAGGAACGCTGGCCCAAGGTGGTGTTCCATACCACGCGCGAGCATGCCGCCAAGTTATAGCCATGCTGTATGTCGCGCACAATGTCGTCATCGAGGATAGAGAGATCGAGCTGACGGCGGTGCGCGCGCAAGGCGCGGGTGGCCAGAACGTCAACAAGGTGTCGAGCGCAGTGCATCTGCGTTTCGACATCCACGCTTCATCGCTGCCTGAAGAATTCAAGCAGCGTTTGCTCCAGCTCCGCGACCACCGCATCACCAAGGACGGCGTCATCATCATCAAGGCCCAGGAATTCCGCAACCAGGAGAAGAACCGCGACGAAGCGCTGCGACGGTTGAAGGCGCTGGTGCAGAGCGTGGCCGCCACACCGAAAAAGCGCGTCGCCACGAAACCCTCGCACGCGGCACGGCAGCGGCGCCTGGAAGGCAAGGCGCGGCGCGGCGCAGTGAAATCACTGCGCGGCCGGGTGGCGCCGGAATAGCTCTAAAATTCGAATACCTGTCCGCGCTCCACGGGCACGGGCCGGTAGGCGGCTGCCGTCTCCAGGATCTCGCGCAGCGTTTCCGCTTCGTGTCCCGCTTCCATGTGCACGATATGCACTTCCGCAGGGCGGCGCAGCAAGTGCAGCCCCTGCGCGAGCAGGCGCGGCGTCATGTGCCCGGCGTGGATGGCGGCAGCCTCGTGGGCGTTGAGGAAGGTCGTCTCCACCAGCAGGTGCTTCAGGTTTGGGATGCGGTTCAGCGTCTGCCAGAATTCCTCGTCCAGCGTTGTGTCGCCGCTATATACCCAGCTTGCTTCGCCGCTGTCCACGCGGTAGCCCACGCACGGCACCGCGTGCCTGGCGGGCAGGGCGGTGATCTTGCGGCCGCTCAGCTCCACCGTCTCGCCGATGGTGATGGGTGAAAACCGGATATAGGGTTGCGCGGGGGAGGGGCGGATGGTGTAATCCGGCCACAGTTCGCCGTTCAGCATATTGCGCTTGAGGGCGTCCAGGGTTTCGGGCAGGGCATGCACCGTCAGCGGTGCGGAGCGGAAGCCGCCGGCTGCGTCGGCCAGCATGGGCAGCAGGCACGTGTGGTCCAGGTGTACGTGGGTGAGGAAGATATGGTCGATCGCGATGGCCTGCTGCAGGCCGAGGTCGCCCGCGCCAGTGCCGGCGTCAATCAGGATGTCGTCGTCGACAAGATAACAGGTCGTGCGCAGATTGCCGGAAATGCTGCCGTTGCAGCCCAGGACGGTGACGCGCATGAGCATTCCTCGTAATACGCAAGACGGGCGCCGTATGGCGAATCTCCGTTTCCCCTTGCGCCTGACGGGCGCGCCCTATCGGGGAATCAGCGACAGTGTGTCCTCAAATGCGGGGCTCCGGTCCTGCTGCTGTGCTGCGGCGTGCCGGCGCTGCTGTGCGCAATTGCAGTTGACCACTTCGCAGTGGTGGTACATCTGGTTAAGCTTGCGCTCGGCGTCTTTCTGGTCTCGGCCGGCGATGACGATGCGCTCGATGAACTGGCCGCTACGGGTCCGGATTGAAAAAGCGTACTTCTGCATTAACACCACCCTCCTCCTTTGGTTTGTGTACCTGGTGTTGCATCGTGAGTTTTGCTTTTATAGTGAATCCCCTGCAGTTGTTAAACATAACACACAAAAACGGGCTTGTCAGCAAAGGCTTTTTCTGCATTGTCCGCCGTTTGCGGCCCAAGGGCGTGTGGGCCGCGTCGCTAAACGGTGATAATATTGGCAGAATTTTCCATGCGGCCGCCCTGGGGGCGTCGCATGATGCAATGGAGAGACCGATGGCCGGACATAGTAAATGGGCGAACATCCAGCACCGCAAGGGGCGTCAGGACGCCAAGCGCGGGAAGATTTTTACCCGCCTAATCAAGGAAATAACCGTTTCCGCCAAGCTTGGTGGCAGCGACCCGGACAGCAATCCGCGCCTGCGGCTGGCGATGGAGAAAGCCTATGACAACAACATGCCCAAGGACAACGTCGAGCGCGCCATCAAGCGCGGGGCGGGCGAACTGGAGGGCGTGGATTACACCGAATTGCGCTACGAGGGCTATGGCATCAACGGCGCGGCCGTAATGGTGGACTGCATGACCGACAACAAGACGCGCACCGTGGCCGATGTGCGCCACGCCTTTACCAAGTATGGCGGCAACCTGGGTACGGACGGCTCGGTGGCCTTCCTGTTCAAGCACTGCGGGCAGATGGTGTTCGCGCCCGGCACCGACGAAAATGCCCTCATGGAAGTGGCGCTGGATGCGGGCGCGGAAGACATCATCAACAACGATGACGGCAGCATCGAGGTGATCACGGCGCCCAACGATTTTGTGACGGTGAAACAACGCCTGGAAGCGGCGGGGTTCAAGCCGGAGATGGGCGAAGTGACCATGAAGCCGCTCAACGAGGTTTCGTTTACGGGCGACGATGGGGCGAAGATGCAGAAACTGCTGGATGCGCTGGAAGACCTCGACGATGTGCAGGAGGTCTATACCACGGCGGTCGTTGAAGAATGATTCCGCTTCGCCTGCCGCACGATAACTGCGTTGGCTGCGCTGCACGAGTCCTCGCCGTGCTTGCATGCACTGTCTCGTCTTCGCTCGCTTGCCGCCTTGTCCTCGTTTTGCAGCCAAACCGGAATGGCTATGCGAATACTTGGAATTGATCCTGGATTGCGCATCACCGGGTTCGGCGTGCTCGACAAGGAAGGGCAGCAACTGGGCTATGTCGCCAGCGGCTGCATCAAGACGCCCGAGGGTGAACTGGCGGAACGCCTGAAGGTCATACTCGAATCGCTGCGCGAGGTGATCGCGGAGCATCGGCCGCACCAGGTGGCGGTGGAAAAGGTGTTCGTCAACGCCAATCCCCAGTCCACGCTGTTGCTGGGCCAGGCTCGCGGCGCGGCGATCTGCGCGGCGGTGCTCGGTGATCTTCCGGTCGCTGAATATACCGCGCTGCAGGTCAAACAGGCCGTGGTCGGCAATGGCCATGCGGAAAAGGCGCAGGTGCAGGACATGGTGCAGCGCCTGCTGCAGCTCGATGGCAGTCCCAGCCCGGATGCGGCCGATGCGCTGGCCTGCGCCATCTGTCATGCGCACGGCGGCATGGGCCTGGGCGCGCTAGCCACGCGCGGCTTGCGCGTGCGCGGCGGCAGGCTGGTGTAAGGATCGATGACGATGGAAAGACGGGCATGATAGGAAGGCTGGCCGGCATCCTGCTGGAAAAGAACCCGCCGCAGATACTGGTCGACGTGCAGGGCGTGGGCTATGAGGTGGATGTGCCGATGAGCACATTCTACAACCTGCCCGCGATAAACGAGAAGGTGGTGCTGCACACGCAGCTTGTCGTGCGCGAGGACGCCCACCTGCTGTTCGGGTTCGGCACGCTGGACGAGCGCGCCGTGTTCCGTCAACTGGTGAAGATCAGCGGCGTGGGACCGAAGCTCGCCTTGTCGGTGCTCTCCGGCCTGAGCCTGGCTGACCTGGCGGACGCCGTGGCGCGCAAGGAAGCCGGGCGCCTGACCACGATACCCGGCGTAGGCAAGAAGACCGCCGAACGCCTCCTCCTCGAACTGCAGGGCAAGTTTGCCGCGGCCGAAGCGGGCGGCGAGCGCGCGGCCGGCGTCGCGGCGGCGCAGGGCGATGATGTCCTCAATGCCCTGCTTGCATTGGGCTATAGCGAGAAAGAGGCGTCGTGGGCGGCCAGGCAGGCACCTGCCGAAGCCGGAGTCTCCGACGGCATTCGCCACGCGCTCAAGCTGCTGTCCAAGTCATGATTCGGTTTAAACTGCTTTTCAGGGCATGATAGAGAACGACGACCTCAGCGCACCGCGCATCGTATCCGGCGCTTCCGCCTCCCACCACGAGGAGGCGCTGGAGCGCGCGCTGCGTCCGCGGCTGCTGGACGAATACGTCGGCCAGGAAAAGGTGCGCGGCCAGCTTTCGATCTTCATCGAGGCGGCGAGGAAGCGCAAGGAGCCGCTGGACCACGTGCTGCTGTTCGGCCCGCCGGAGCTGGGCAAGACCACGCTGGCGCACATCATCGCACGCGAAATGGGGGTCAACCTGCGCCACACCTCCGGCCCGGTGCTGGAGCGCGCCGGTGACCTCGCTGCGCTGCTCACCAACCTCGAGCCCAATGACGTATTGTTCATCGACGAGATCCACCGCCTGTCGCCGGTGGTGGAGGAGATCCTCTACCCGGCACTCGAGGATTACCAGATCGACATCATGATAGGCGAGGGGCCGGCCGCCCGTTCGGTGAAGCTGGACCTGCCGCCCTTCACCCTGGTCGGTGCGACCACGCGCGCCGGCATGCTCACCAATCCGCTGCGCGACCGCTTCGGCATCGTGGCCCGGCTGGAATTCTACACGCCGCAGGAATTGCAGCGCATCGTGACGCGTTCGGCCGCCCTGCTGGAGCTGCCGATCACGCCGGATGGGGCGCTCGAAGTCGCCATGCGTTCGCGCGGCACGCCGCGCATTGCCAACCGCCTGCTGCGCCGCGTGCGCGACTATGCCGATGTGCGCGCCGGCGGCGAGGCCACGCGCGAGGTTGCGGACGCCGCCCTGGCCATGCTGGACGTCGATGCGCAGGGGCTGGATATGATGGACCGCAAGCTGCTGCTGGCGGTGATCGAAAAGTTCACCGGCGGGCCGGTCGGGGTCGAAAGCCTGGCTGCGGCCATCGGCGAGGAGCGCGACACCATAGAGGACGTGCTCGAGCCCTACCTGATCCAGCAGGGTTACCTGCAGCGCACGCCGCGCGGGCGCATCGCCACGGCGAATGCCTATCGCCATTTCGGGCTGGCGCAGCCGCGCAACGCGAACATCAAGGAGCTGTGGGATGAGTAAGCATGCCAGAGGTTTCACTCTGCCGGTGCGGGTGTATTACCAGGACACGGACGCAGGCGGCGTCGTCTACCACGCCAGCTACGTCAATTTCATGGAACGCGCGCGCACCGAGTGGCTGCGGACTTTTGGCTACACCGGTTTGGGCATGATGCAGGAATTTGGTATGCTGTTCGTTGTTCGCTCCTTGAAGGTGGAGTATTTAAGGCCGGCGCTGCTCGACGACATGCTGGACGTGAGCGCCGACATCAAGGATATCGGCCGCAGCCGCATGACGGTGCACCAGCAAGTGCGGCGGGCGGAGGAACTGCTGGCGGAGGGCGAGGTCCACCTGGTATGCGTGACCAGGGACGGCTTCAAGCCCGTGGCGATCCCCGACGTGTTGAAGAACAAGTGGCTGGGCTGACGTGGAGATGGTGAATATATGGATTTGGTGAAGGATCTGTCGTTCTTCCACATGGTGGAAAACGCAAGCGTGCCGGTTCAGCTGGTGATGAGTTTGCTGCTGCTGGTTTCCATGATGTCCTGGTGGTATATCTTCCGCAAGCTGTTCGAGATCCGGCTGGCAAAATTCCAGACCGGCCACTTTGAGGATGAGTTCTGGGCGACGGCCAACCTGAACAGCCTTTACCAGGATGTCTCCGCATCCGATGAGCGGGCCGGCAGCATAGGACGCATCTTTGGCGCGGGCTTCTCCGAGTTCGTCAAACTCAAGAAAAGGCAGGGCACGGACAACACCACAGTCATGGAAGGCACGCGGCGCGCGATGCGGGCGACCTACCAGCGCGAGATGGACGGGCTCGAATCGCATCTCGCGTTCCTGGCCACGGTCGGCTCGGTCAGCCCCTATGTCGGCCTGCTCGGCACCGTGTGGGGCATCATGAATGCGTTCCGCGGGCTGGCCAACGTGGGCCAGGCTACGCTGGCGCATGTGGCCCCGGGCATTGCGGAGGCGCTGGTGGCCACCGCCATGGGCCTGTTCGCCGCCATTCCCGCGGTGGTTGCCTATAACCGCTACGCGCACGACGTCGGCCACCTGGCTTCACGCTTCGAAAGCTTCATGGAGGAATTCTCCAACGTGTTGCAGCGGCAGCCGTGAATGCGCCAGCGACTGAGATAGCCAGGAGACTAGCGTGAACTACTTCATTCGCCGTTCAGCGATGCGGCCGATGAGCCAGATCAACGTCGTGCCCTACATCGACGTGATGCTGGTATTGCTGGTGATCTTCATGATCACCGCGCCCCTCATGAATCCCGGAAAGATCGATCTTCCCAGCATCGGCAAGTCCCTGGCGCCGCCGGTTGCCCCGCTTGAAGTGATCATCCGCAGGGACAATACGCTGGCCCTCCACGATCGCAGCCAGCCAGGCGGAGAGATCGATGTGTCGCGCGAGCAGTTGATCGATTACATCAAGCAGCACAAGGTCAGGGAAATCAACCAGCCTGTGGTCATCGCGGCCGACAAGCGCGTGCGCTACGAGCATGTGATCAACGTGATGGACCTGTTGCAGCGGGAACAGGTGAGCAAGGTCGGGCTGCTCGTCCAGATGAAATAGGCGAGGCGGTCCCGACACCACAGCTACTGCCGCCATGCGCCGCGAACCGTACAAGACATCTTCAGGCCTGCTGACGCTGGCCGTCCACCTCCTGTTTTTCGGGATGCTCTATCTCGGCGTCAACTGGCGAACCGAGCAGCCGCAGGGCATGCAGGTCGAATTGTGGGGGCATTTGCCGCAGCAGCAGGTCATGCCCGCGGCCGCGGCGCCCGCGCCCCCGCCGCCACAGGCGGAGCGGCCCAGGCCGGCGGAGCCTGCGAAGCAGGCTCCGCCGAAGGCGGCGATTCAGATGCCGGCGAAAAAGCTCAAACCGGAGGTGAAGAAACCCGCCCCCGCGCCCACGCCGCCTCAGCCGCAGAAGATGACCAAGGCACAGCGTGAACAGGCGCAAGCCGACATGCGGGCGATGGAGCAGATGGAAGATACGGATCTGGCGTCGCGTGAGATTCAGGACGCCCAGGCCGCGAGAGCGGCCGCTGCGATCTCCAGCGAGCAGGAAAAGTACATGGGGCTGATCAGTGCGAAGATACGCCGCAACATCGTCATGCCGCCCGATGTCGCGGCGAATGTCGAGGCGGAATTTCTGGTCACCCTGCTTCCGGACGGAAGTCTGGTGGGCGACCCGCGGATGGTCAAGTCCAGCGGAAATGCCGCATATGATGCGGCAGTCATGCGCGCCATCCTGAAGTCGGAGCCTTTTCCCTTGCCGCAAGAGCAGGCGGTGCGGGTGCGGTTCATCAATCCCAATCAGATCAAGCTGAAATTCAACTCGAAGGACGAGCAATAGCACATGAAAGGATATTCGATGCTGCGGCTGACGGTAATGCTGTTTCTTCTCGTGCTCGCGCTGCCTGCGCGGGCTGACCTGACCATCGAGATCACGGGTGCGGGCGAGCATCAGACGCCGATTGCGATTGTGCCGTTTGCCGGCGAGGACAAGCTTCCGCAGTCCATCAGCGACATCGTTGCGGCCGACTTGCAGCGCAGCGGATTGTTCCGGCGGGTGACGGTTCCCGGCAAGACGCCGCATGTGCCTTCCGACGTCGTTTTCTCCGATTGGGCAGGCGCGGATGCGCTTGTGGTCGGCACCGTTGCGGCGCAGCCCAACGGCCGGGTTACGGCTCAATTCCGCCTCCTTGACGTAGTGCGGCAAACGGAACTGGTGGGCGACGCGGTGACCGCGCACGCCAGCCAGGTGCGCGCCATTGCCCACCGCATCGCCGACCTGATCTTCCAGAAGATGACGGGAGTGCGCGGTGTGTTCAGTACGCGCATTGCCTACGTCAACAAGACCGATTCCGGCTTCAAACTGGTGGTGGCCGATGCCGACGGCTACAACGAACAGACGGTGCTGAAAAGCCCGGTCACCATCATGTCTCCGGCGTGGTCGCCGGACGGCAGCCACCTCGCCTATGTCTCCTTCGAGCGCGGCCATGCCGTGGTGTACGTCCAATCCCTGTTGACCGGGCAGCGCCTTTTGCTGGCCGATTTCCCCGGCAGCAACAGCGCACCCGCCTGGGCCCCGGACGGGCGCCATCTGGCAATCGTGCTCACCCGGGATGGCTCTTCGCAAATCTACCTGATCCGTCCGGACGGCAAGGGATTGCACCGCATCACTTTCAGCGGCGCGATCGACACCTCGCCCTGTTTCTCGCCGGATGGTCAGTCCATCATTTTCACCTCGGACCGCGGAGGCACGCCGCAGATCTACCAGATGGCCGCGGATGGCAGCGGCCCGGCCACCCGCCTGACCTTTGGTGGAGGCGAAAATTTCTCGCCGCGCTACAGTCCGGACGGGAAATCCTTCACCTTCACGCATCTCTTGAACAACCGGTTCTACATCGCCGTCGAGGACTTCGCCACCCAGCAGATGCAGCTCCTGACCAACGGCGGCTGGGAGTTGCGTCCAAGCTACGCGCCCAACGGCCAGATTGTGCTGTTCTCCAACGAAGCGCAGGGCCGTGGTATATTAGAAACTGTGTCCAGCGACGGCCGTGTCAAGGAAAAAATGTACTCCCAGACCGGGGACATTCGCGAGCCAACGTGGGGCCCATTCCTGAATAACATGCGATAACGGAGGTAATGTGAAGAAGAGTGCGGTATTGACGATGGTGCTGATGGCGGGTTTGCTCGGTGCCTGTACGACCCCGCCGGCCAAGCAGGCAGCGCAGCAGACCAATAATCAGGACAAGACGGCGCAGACGGGTGCCAGCCAGCAGCAACCGGCGGTGGCGACCGATCCGCTGGATGACCCGAACAGCCCGCTGGCCAAGCGCAGCGTGTATTACCCGCTGGATGTCTCCGTTGTTCAGAAGGAAGACCGCCCCCTCGTCGCGGCGCACGCCCAGTACCTGGCGTCGCACCCCGGCGCCGACGTGCGCGTGGAAGGCAATTGCGACGAACGTGGCAGTTCCGAATACAACCTGGCGCTGGGTCAGCGTCGCGCCGATGGCGTGAAGAAGCTGCTGCTGGCGGGCGGTGCCAAGGCCGGCCAGATCGACGCGGTGAGCAACGGCAAGGAAAAGCCCAAGGCCACCTGCCATGCAGAAAGCTGCTGGAAGGAAAACCGCCGCACCGACTTGGTCTACCGCAGGTAATCCAGGCATGAAACGCGTTCTTTTGCTGCTGGTTGCAGGCGTTTTCGCCGGACAGGCCCACGCGGGCCTGTTCACGGACGAGAAGACGGCCAAGCAACTCAAGGAGCTGGAAGGACGCGTTTCGCTCCTGGAAGACAACAGCAATCAAAGCTCCCGGGCCATGATGGGCCTGCAGTCGCAAATCGACACCCTCAATGAAACGGTGCGCAAGCTGCAGGGCGAAAACGAAGAGCTGCAGCATGATCTGCAGGATGCAGAGAAGCGGCAGAAGGATTTCTACATAGATCTCGACACGCGCATGCGCAAGCTCGAGTCCGCCGCCTCGGCGGTCGCCGCGGCGGCGCCGCCCGCTCCGGCACCCATCGATCCCGTCGCGGAAAACCGCGACTTCAACGCGGCCTATGCGCAGTTCAAGGCGCACAAGTTGCAGGATTCCATACATGGATTCATGGCATTCCTGACCAAATATCCCGGCTCCACGCTGGCGCCCAATGCCTATTACCACATGGGAGTGGCATATTACGGCCTGCATGACTGCAAGAATGCCGTCAACAGCTACCTGACGGCGGCTACAAAGTTCCCGGACAGCAACACTGCGCCCAACGCACTGCTCGGCACCTCGATCTGCTACCAGGAACTGGGCGACATGACCAAGGCCAAAAAGACGCTCAAGCAGCTTATCGCCAAGTACCCGAAGAGCCCGATGGCGCCCCGCGCCAAGAAGCGCCTGAAGTCCCTCAAGTAACCCGGAGCGCCTCTTCCCGGGGCGATTACAATCGTGCCGCAATTGCGCATCAGCGAAATATTCCATTCATTGCAGGGTGAGACCAGCCGTGTCGGGCTGCCCACCGTATTCATCCGCCTCACCGGCTGTCCGTTGCGCTGCACCTGGTGCGATACCAGCTATGCCTTCACCGGCGGGCATAACATGGAGATTGCGCAGATCCTCGAAGAGGTCGCGCGCCATCGCACGCGCCACGTGACGGTTACCGGCGGCGAGCCGCTGGCGCAGAAGAACTGCCTCGAGTTGCTGACCGCACTGTGCGACGCGGGCTATGACGTGTCGCTCGAAACCAGCGGAGCGCTGGACGTGAGCGCCGTGGACGCGCGGGTCGCGAAGGTGGTGGACCTCAAGGCGCCGGGCTCGGGCGAAGTAGAGAGGAATCTGTGGTCCAACCTCGATCATCTCGGTCCGCGCGACGAGCTCAAGCTGGTGCTGACCGGCGAGGCGGATTATCAGTGGGCGAAGCAAGTGCTGGCCGAACATGCCCTGGATCGCAAGTGCGCGGTGCTGTTCGCGCCGGTGCAGGGCCAGCTTGCGCCTGCCCTGCTGGCCGACTGGATCCTGCGCGACGAACTGCCGGTGCGCATGCAAGTGCAATTGCATAAATTGCTGTGGGGAGATGAACGTGGGCGCTGATGCCTTGAAACACGCGGTCGTGCTATTGTCAGGCGGACTGGATTCCGCCACCGTGCTGGCGATGGCGCGGCATGAGGGTTATGTCTGCCATGCGCTCAGCGTGGACTACGGCCAGCGCCACCATGCCGAGCTGGACGCCGCGCAACGCGTGGCGCAGCGCCTGGGCGCCGCCCGGCACCGCGTGATCAACATCGATCTGACCGCGTTCGGCGGCTCCGCGCTGACCGATGCCAGCATAGACGTGCCGCAGCAGCCTTCCGAGGGCATCCCCGTCACCTATGTGCCGGCGCGCAATACCATCATGCTGTCGCTGTCGCTGGCCTGGGCCGAGGTGCTGGGCGCGCGGGACATCTTCATCGGCGTGAACGCGGTGGACTACTCCGGTTATCCGGACTGCCGTCCGGAATACATCGCCGCGTTCGAACATATGGCCAATCTGGCGACCAAGGCGGCGGTCGAAGGCAGCCCGCTGAAGCTGCACACGCCGCTGATCTCGCTCTCCAAGGCCGACATCATCCGCCAGGGTGTGCAGCTTGGCGTGGACTACGGCATGACAGTCTCATGCTACCAGGCCGACATGCAGGGCCGCGCTTGTGGTGTCTGCGATTCGTGCCGCCTGCGCCGCGCCGGATTCGAGGCCGCGGGCGTGGCGGACCCCACTCGCTATCGCGAAAACTGACTCAAACACACGGCGTTACATTGACAGGGCACGTCAATTCCGTATAATGCGCGCTTCCTTTCGGGAAGTGGGTCGTTAGCTCAGCCGGTAGAGCAGCGGACTTTTAATCCGTTGGTCGGCAGTTCGAATCTGCCACGACCTACCACAGATTCAAGTACGTTTGTCCGGGTTCGCCCGCTACAGGACAAAGCCGCCTTAGCTCAGTTGGTAGAGCAACCGCCTTGTAAGCGGTAGGTCATCAGTTCGAATCCGATAGGCGGCACCATTCCTTGGTCTCAAGGTCCACGGCCTCGGGGCCTTTGGACGCGGCATGCGCCGGCCGTCCGGCAATTTCCCTCATTCGATTCGGCGTCCGGCTGCTGCGCGGGCTCCGGCATATTCCGGCGGATGGTTGTAGAATAGCGCATTGATACAGCGGTCCCCGAGAGCTTCGGCCCACGACGGCTGGTTAACCGAATACTGGAGAATGGAAATGGAATACGAAAACACTACCGGAATACAGTCCGCATCGAGCGCCATTGCGCAGAACAAGGTGCTGCGCAACACTTATCTGATGCTGGCTTTGACCATGATTCCCACCGTATTCGGTGCGGTTATCGGCACCGGTATCAATTTCGCCTTTGTGGCGGGTCATCCCGTGCTGTTCTCGCTCGGCATGTTTGCCGGGATGATGGGGCTGATGTTCGCCGTCACGGCCCTGCGGGACAGCGTGTGGGGCGTGGTGCTGCTGCTGGCCTTCACCCTGTTTGCCGGCATCATGCTCGGGCCCATCCTGCAAGTCGCGCTGCACCTGAAGAACGGTGCTCAACTTATCGGCATGGCGGCCGGCGGCACCTCGCTGATCTTCTTTTCGCTGGCAGGCCTGGCAACCGTGACGCGCAAGGACTTCAGCTTCATGGGCAAGTTCCTGTTCATCGGCCTGATCGTGCTGATTGTCGCCTCGCTGGCCGGCATCTTCCTGCACATCCCGGGCTTGAATCTGGCGGTCTCCGCCGCTGCTGTCATGCTGTTCTCGGCTTACATCCTGTTCGACGTGAGCCGGATTGTGCACGGCGGCGAAACCAACTACGTGATGGCCACCCTGAACCTGTACCTGGACATCTACAACATCTTCATCAATCTGCTCAACCTGCTGATGTCGTTCGCGGGCGAACGCGAATAGCCTTGGCCGCCCGTCCCGCTTCGGGACGGACGCCCGCCGGCATGGCGCCGCGGAGGTCTGGATTCACGTCACGTCAACCAGGATTTGCCCAACATGGAATTGGCTGCGTTTTTGCAGCGTCTCGCCGAGACGCCCGAGGCTGTTGCCTTCGACGACACGATGGCTGCCGTCGAGGCGAACTATGAATTCACCCCCACTGCCTTCCGCAATGGCGAAATGAATAATGCCGCGGGCCAGAACAACGGCTCGTGCAAGGTGTTCTCGTTTGCCCGCCTGCACCAGCTGAGCCCCGCGCAAACGCTGCACTGTTTCGGCGATTATTACCGCAAGGACGTGCTGGGCAACCCGCAGGGTACGGACCACCAGAATATCCGCAACTTCATGAAGATCGGCTGGATCGGCATCGCCTTCGAGGGCGATGCGCTCAAGCCACGGGTCTGATCAAGCCTCTGCCGGCGGGCGTTCGAACACCGCCAGCGATTCCACATGCGAGGTCTGCGGGAACATGTTCATCACGCCCGCGGCCTTTAGTGTATAGCCCTGGGTGTGCACCAGCACCGCCGCATCGCGCGCCAGCGTCGCCGGGTTGCAGCTCACATAGACGATATGCCGCGGGGCGATCTCCGGGGTGATGGCCTTCACCAGTTCGATCGCGCCGTCGCGCGGCGGGTCGATCAGCCAGCGGTCGAAGCGTCCCAGCGCTTGCAGTCCCGCCTCATCCATCTCGAACAGGTTCATCGCGCGGAATGCCACGCGCCCCCCCAGGCCGTTGTGCGCGGCGTTCTGGCCGGCCCGGCGCACCAGCGCCTCGCTGCCTTCGATTCCCAGCACGGTCGCACCGCTCTTGGCGATGGGCAAGGTGAAATTCCCCAGGCCGCAGAAGAAGTCGGCGATACGCTCGCCCGGCTGCGGGTCGAGCAGCCGCAGCGTGCGCTGCACCATCACGCGGTTCAGCTGGTGGTTGACCTGGGTGAACTCGGTCGGCGCGAACGGCATCTCCACGCCGAATTCCGGCAGCGAGTAGGTGAGCGGCGGCGCATCCAGCGGGTGAAAGGGGTAGCAGGTCTCCGGCCCCTTGGGTTGCAGCCAGAACTGGATGTCATGTGCGTCCGCAAAGGCGCGCAGCGCAGCCTCATCCTGCGCGGTGAGCGGCTCCATGATGCGCAGCACCAGCACGTCCACCCGGTCGCCGCAGGCCACTTCGATCTGCGGCAAGCGGGCGCTGATGGAAAGCCCTTCCATCAGTTCCGACAGCAGCGGGATCAATGCCGAGATCTTTGGCGGAAGGATCTCGCAGCGCGACAGGTCCGCCACAAAGCTGCTGCGCTTCTCGTGGAAGCCAACCAGCGTCTTGCCTTTCTTGTCCACGCGCCGCACCGACAGGCGCGCGCGCTGGCGGTAGGCCCAGGCCATGCCCTGGATCGGGCGCAGCAGGATTTCCGGCTCGACCTTGCCGATTCGTTCCAGATTGTCTTCCAGGATGCGTTGCTTCACCGATACCTGCGCCATCGCGTCCAGATGCTGCATGGAGCAGCCGCCGCACATGCCGAAGTGGATGCACTTGGGCTGCACGCGCATGAACGACGGGCGCAGAATGGCGCTCACCTGTGCGTTTTCAAAACTCGGCTTCTTGCGGTACGAGGAATAGGTGACGCGCTCGCCGGTGATCGCACCTTCTATGAAGATGACCTTGCCCTCGGCATGCGCGATGCCCCGCCCTTCCTGGTCTATTGATTCGACCACAACGGGAGGCATGACGACGGGAGGCTGGGCGGACTTGCGGGACATGGTTCGGTGTCTCGATGAATGCCGGTCAGTGGCTGGCCGGATGGTTGTTCAGGGTCGTTGCGGCCACGCGCTACTGGGGCCACTGCGCGAGAAATTCCTTCCAGTGCGCGCCCTCCAGCCGGGAGAGCGTATCGCGCACCAGTGCGCACTCCTGCGCATACTGCGCACGTGTGTAGTGTCCGCGCATCAACTGGAAGCGCGCATAGACCAAATAGGTATTCACGACATCGGTTTCGCAGTAATCGCGGATTTCGCCTATTCTGCCTTCCTGCCAGGCGTCCCACACCTTGCTCCCGTCCATGCCCAGCTTGCCGGGAAAGCCGATGAGCTTGGCCAGTTCGTCCAGGGGCGCATTGGCGCGTCCGGTGTACATCGCCAGCAGGTCCATCAGGTCCAGATGGCGCGAGTGGTAACGGCTGATGTAGTTGTTCCACTTGAAGTCGCGGTCGTCCTCGCCCATGTCCCAGTAGCGCGGGCATTGCACGCCGTGGATCAGGCCCCGGTAATGCAGCACCGGCAGGTCAAAGCCGCCGCCGTTCCATGAGACGAGCTGCGGCGTATATTTCTCGATTCCGTCGAAGAAGCGCTGGATCAGGCTTCCTTCTTCCTCGCCGGGTTCGCCCAGCGACCACACGCGGAAATTGTCGCCCTCGCGCAGCACGCAGGAGATTGCCGCCACGCGGTGCAGGTGATGGGGCAGGAAATCGCTCCCGATCTTCTGGCGGCGCATCTGGAACGCCATTTCGGCGATCTGCCCGTCGCTCAGGGCGTCATCCAGTCCGTGCAAGGCGCGCACGCCGGCGATGTCGGGAATGGTTTCGATGTCGAAAACGAGTACGGGGTTCATGACGTAAGGGTTGTTTCGGGGCGTGGATTGCCGACTGCATATTGTAGCCCAACGCGGTGGGCCGGGCCCTGCTAAACTAACGGCATGAAGAATGCACGTCTGATTATCCTGGCGCTCGTGGTGCTGGCGGCGCCGGCCTGGGGCGGCGACATCGTGCTCAGAATCGGCCGACAGGCCGTCAGCGCCGAGGTGGCGGATACGCTGGCGGCGCAGGAGCGCGGCCTGATGCATCGCGACCATTTGTGCGGCAACTGCGGCATGCTGTTTGTGTTTGCGGGGCCGGGGCGATACGGATTCTGGATGAAGAACACGCCGCTGCCGCTGTCCATCGCCTTCATCGGGCGCGATGGCCGTATCATCAATATCGCGGAAATGCGCCCCAATACGCTGGAAGTTCATTACCCGCAGCGCGATGCGGTCTATGTGCTTGAAATGCAGCGTGGCTGGTTCGACGCGCACGGCATCAAGCCGGGCGACGGAGTCGTAGGCCTGCCCGCCCAGGGAAGGTCCGCGCACGGAAACACCAAGTGACCCGGCCCTGAAGAGCCGGCCAAGGGATAATCACGACAGGGGGATTCGGGATCATGGAGTTTGCAGTCACGTGCTCGCGCACCATCGAGCATGTTATCGCCGGTCAGGCCATCTCGGACGGCGCCGGCGTCAAGCTTACGCGCCTGCTTGCACATGGACTGCAGCGCCGGCTTGATCCTTTCCTGATGCTGGATGTGTTCAAGTCCGACAATCCCGACGATTACCTCGCCGGTTTTCCGGATCATCCGCATCGCGGCTTCGAAACCGTCACCTATATGCTTGCGGGGCGCATGCGGCATCGCGACAACGCGGGCCACGGGGGCCTGCTGGAATGCGGCGACGTGCAATGGATGACGGCCGGCCGGGGCATCGTCCATTCCGAGATGCCGGAGCCGGCGAACGGTGAGATGGAGGGACTCCAGTTGTGGGTGAACTTGGCGGCCAAGGACAAAATGTGCATGCCTTGGTATCACGACATCAAGAGCGCGGCGATTCCCGAATTCTCTGCTCCCGGTGGCGCGCGTGTGCGGCTGATTGCGGGCAGAAGCCACGGCGTGGTTGGCGCCGTTGAAAGGCCGGTGACCGAGCCGCTCTGCCTGGATATCCATTTCGAGGCCGGACAGTCTTATGCGCAGGTGCTGGCGGCGGAGTGCAATGCCTTCATCTGCGT
>DATFUZ010000072.1:0-24522 GCA_035260545.1 Gallionellaceae bacterium | reverse complement strand
CCACCGCCGCCATGGGCTTGTCGCTCTATACCTGGCTGCGCTAGGAAGAACGGACGCCGCCGCGCTACAAGCTGCGGATCTTGCTGAGCAGCGCCGTCGTGGAACGCTGGTGAATGAAGGGTATGCTGTGCACCTCGCCGCCCCAGCTCATGACTTCGCGCGCGCCGACGATTTTTTCCACCGGCCAGTCCCCGCCCTTCACCAGCACGTCAGGCCGGCACGCCAGAATCAGCTGTAGCGGCGTGTCTTCCTCGAACGGCACCACCAGGCTGACCGATTCCAACGCGGCCAGCACCGCCATGCGGTCATGCTGGGTGTTGACCGGGCGGTCATCGCCCTTGCCCAGGCGCTTCACCGAGGCATCGCTGTTCACCCCCACGACCAGCGCCGCGCCCAGGGCGCGCGCCTGCGCCAGGTAGGTCACGTGCCCCAGATGCAGAATATCGAAGCAACCGTTGGTAAACACCAGCGGCCGCGCCAGGCGCGCGGCCCGCTCGGGAAAATCTGTGCCGTTGCATATCTTGTGGTCGAAATTCATGGGCTGCCGGCCTTCTGCGCGGCTCAATCGGTGTACTGGAACACCAGCACCACGCGCTGCACGCGTCCGGCAGTACTGGCTATATTGGCCGCGGCCGCCCCCTGCTTGCGGGTCAGCGTGCCCATCAGGTAGACCGTGCCGTTCTCGGTCACCACCCGCACGTCGTTGCGGCTGAAGCCGCCCTTCAGCAGGCGGAACTTCACGTCGCTCGTAATCCAGCTGTCCGTGGTGCGGGCAGAAATGCCGCTGACCGGACCCAAGACCAGCTCGTTATCCAGGCTTTGCACATTGGGAACGCCGCTTACCGCCCGCTGCACGGCCGCGCGCTCCGCGTCGTTCGCCACCTCCCCGGTGAGCAGCAGCCGGCGGTGGAAACAGGCCACATTCACGTGCGCGTCATTGAAACGCCGGGCGCCAATCCGGGCGACTGCGGCCTTCACGATGTTTTCATCCTCGAATACCGAGGCGGAAGCCGCGCCGGGCAACGCGCCCCAGGCCAGCACCGCCCCCAGCAGCGCGCGCAAGACCCGCCTGCGCGGCATGTGCATCAGCCATCTCCCAGCAGCAGGTTGTCCACCGCGTCGCACAGGCAGTGCAACACCAGCAAATGCACCTCCTGGGTGCGCGCCGTGCTCTGCGATTCGACGCAGATGTGATGGTCGCCCACGGCCAGCCTTTCACCCATCTTGCCGCCGCCGCGCCCGGTCAGCGCAATCACCGTCATCCCGCGTTCATGCGCCGCATCGACGGCCTCCACCACGTTGGCGGAGTTGCCGCTGGTGGAGATCGCCAGCAGCATGTCGCCGGGCATCCCGAGCGCACGCACCTGGCGCGAGAAGATCTGCTTGAAATCGTAATCGTTGGCGATCGAGGTCAGGATGGAGCTATCGGTGGTCAACGCGATCGCCGGCAGCCCGGGCCGCTCCATTTCGAAGCGGTTTACCAGTTCCGCGGCGAAATGCTGGGCGTCGGCGGCCGAACCGCCGTTGCCGCAGGCAAGGATCTTGCCGTCGCGCATTAGGCACTCCACCAGCGCAGTGGCCGCGGCGGCGATGGGATGCGCCAGGGTATCGCGCGCTTCCGCCTTGGTTTGCACGCTCTCGTCGAATTGCCGGTTGATTCTGCCTATCAGGTCCATGTTGCAAAGGGTGTGAAAAACAACTGAGGATATTAACCCAATCAGGCCTCGAACGCATTTTTTACCCATTCGAGACCGGCGCCGTCCGCTGATTGCAGCAGTAGTGCATCGAAGCGGCAGGGCGGCGTCTTCCCCAAGGTGGAAAGATAATGCTGCGCCGTGCGCAGCAGTTTGCCCTGCTTGGCGGCGCCTATGCTGGCGGCCGCGCCGCCATAATCGCCGCGGCTGCGCAGGCGCACCTCGACGAACACCAGGCTAGCGCCGTCACGCATGATGAGATCGATCTCGCCGTGACGGCAGCGGTAATTGCGCTGCACCAGCGACAGGCCCTGCCGCTGCAAATACGCGGCGGCAAGCCGCTCCGCCTGTTCGCCGCTGGCCACTAATGGCCGGCCTTACTCTTTTGCTGGGCCTCAGCCGCCTCCATGCTGATGCCCTGGCCGTCCACGAATTCCGCTTCCACGGCCTCACGTTCGAATACGTGGTTGCTGCCCAAGGTAATAATCCCGGTCACCCCGTCCAGGTTCATGTCGCCCTGCTCCTGGTTGTTCATCAGCACATTGATCAAGCGGTAGGAATCGATACCCAGCGCATACAGCCGCTCCATGTCCATGCTCTGTCCCGGGGCGAGGCGCGGATAACGCTTCACCACCGGACGGTCCTGCTGCAGCAACCAGGGCATGTCAAAGAACACCACGTCGCGCAGGTCGTAGTTGATCAGGGTATGGGTGTTGCCCTTGAATATCTGCGAGGTCGCATAGACGGGCAGCATGGGATCGAGGAAGGGCCGGAACTTCCGCGCGGTATCGGCGTTGGCGGCGATGAACACCATGTTGCCCGGCGTGATCGGCAGGTTGGCGAACACACTGGTGTCACCGGTGAACACAATGTTCGCCGCCACATTGCCGCCCAGCTTTTTCCACTCCACCTGGAAAGCATCCACCAGCCGGCTCGAAAGAGGGTTGCCCGTGCTGACGATGATTGCCGTGTGCAGATCGGCCAGCGAAGCCACGCGCGCCGCCTGGCGCGCCTCGTTCTCCAGCATCAATCCGAAGGAATAGAGATTGGCTGGCGCCTGGGTGTCCAATCGGTTCAGTACCAGTGTCGGCACCGGAATCGAAGGTTGGGCCGCCAATGCCGCCACCCCGGCCGGCGTCAGCGGCCCCACCACGGCGCGAGCGCCGTTCTCCAGCGCCTGCTGGTACAGGGCCGCGACTTCCTTGGGTTCGTCGGCGCAGGCATAGACCCGTATCGGCAAGCCGTCCGGCTGCTGGCTCGCGCCGGCGGAGAAGCCCTGCTGCACCACCTTCGCCGCCTGGCCCAGGCCGGGGTCGTTGAGCGGCAGCAGCAGGGCGATGTGCGGCTGCGCGCCCGGCAACAGCGTCACACCAGGCTCGGGGACCGGAACCGGAGCTGGTGCAGTGACCGCAGGGGCGGAGGCCGGCAGCGGCAATGTCACGCCGGGCGGCGGCGCCTGCTCGGGCTGAACGGGCGGGCTGGTAGTCGTACAGCCCGCTGTCACGTATAGTGCGGTCAGGATGACCAGAACTTTCAGAAGACGATGCATGGCGACAAGGCAAATAAGTTGGAACGCGCATTATATGTAGTTGCCACCCCAATTGGAAACATGGGTGATATCACCTTGCGTGCGTTGGAAGCGCTCACTTACGCCGATGTCATTGCTGCCGAGGATACCCGCAACACACAACGGCTGCTTCATCAGCATGGCATTGCCGGCGCGCGCCTCCTCGCGTTGCACAAACACAACGAACGCGCGGCCGCCGAAAAGATCCTTGCTCAATTGGAGCAGGGCCTGACCGTCGCCCTGGTTACCGATGCCGGCACGCCCGCGGTCAGCGACCCCGGCGCCCTGGTGGTGCAGATCGTGCGCCAAGCAGGCCAGCGCGTGATTCCGCTACCCGGCGCAAACGCCGCCATTGCGGCGCTTTCGGCCTCCGGCCTGGTCCACCCTCATTTCCTGTTCTACGGCTTTCTGGACAGCAAACCCGCGGCCCGCCGCCGCCAACTTCAGGAACTAGCCAGCGAGCCTCACACTCTCGTCTTCTACGAAGCCCCGCATCGCATCCTGGAATCCATCGCCGACATGCAATCACTGCTGGGGCCAAACCGCCAGGTCGTGATTGCGCGCGAACTCACCAAGCTGTTTGAGAACCTCCATGTTGGCATCCTGGGTGACGCGCTGGACTGGCTGAACGCCGATCCGAACAACCAGCGCGGCGAGTTTGTCGTTCTAGTCAGCGGCGCCGAACCCCGCGCGGACGCGCGCGAGGCCGAAGGCGAGCGCGTACTCGCCCTGCTGATCGAAGAACTCCCCCTCAAGCAAGCGGTCCAGCTCGCCGCAAAAATCACCGGCGACAGTCGTAACCGGCTGTATCAGCACGCACTTCAGCACCACAAACAAGACTGACCGGTTGCGCCTGCGCCAGGCCCCGTGCAAACGCGGCGCCTGTTGATTTTCCGCTGTCCTTTCCTCGTTCCCCTGTGGATAACTCTTGGTGATCTGGCGTTTTGGCGGTAAAATTGCACATCTATATATTCAACCCCATTCATATCGGCAGGCTGCACATGACCAATAGCGCATTATGGGAATCCTGCCTGCAGTTTTTCAAAAGCAATCTTCCATCCCAGCAGTTCAATTCCTGGATCAAACCGCTGAATTTTGAAATGGAAGGGGATAGAATCATCCTGGGCGCGCCCAACGGTTTCACCCTGAAAATCATTCAGGATCGCTTTCTGCCGCAGATCGTCGAGCAGGCGGAAGCATTGCTGAACTACCGGCCCGCGGTCGAATTGCGCCTGCGCAAGGCCGCCGCGCCCGCCCTGCCCGAACCCAGCCGGCCTATCGTTGCCCCCACCGCGCCCAGAGCCGAGCAAAAGACGCCCAAGGGTCATAACAAGATCAATCCGGCACTGTCTTTCGACAATTTCGTGCTGGGCAAGGCGAACCAGTTGGCGCATGCGGCTGCCCTGCAAGTGGCCGAGGCGCCGGGCACCAGTTACAACCCCCTGTTTGTGTATGGCGGTGTGGGCTTGGGCAAGACCCACCTGATCCAGGCCATCGGCAACCACATCCGTGGCCAGAATCCCAAGGCCAAGATCTGCTACGTTCATGCCACCAACTACGTGTCCGACGTCGTGCGTGCCTTCCAGACAAAAAACTTCGACGAATTCAAGCAGTTCTACAATTCGCTCGACCTCTTGCTGATAGACGACATCCAGTTCATCGCCGACAAACCGGGCACCCAGCAGGAATTCTTCTATACGCTGACCTCGCTGATCGAAGGCCACAAGCAGGTTGTCATCACCTGCGACACCTTCCCCAAGGAAATCTCCGGCATGGAGCCGCGCCTGACCTCGCGCTTCAGTTGGGGCCTGACCGTGGCGCTGGAGCCGCCCGAACTGGAAATGCGTGTCGCCATCCTGTTGCAAAAGGCGCAGCAACTAAAGAATCCTATAGACGAGAATGTCGCCTTCTTCATCGCCAAACACATCCGCTCCAACATCCGCGAACTGGAAGGCGCGCTGATCCGCATCGAGGCCTTCTCCAAGTTCCATAAGCAGCCCATCACCGTCGAACTGGCCAAGGAAGCGCTGAAGGATCTGCTGGCGATCCAGAACAAGCAGGTATCGATCGAGAACATCCAGAAGACCGTGGCCGACTTCTACCGCATCAAACTGGTAGACCTGCTGTCGAAGAAACGCACGCGCGCCATCGCCCGGCCGCGCCAGGTCGCCATGCACCTCGCCCGCGAACTGACCCAGATGAGCCTGCCCGAAATCGGCGCGGCATTCGGCGGACGGGATCACACTACCGTGATGCATGCCTGCAAGACCATAGAAAACCTGCGTGGCGTGGATGCGGCGTTCAACGCCGACTTCAATCTGCTGAACCAGATCCTGCGCAGCTAGCGGCATTATGGAACGGATCGGGTATAAGGTAGACGGCTTGTGCAAATTCCTGCGTGCAGTGGATAACTACGCGTCCCGCTTGCGGTCAGTTTGTGGATAAGGGGGCAATCTGCATTCGGGCGTGAATTTATGCACAAGGAATCCGCTGTGTCAGGGACGAATGTTCACAGCCTTTTTTTTAGGCTAACGTTTTGCTTTAAATAAAAAAACCAGTGTTATTCACATTGAGCTGCCAAACTATTATTAAAATTGATTTAAAGGATTAATACTATGTTCATAGAAAAAATAGAAAAGGACGCACTGCTCAAACCGCTGCAAATCACCGGCGGAATCATCGAACGCAAACAGCCCCTGCCTATTCTTTCCAATGTTCTGATCGAAAAGAGCGGTTCCAGTTTTCGCTTCGTTTCCACCGACCTCGAGATCCAGATCAGCACCGTGATTGCCACCGAGCAGCCCGCGTCCAGCGAGTCCATCACCGTCGCTGCGAAAAAACTGCAGGAGATACTGCGTGTCCTCCCTGACGACAGCAAGGTTACCCTGGACATCCAGGACAGCAAGATGCAGATCAAGGCCGGCAAGAGCAAGTTCAACCTGCAAACCCTCCCGGCGGCGGACTTTCCCCAGGTTGCCGACCAGTTGAAGGACGCCGAAAAAATCCAACTGCCGCAAAACGCCTTCCGTGCCCTGCTGGGATCGGTGCAATACGCCATGGCCCAGCAGGACATCCGCTATTACCTGAACGGCGTGCTGCTGGTCATAGACGGCACAGAACTCAAGGCAGTGGCCACCGACGGCCATCGCCTGGCGTATTCCAGCATGGCGCTGGGTGCCTCCCACGCCAAGCGCGAGATCATTCTGCCGCGCAAGACCATAGCAGAATTGTTCAAGCTGCTCTCCGACAGCGACGACGAGATCGCCCTGGAAATCGGCGAAACCCAGGTGCGCATGGCATTCGGCGGCGTGACCATCACCTCCAAGGTGATAGACGGCAAGTTTCCAGATTACGGCAAAGTCATCCCGACCCACGCCAACCACATGACGATGGAGCGCTTGCCCATCCTGCAGGCCCTGCAGCGGGTCTCCATCCTGTCCAATGAGAAATTCCGCGGCGTGCGCCTCGTGCTCACCGAAAAGAACCTGCGCATCGTCAGCAGCAACAGCGAACAGGAAGAAGCCCAGGAAGACATGGAAACCGACTACCACGGCCCCGGGCTGGACGTCGGCTTCAACGTCAACTATTTGCTGGACGGACTCAACAATATATCCTCGCAGGAGGTGGTGTTCTCCTTCGGCGATCCCAACAGCAGCGTGCTGATCACCCGGCCCGACGACGAAAACTTCAAGTACGTCGTCATGCCGATGCGCATCTGACCGCGGCACATCGAACCAGGAATTATCCGGAACAGGAATATCATCCATGAGCGACAACTACGACGAATCCAGCATCCAGCAGCTCGAAGGGCTGGAGGCCGTGCGCAAGCGGCCCGGCATGTACATCGGCGACACCTCCGATGGCACCGGCCTGCACCACATGGTGTTCGAAGCGGTGGACAATGCCATCGACGAAGCGCTGGCCGGCTATTGCGACGACATCAAGGTAGTCATCCACGCTGACAATTCCATTTCGGTCTCCGACAACGGCCGTGGCATTCCGGTCGGTATCAAGTTCGACGACAAGTTCGAACCCAAGCGATCCGCCGCCGAGATTGTGATGACCGTGCTGCATGCCGGGGGCAAGTTCAACCAGAACAGTTACAAGGTCTCCGGCGGCTTGCACGGGGTCGGCGTCTCCTGCGTCAACGGCCTGTCCGAATGGCTCAAGCTCACCATCTGCCGCGACGGCAGGAAGCACTTTATCGAATTCCATCGCGGTGCCCCGGTGGACCGCGTCGTCGAGGTGCAGAACGGCGTCGAAGTCTCCCCCCTCAAGGTCCTGGGCGAAACCACCCAGCGCGGCACCGAGGTCCACTTCCTGGCCGACAAGGAGATCTTCGGCACCGTTGAATTCCACTACGAAATCTTGTCGAAACGCCTGCGCGAACTGTCCTTCCTCAACAACGGGGTGAAGGTTGAACTCATCGACCACCGCACCGGCAAGAGCGAAAACTTCGCCCATTCCGGCGGCGTGCGCGGCTTTGTCGAGTACATGAACAAGAACAAGGTGACGCTGCATCCCCATGTATTTCACGCCATGAGCGAGAAGGAGGGGGTGACGGTCGAGGTCGCCATGCAATGGAACGACAGCTATTCCGAAATGGTGCAGTGCTTCACCAACAACATTCCTCAGCGTGACGGCGGTACCCACCTGACCGGCATGCGCATGGCCATGACCCGCGTCATCAACAAATACATCGAGGAAAACGAACTGGCCAAGAAGGCCAAGGTCGAGACTTCCGGCGACGACATGCGCGAAGGCCTCACCTGCGTGTTGTCGGTGAAGGTGCCGGAACCCAAGTTCTCCTCGCAGACCAAGGACAAGCTGGTTTCGAGCGAGGTGCAGCCGGTGGTGCAGGAGGTTGTCGGCGCAAAACTGGCGGAATACCTGGCGGAGAATCCCACCGACGCCAAAATACTGTGCGGCAAGATCATCGACGCCGCGCGCGCGCGCGAAGCGGCACGCAAGGCGCGCGAACTGACGCGGCGCAAGGGCGTGCTCGACGGCATCGGCCTGCCGGGCAAGCTGGCCGACTGCCAGGAAAAGGACCCCGGAAAATCCGAACTCTATCTGGTTGAGGGCGACTCCGCCGGCGGTTCCGCCAAGCAGGGCCGCGACCGTCACTATCAGGCCATTCTGCCGCTCAAGGGCAAGATACTGAACGTGGAGCGTGCGCGTTTCGAGAAGCTGATTTCCTCGCAGGAGATCGCCACCCTGATTACCGTGCTGGGCACCGGCATCGGCAAGGACGAGTACAACCCGGACAAGTTGCGCTACCACCGCATCATCATCATGACCGACGCGGACGTCGACGGCTCGCACATCCGCACCCTGCTGCTGACCTTCTTCTACCGCCAGATGCCAGAACTGGTCGAGCGCGGCCACATCTACATTGCCCAGCCGCCGTTGTACAAGATCAAGCAGGGCAAGGAAGAGCGCTACCTCAAGGATGACCAGGAGCTGAAGATTTACATGCTCAAGTCTGCGTTGAACAATGCCGCCCTCTATCCTTCGCTAAACGCCGAAGCCATCCAGGCCCAGGCGCTGGAGGAGATCGCCAAGAAATATTTCCTGGCCGAGGCGGTGATCGAGCGCCTGTCGCGCTTCATCGCGCCGGAAGCGACCCATGCTTTGCTGAATCTGCCTCCGCTCTCGCTGGCAGACGACGCCCAGGCGCAGCACAGCGCGGAATTGCTGCAGGCAGCGTGCGCCGGCACCATCCAGGTTGCCGCGGAAACCGACGAAAGCGGCGAGCGCCGTCTGCGCCTGCAAAAACTGCTGCACGGCAATTATTCCACCAGCTACATGGATGCCGACTTCTTCGGCGGCAGCGACTATGCGCAGATCCGCCAGGCCGCCGAGGTATTGAACGGGCTGGTGGGCGAAGGCGCGCACGTTTCGCGGGGCGAGCAGAAACGCACGGTCGCCAGCTTCAAGCAGGCCATCGAATGGCTGCTGGAGGAGGCCAAGAAGGGCGTATCCATCCAGCGCTACAAGGGCCTGGGCGAAATGAACCCCGAGCAGTTGTGGGAGACCACCATGGACGCGAACAATCGCGTATTGCTCAAGGTGGGCATCGAAGACCTTGTCACCACCGACGAGATTTTCACCACGCTGATGGGTGACGTGGTCGAGCCGCGCCGCGAATTCATCGAGCAGAATGCCCTGGGTGCGAAAAACCTCGACGTCTAGGAAGGGCGCCGGACGCGGCGGCCCGTGGAGCAATGCGCCTGAATAGCATATCGAAGCGTGCGGTCGGCCTGCGCCCGCGCTCGTTTTCCGGCTTGATCCTGGCCTGTTTGATGCTGGTCGCGGTTCCGCTCATAGCGCCCATCGTGTATGGCGCGGAATCCATTACCCGCTTTGCCAGGGAAAGCCGCGCCATTGTTTACCAGGCGGAACAGATAGGCCGCTACAGCCGGAGCCTGGTCAATCAACTGGAAAAGATGGAACATGGCGTCCGCCTGTCGCGCATCCTCAATGACGCCACTCTGCTCGATACCTATTTCCAGAGCCGCGACCGCTTCCGCCAGTCGCTTTCCGCGCTGGGCAGCCTGCCGCTCACCCCTGCGCAAATCGCCATGCTGGCCCGCGTCAAGGCCGCGGATGCCGAGATCTATGCCAAGCTCAGCGCCTTGCCTGCGGAGGGCCACCCGCGCGATCTGGCGATCGATTTCACCGCCTTGCAGGAAGCCGTCGGGGCCTTCACTTCCAGCGGCGATGCCGAAATCGAACGGCAAATGGATACCTTGCAAGCCACCGTGGAGCGCGCGGGCGCCGTCACGCTGTGGTTGGCAGTGCTGCTGGTGCCGTTCGCGATCCTCCTTGCCGCCAGCGCGGCGCGCCTGATCACCACGCCCATCCAGCAGATCCATGCAGCCATCCAGTCCATGGGCAGCGGCGAACTGTCGCAACCCGTGCGCATCGGTGGCCCGCAAGACCTGCAGCGTCTGGGCGATAAGCTGGAGTGGCTGCGCATTTCCCTGCTTGAACTGGAGCGCCAGAAGACCACCTTCCTGCAGCACGTGTCGCACGAACTGAAGACGCCGCTCACCTCGCTGCGCGAGGGTGCGGGGCTGCTCAACGAGGGTATCGCCGGCGAACTTTCCGACAAGCAGAAGGAGATCGCCTCCATCATGCTGGACAACAGTATCGTGTTGCAAAAACGCATCGAGGATTTGCTGAATTTCAACGCGCTGCAAACCGGCAAGGCGGTGCTGGCCAGCCGCAGTCTGGCCCTGCGGCCCCTGCTTGCGTCGGTCGTACAGGACCACGGGCTGGCCTTGCAAAACAAGGACCTCCGTGTGCTGCTCGAGTGCGGGGAAGAAATCGTGCAAGGCGACGAGCAAAAGTTGCGGATTATCGTCGACAATCTGCTGTCCAACGCGATTAAGTACTCCGTGCGCGGCGGCGCCATCCGCGTCAACGTTGCGCGGATTGATGGTAGCATACGCATCGACGTGGCCGACAGCGGCCCCGGCGTCGCTGCGGACGACCGCGAGCGCATCTTCGATGCGTTTTACCAGGGACGTCCGCCCGCACGCGAATCAGCCAAAGGCACCGGGTTGGGCTTGGCCATCGCCAAGGATTATGCGCTGGCGCACGCCGGTAAGCTTGAACTGGTGGACCAGCAATCAGGTGCATGTTTCCGGCTTACGCTGCCTGCCCCCCATTGACCGTGACCGCATGAACTTTTCCAGCCGCTCCCTACGCATACTTCTGCCGCTCCTCCTGCTTGCCGCCTGCGCGCGGCCGGATGCAGGCCGCCTGATGACCGCCGAAGTAAGCTGTCCGCCGCCGCCCGCCGTCGTGCTGGGAGAGCACGACATGCTGCACTATTACCGCTGCCTGTCCACTCTGCCGCCGGCCCGGCTTGCTGCGGAATATGCAGCCGTAAATGAGCATTTCCAGCAGAGCAAAAGCGGTGCCGACCGCGTGAAACTCGCGATGCTGCTGTCCATCCCTGATACTGCGCCTTACAACCCTGCTTCCGCGCTGCACTTGCTGGCCGCGCCGCCGCAGGAGGGTGAAGGCGTCCCCGCCGGACTGCGCGACGTTGCCGACATGCTTAGCGCCGTCTTGCGGCGGCAGCAGGCCGCGGACCAGAAAGTGCAAAATCTCCAGAAGGACCTAGCGGCGGAGAAGTCGCACGCCGACGCGCTGCAGTTGAAGATCGATTCGGTCAAAGACCTGGAGCGCACCATGACCCAGAAGGATGGCCCATGACTCTTGCCGCCAACGCACATCGTATCCTGCTGGTCGACGACGATGCCGACCTCCTGCGTCTGCTCGCCATGCGTCTGCGCGCGGCGGGCTATGCGGTCACCACGGCGGAGAGTGCTGCCGCGGCCATCGGCCAGATCGCCGTCGCGCGCCCCCATCTCGTAATCACCGACATGCGCATGCCGGACATGGACGGACTCGCCCTGTTCGAGCGCATCCACCGCGAAGCGCCGGCGCTGCCCGTGATCATGCTGACCGCCCACGGCACCATCCCCGATGCGGTTGCAGCAACCCAGCGCGGGCTGTATGGCTACCTGACCAAACCATTCGACAGCCATGAGCTGCTGAACAGCATAGAGCGTGCCCTGGGTCTGCATGCGGCCCCCGACACGCAGCAGCCCGCCGCTGCGGACAGCTGGCGCGCACGCATCATTACCCAGAGCGCCGTCATGGAAGATCTGCTCGCCAAGGCCAAGCGCGTAGCCGAAGGCGATGCCAGCGTGCTGATCCGCGGCGAAAGTGGCACCGGCAAGGAACTGCTGGCGCAGGCCATTCACCACGCAAGCCGGCGCGCGCATGGTCCCTTCGTCGCCATCAATTGCGCGGCCATACCCGAACAATTATTGGAATCCGAATTGTTCGGCCATGCCCGGGGCGCGTTTTCGGGCGCGGTGCGCGACCACAAGGGCCTGTTCCAGGCCGCGCACGGAGGCACCATCTTTCTGGACGAAATCGGCGACATGCCGCTGTCGCTCCAGGGCAAGCTGCTGCGCGTGCTGCAGGAGAAGCAGCTCACCCCGGTGGGTTCCACCCAGCCGCTCAATGTCGACGTGCGCATCATCTCGGCCACCCATCGCGACCTCAAAGCCGCCATTGCCGCCGGCACCTTCCGCGAGGACATCTATTACCGGCTCAATGTGGTCGAGTTGACCATACCCGCACTGTCCCAGCGGCGCGAAGACATTCCGCTGCTGGCCAAGCACTTCCTGCCGCAGCTTGCCGCGACTTACGGCCGCGCCGTGAACGGCTTCTCGCCCGAGGCCATGGCGGCGCTGGTGAACGCGCCTTGGCCGGGCAACGTGCGCCAGTTGCTCAACGTCGTGGAGCAGAGCGTGGCGCTATCCACCACGCCTATCATTTCATCGGTGGTCATCGAGAAGAGCCTGCACCGAGGTGAAGCGGCTTTCATGCCGCTGGAGGAGGCGAAAAAGCGCTTCGAGCGCGACTACCTGATCCGCACCCTGAAGATTACCGCCGGCAACGTCACCCATGCCGCGCGCCTCTCGCTCAAGAACCGTACCGAATTCTACAAGCTGCTGCACAAATACGAACTGGATCCGGCCGCATTCAAGAACACGCAGGATACGTCAACCTAGTGTCTCCGGGTGGCGACGTCTGCTCTCCTTGTAAATCAACGGTCTACCCCCTTGCGTGGAAAACCTGTCGTCAGTTGGCGACACTCCGCCCGGCCATCCCTGCCCGGCCATGGTTTAACACCATGATTCTAAACGTACAAGGCACTGGCACGCGGCTTGCTAACATAGTCGCTGCCGGGCGTTGCCTTATGCCCGGAGACTTTACAACTTCTTATCAGATAGGAAATTCAAAATGAGCAAAATTGCATCTCTGCTGATCGCTGCAGCCTTCGCTGCTGTGTCCTTTGGCGCCACCGCTGCCGAAGGTGCCGCTCCTGCTGCTGCTGCTGCGCCTGCCGCTGCTGCTGCTGCTCCCGCCGCCAAGGCTGAGCCCAAGAAGGCCGAGCACAAGAAGGCACATGCCAAGAAGCATCACAAAGCCAAGAAGAAGGCAGCCAAGTAAGTTTGGGCAGCCGGCAACGGCGAAGGCGGTCACCGCCTTCGTTGTTGTGCCTCAAGGCCCCTGTTTCGGGGCGCCGCTGCGAGCCAGGCATTTCCGTCCCGCGGCATTTGCTTCCTTAAGCGCCGATGCGATACCTATGTCGCAGGTCTTCCGGGCACTTCCGCCCCCTCCAGCCCTTGCATTCCAGCGCCGTATCGCGAATGCCCCGCTGCGGTTGTGCAGCGCTCTCAAAAACGCTGTAAATTAACACCATCGCACTGCCTCCAGTGCATGCACCCAGAGGTCGGCCATCATGCGCAGCGCCAGCCCGCCCGGAGCCGAACCGTATCGTCTGGCGATACTGTTTGACCCGGACAATCCGGAGCCGCCGTCCAATCCGTCCGCCATGCAGAAATTCCTGCAGGCCGCCGCCGCGGTCGGCCTGCGTGCCGAGCTGATCTCTCCGGACGACTTGGAGCGCGTGCCGCAGTTCGATGCCCTGTTCATCCGTGACACCACCTACACCAACCATTACAGCTACCTGTTTTCCACCCGCGCCGCAGAGGAGGGCATGGTGGTGATAGACGACCCCAATTCCATCCTCAAGTGCAACAACAAGGCCCTCCAGGCGCAGCTATTCGCGCGCCACAAGATACCAGCACCACGCACCCTGGTGGTACACCGCCGCAACCTGAAGAAAATCATCCCCACGATAGGCCTGCCCTGCGTGCTCAAACTGCCGGACAGTTCGTTCTCGCGCGGCGTGGTCAAGGTGGACACCGAGGCGGAAATGCAGCAGGAGCTGAAGCGCCTGTTCGGCCTGTCCAAGATGCTGGTCGCTCAGCAGTATTTGCCCACCCCCTTTGACTGGCGTATCGGCATACTCGACCGCCAGGTACTGTTTGTCTGCCAGTATCACATGGTGCCCGGCTACTGGCAGATCATCCGCCACGCGGATGACGGCTCGTACGAGGAGGGCGCGACCATCACCCTGGCGCCGGAGGAGGCGCCGCAAGAGGCGCTGCGCCTGGCACTGCGGAGCGCGAACCTGATTGGCGACGGCCTGTACGGCGTGGACATCAAGCAGGCCGGCGCGCAGCTCTACGTGATCGAAATCAACGACAACCCCAATATCGACGCGGGCAACGAGGACGCCGTGCTGGGCGACGAATTGTATCGCCGCATCATGGGGTCATTCGCCACGCGCATCCAGCAGCGCCGCGCGCAACGCGCCGCCGCCTGAGCGCCCTGCGCCACGGCGTGACCAGCGGCCCACTCGTGCTAAAATCCCGTTCCGGCACGAAATCCTGCGGACCATGAGCACCCGACCCCATCCCATTGTAGCCCTCCTCAAGCAGCGCATCCTCATCCTGGATGGCGCGATGGGCACCATGATCCAGCGTCACAAACTGACCGAGGCGGACTACCGCGGCGCGCGCTTTGCCGACTGGCACAAGGACCTCAAGGGCAACAACGACCTGCTGGTGCTGACCAGGCCCGATATCATCCAGGGCATACACATCGAATACCTGGACGCGGGCGCCGACATCATCGAAACCAACACCTTTGGTGCGAATGCCACCACCCTGCATGCCTACGGCATGGAGGCGCTGTGCTACGAGCTGAACGTTGCCGGCGCGCGCCTGGCGCGCGAGGCCTGCGACAAATTCTCCAGGCCCGGCCAGCCGCGTTTCGTCGCCGGCGTGCTGGGGCCCACCGACAAGACGGCGACCATCTCGCCGGACGTGAATGACCCGGCGGCGCGCAACATCACCTTCGACGCGCTGGTCGCCGACTATGCCGAGGCCACGCGCGGGCTGATGGACGGCGGCGCCGACCTGGTCCTGATCGAGACGGTGTTCGACACCCTGAACGCAAAGGCGGCGGTATTTGCCGTGCAGCAGGTGTTCGAGGCGCGCGGAAAAACTCTGCCCATCATGATCTCGGGCACCATCACCGACAAATCCGGGCGCACCCTGACCGGCCAGACCACCGAGGCCTTCTACAATTCGCTGGCGCATGCCCGGCCGCTGTCCATGGGCCTGAACTGCGCGCTAGGCGCGGAAGAGCTGCGCCAGTATGTGGCCGAGATGGCGCGCGTGGCGAACTGCTACGTCAGCGCCCACCCCAACGCTGGCCTGCCCAATCCCCTCGCCCCCACCGGCTACGACGACACGCCGCAGAACATGTCCGGCCACATCAGGGAATGGGCGCAGAGCGGCTTCCTCAACATCATCGGCGGCTGTTGCGGCACCTCGCCCGACTTCATCCGCGCGATCGCCGAAGTGGTGAAGGACATCGCACCGCGCCGGATACCGGACATTCCGCACGCCTGCCGCCTGTCGGGCCTGGAGCCGTTCAACATCAACGAGGACTCGCTCTTCGTCAACGTCGGTGAGCGCGCCAATGTCACCGGCTCCGCCAAGTTCAAGCGCCTGATCCTCGAAGGCCAGTACGAGGAAGCGCTGGAGATCTGCAAGCAGCAGGTGGAAAACGGCGCCCAGGTCATAGACATCAACATGGACGAGGCCATGCTGGACGGCGTGGCCGCGATGAAGCGCTTCCTCAGCCTGATCGCGTCCGAAACCGACATCGCGAAAGTGCCGGTGATGATAGATTCCTCCAAGTGGGAGATCATCGAGGCCGGGCTCAAGTGCGTGCAGGGCAAGTCCATCGTGAATTCGATCTCGCTCAAGGAAGGCGAGGAGAATTTCATCAAATACGCCACCCTGGTGCGCCGCTACGGCGCGGCGGCGGTGGTGATGGCCTTCGACGAAAAGGGCCAGGCCGACACCTATCAGCGCAAGACCGAAATCTGCCAGCGCAGCTACGACATCCTCGTGAACAAGGTCGGCTTCCTGCCGGAAGACATCATCTTCGACCCGAATATCTTCGCTATCGCGACAGGCATCGAGGAGCACAACAACTACGCGGTGGACTTCATCGAGGCCACGCACTGGATACGCAAGAATCTGCCTTACGCCAAGGTGAGCGGCGGCGTGTCCAACGTCTCCTTTTCCTTCCGCGGCAACGAGCCGGTGCGCGAGGCGATCCACACCGTGTTCCTGTACCACGCGGTGCAGGCCGGCATGAGCATGGGCATCGTCAACGCCGGTCAGCTTGGCGTGTACGAGGAGATTCCCAAGGACCTGCGCGAAGCGGTGGAAGATGTGGTGCTCAACCGCGACCCGGAAGCGGGCGAACGGCTGGTGAAGCTGGCCGAAACGGTGAAAGGCGGCGGCAAGACCCAGGTGGAAGACCTGGAATGGCGCAAAGGCACGGTGCAGGAACGCCTCACCCACGCGCTGGTGCGCGGCATCACCACCTACATCATCGAGGACACCGAGGAAGCGCGCCTTGCGGCCGCGCAGCCGGTGGACGTCATCGAAGGCCCGTTGATGACCGGCATGAACGTGGTCGGCGATCTGTTCGGCGCAGGCAAAATGTTTCTGCCGCAGGTGGTGAAATCCGCGCGCGTGATGAAGCAGGCCGTGGCTCACCTCGTGCCCTACATCGAGGCGGAAAAGGCCAAATCGGGCAACACCCAGTCCAAGGGCCGCATCGTGATGGCGACGGTGAAAGGCGACGTGCACGACATCGGCAAGAACATCGTCACCGTGGTGCTGCAGTGCAACAACTTCGACGTGGTGAACATGGGCGTGATGATCCCGTGCGAAGACATACTGAAAACCGCGCGCGAACATAACGCCGACATCATCGGCCTGTCCGGGCTCATCACCCCATCGCTCGAGGAGATGGCCCATGTCGCCAAGGAGATGGAGCGCCAGGGCTTCAAGATTCCCCTGCTGATTGGCGGCGCCACTACCTCGCGCATGCATACGGCGGTCAAGATCGACCCGAACTATCCCAGCGGCACCGTAATCTACGTGCCGGATGCCTCGCGCGCGGTGGGCGTCTGCAGCAATTTGCTGTCGCATACCCTGCGCGCGGACTATGTCGCCGGCGTCAAGGCCGACTATGCCAAGGCGCGCGAACAGCACGCGGGCAAGCAGGGCAAGGCCCAGCATGTCCCCTTGCTTGAGGCGCGCGCCCATGGAGTGAAAACAGACTGGAAGGCCTATGTGCCGCCGGTGCCGAAAATGAGCGGCGTATACAAGCTGGCGGATTATCCCCTGGAAGCGCTCGTCGATTTCATCGACTGGTCGCCCTTCTTCCACGCATGGGAACTCGCGGGGCGCTACCCGAAGATATTCGAGGACGAGGTGGTCGGTGAGGTCGCGCGCAAGACGTACGATGAAGCGCGGGCCATGCTGAATAAATTAATCAAGGAAAAATGGCTCACGGCGAACGCGGTATTCGGCCTGTTCCCGGCAAACTCCGTCAACGGCGACGACATCGAAATATACACGGATGAAACGCGCAAGGACGTGGCCATGACCTGGCACAACCTGCGCCAGCAGACCAAGAAGCCGGACGACATCCCCAACTTCTGCCTGGGTGACTACATCGCGCCCAAGGAGAGTGGCGTTGCCGATTACATAGGCGCATTCGCTGTCACCACCGGCATCGGCATTGAAAAGAAGCTGAAGGAATTCGAGAAAGACCTCGACGATGGAAGCGCGATAATGTTGCAGGCGCTGGCCGACCGCCTGGCCGAAGCCTTCGCGGAACATTTGCACCTGCGCGTGCGGCGCGAATTCTGGGGCTATGCGGCCGACGAAGGCCTGGACAACGAGGCGCTGATTGCCGAGAAATACCAGGGCATACGCCCTGCACCCGGCTACCCCGCCTGCCCGGACCACACCGAAAAGGGCCCGCTGTTCGAGCTGCTGCAGGCGCCTGAGAATGCCGGCATCACCCTTACCGAAAGCTTTGCCATGCTGCCTACCGCGGCGGTAAGCGGCTTCTATTTCTCCCACCCCCAGGCCAAATACTTCGCCACCGGCAAGGTCGACCGCGATCAGGTGGAGGACTACGCGAAGCGCAAGGGCATCAGCATGGAAGAGGCCGAGCGCTGGCTCGCGCCGGTGTTGAACTACTAACCCAGAAGGAGACGTAAATGAAGCCCGTTATTTATCCGGCGCTGGCCGTGCTGCTGTCTGCGGGCCTGCTGCTGAGCGCCTGTTCCGAGGAGGGTACGCCGCCTGCCACCTCTTCCGCAGCATCAACCTCGGCCCAATCAACCCCGACTCAATCAACGGAGAATAGCAACGTGACTGAACTCATCAAGAAAGACATCAAAGTGGGCACCGGCGCCGAAGCCGTGGCTGGCAAGCAAGTGACCGTGCACTACACCGGCTGGCTGTACGACGAGAAAGCCCCGGACCACAAGGGCGCCAAGTTCGACAGCTCCCGCGACCGCGGCGAGCCCTTTGTGTTTGGCTTGGGCCAGGGCATGGTCATCAAGGGCTGGGATGAAGGCGTGGCCGGCATGAAGGTGGGCGGGCAGCGCACGCTGATCATTCCGCCGCAGCTGGGCTATGGCGCGCGTGGCGCGGGCGGCGTGATTCCGCCCAACGCGACCCTGGTGTTTGACGTCGAGCTGCTGGGCGTGAACTGATTCCGCTTCCGCGCTGTCGGTAACACGGTGTTGGCTGACCCGCCAGCGCCGTCGCGCGACACGTTCAGCGGCGGGGCGCCCTATGGGCGCCCCGCCGCTTTGTCATCCGGCGCAGCGGGTGCCTGCGGCCACTAGCACGACTCGCCCGGCTTCATGGGAAACAGCCGGTCGTATTCCCTGGGGTGGCCGGAAAACAGCTTCACACATTCGCCTACCTTGAACGTGCCGTAGCTGTTTATTTCCACCCTGGCCTGCGAGCCCAGCGGCCGCACGGTATAGCGGTTCGCCCCCCTGGAAACCAGCGGCGGCAGATCCCGGGAACCGCTTCCTTCCACGTTGATCGGCACGCCTATGCTGACCCCGCCGAAGCTGCCGCCCCCCGAGCCGATGCCGAAACCGAAGCCCACGCCCAGGCCCACGCTGGTATGGCTTTCGCGCCGCTCGGCACGGGCCGCTTCCCGCCGCTCTTCATCGGTATAGACGTGCACGTCCACCACCCGCGCCAGGCGGATGTATTTCGTCTCGTCTTCAAGCCTGGGGGTGGTCTGGCAGGCGGCGAGCAAAGCGGCCACCAGGATCAGCGAAAGGCTTTTCAGGGTCTTCATCCTATGGGCAGGTGACGGCGTGAGCAACTTGCGACGCGGCAGCGGGCTAATGCTGTGGCTCGACGACGGGCTGAACCAGCACGTAGGGGCTGACCACCACCGCCCACATATCGGTATCCGCATCATGCCAGGCGTGCGCCTGCTCGCCCGTGACTGGTGCGAGCTGCCTCGTCTCCATCCACTTCAGCACCTGCTCCTTGTTATCCTCGGAGATTTGGTACGCCACTTCCACCAGATCCAGCGCCGGGTCCACGTAGATCGCCGAACCGCTCGCAAAAAAGCGCTGCAGCTCATGCCAGGCTATGCGCGCGGTCTCCAGGTTCATCTTGGCCCGTGTAACTTCCTGCAATTCGGGAGAACTCATGATGCCACGCTTCCCTTCAGATAATCGTCTTTGAGTTTCATATAGTGCTTCGCGGAATACATCAGGTAGGCCAGTTCCTCGTCGCTCAGCGCGCGCACCGCCTTGGCCGGCCGTCCCATGTAGAGCATGCCGGATTCCAGCGTCTTGCCCTGCGTCACCAGGCTGCCCGCGCCTATCACCACCCGGTCCGGGATCACCGCATCGTCAAGGATGATGCTCCCCATGCCGATCAGGCATTCATTGCCTATGGTGCAGCCGTGCAGGATCACCGCATGCCCTATCGTCACGTAATCGCCCACGATCAGCGGCGAACCTTCCGGCTTCTCGGGCGTCTTGTGCGACACATGGCCGATGCTCAGGTCCTGCACGTTGCTGCCGCGCCCGATCACGATGCGGTTCACGTCCCCGCGCAGCACCGCATTGCACCATACCGAGCTGTCCTCGCCCAGCGTCACCTCGCCGATGACCTGGGCCGAGGGGTGGACGAACACGCGCTCGCCCACGTGGGGCGGTGCATTGAGGTATGCGGAAAGTGTCATCTGCCGGGTCCGCTCAGCCTACCAGGAAAGAAGAGCCGGTATCCTGCGGGGTGAATTCCTCGTCGGTAGTCACCAGCGCCTCGGTGCGGTTCGCCAGCTTGATCGCAAGGACCACCGAGCGTTCCACCAGATCGCCCTCATTGTCCTCGCGCAACTGGCCCTGCTGCACGAAACCGGCGAAGATGGTGGCCGCCATCCGGGCTACCACGGCCTTGCTGGGTTGCAGACGCAGATACTGTGGATTTTCCATGGCCGGCCTCCGGGGATAGGGTGAGCTAATGATACTACGTTAGCAGCGAGGGGCGGTGCGACCGACGCACCCCATCCAGCGGATACCGGGATCAGCGCAGGTCTACGCCACCAACTTCCACTTCAACTTTTCCCCCGCCCTGAGCGGCACCAGCCGCTGCTCGCCGAAGGCCAGGGAATCCGGCACTTGCCATTCGCTCTTTTGCAGGCTGACCTTGGCCGTGTTGCGAGGTAGGCCGTAGAAATCGGCACCGTAAAAACTGGCGAAGCCTTCCAGCTTGTTCAGCGCGTCCGCCTGCTCGAAAGCCTCGGCATAGAGTTCGAGCGCGGCATGAGCGGTGTAGCAGCCGGCGCAGCCGCAGGCGGTCTCCTTGGTGTGCTGGGCGTGGGGCGCGCTATCGGTGCCGAGGAAGAACTTGGGGCTGCCGCTGGTCGCGGCCTGCACCAGCGCCTCGCGGTGGGTCTCGCGCTTCAGCACCGGCAGGCAGTAATAATGCGGGCGTATGCCGCCCACCAGCATGGCATTGCGGTTGTAGAGCAGGTGGTGGGCGGTGATCGTTGCGGCGATGTTTTCCGCCGCCGCACGCACGAAATCTGCCGCATCCCTCGTGGTGATGTGCTCGAACACCACGCGCAGATCCGGCATCTCCTCAAGGAGCGGCTGCAGCACACGCTCGATGAACACCGCCTCGCGGTCGAAGATGTCGACGGCGGGGTCCGTCACCTCGCCGTGCACCAGCAGCGGGAGCCCCAGCCTTTGCATCTCTTCCAGCGCGGGGTAAGCCTTGCGGATGTCCGTCACCCCCGCGTCAGAATTGGTGGTCGCCCCGGCGGGGTAGAGCTTTACCGCGTGAATAAAGCCGCTGGCCTTGGCCTTCGCAATCTCTGAGGCTGAGGTGTTGTCCGTGAGGTAGAGCGTCATCAGCGGCGTGAAATCCGCGCCCTTCGGCAATGCGGCCAGGATGCGCCCGCGGTAGGCCTCGGCTTGCGCCGTCGTGGTCACCGGCGGCCTCAGGTTGGGCATGATGATGGCCCGTGCGAATTGCCGGGCGGTGTCGGGCAGCACCGACGCCATCAGCGCGTCGTCGCGCAGGTGCAGGTGCCAGTCGTCGGGGCGGGTAATCGTCAAATTCATGGCGCGATTTTACCCGCTTTTTTCAGTGCGCTGCCCACAACGAAGGGGCTGCCCTTGCAGGGCAAGGGGATAGGCCCCCCGGCAACTGCGAAACGGGCAGGGCAGCTGCAGCGACCCGCCTGCGTCCGTCAGCCATACGCGACAGGCCGCTAGCCTAGCTGTCCAGCCATTGATCGATCTTTTCCCGCCCGGGAATCCCGCCGGCATGCACCACCTTGCCGTCGATCACCACGCCCGGCGTGGACATGACGCCGTAGCTCATGATCTGCTGGATGTCCTCCACCTTCTCCAGTTGAATCGCCGCTCCTTTGGCTTTTGCCGATTCCTCGATGAGTTTCAGTGTCGTCTTGCAGTTTGCGCAACCGGTGCCCAGCACCTTGATATTCTTCACGATGATTTCCTTTCCTTACAGAACCAGATTAAAGACATAGCCGACCAGCAGAATGCCGGCCGCCACCACGCCGACGAAGGTGGCAATCAGGCGCACCTTCAGCACCTTGCGCAAGATGACCATTTCGGGAAACGACAACGCGATTACGCTCATCATGAAGGCCAGCACCGTGCCCAGTGCGGCGCCCTTCGCCAGCAACGCCTGAACGATGGGGATGATGCCGGCCGCATTGGTGTACATCGGCACGCCTATCAGCACCGCCAGCGGCACTGACCACCAGGCGTCCTTGCCCATGAAGCTCGCCAGGTAATCCTGCGGCACGTAGCCGTGAATTCCCGCGCCGATGGCGATGCCCGCCAGGATATAAATCCACACCTTGCCGACGATTTCGCGCACGCTGGCAAACCCGGCTGCAATCCTGTCCCCCAGCGTCATTCCGCCCGCAACGGCGGCAGGCTGGATGTGGGGCATATTGCGCACCCAGTCCTCCAGATGCCGCTCCATCTTCAGCCGTCCGATGATGTAGCCGCTCACGATGGCGACGCTGAGCCCCAGTGCCAGGTATAGCGCGGCGATTTTCCACCCGAACATGGCAAACAGCAGCGTTAGCGCCACTTCGTTGACCATGGGCGCGGAAATCAGGAAGGAGAAGGTAACGCCCAGCGGCACATTGGCCTGAACGAAGCCGATGAAGAGCGGGACGGCGGAACAGGAACAGAACGGGGTGACGATGCCCAGTGTCGCCGCCATGATGTTGCCCACGCCCTCGCGCCGTCCCGCGAGCAGGGAACGGGTGCGCTCGGCCGTGAAGTAGGAATTCACCATGCCCATGACGAAGGTGATGCCCGTCAGCAATAACAGGACCTTGGGCGTGTCGAACAGGAAAAACTGGATCGCCCCACCGAGATGGCCGGCACGGCTCACCGGCAACAGCGACACGAGCCATTCCGACAAGGGTTCCAATCCGAGATACAGCGCTAACCAGCCAATGGCCATCACCCCCAGAAATGCCCGGGGATGGCGGCGCGGCAAGGGTATTACGGCAGCAATCATGTTTCGCTCCTGAATCAAGGCCGGGCGCTGTTTCAGCGCCCCTGCTCAGGAGACGAACGGGCGGTCAAAAGGATGCAGCAATCGGCGACATTCCGCAGCGGGCGCAAGCGGGCGCCAGGGGAAGGTCAGCGGCGCGGGATATGATCTTCGACGCGTCCGGCGTCGTCGAAGCGGACCTGGCAATTCACCGTCATCAGGTCCCGCATGCGCTGCCTGGCGCGCAGCAGGCGTGATTTCGCGGCGGAAAGGCTCACGCCATGGGCCGCGGCATAGGCTTGCTGCTTTACCCCGTTCAGGTCGCATTGGCGGATGATGTCACTATCGTCCGGCGGCAGCTCCTGCAATACCCGGCCCACGCATTCCGCCAGCGCATCCACGGGTTCCGTATGGGACTCCGCTGCGGCAATATCATCCGAAAGCTCGGCGTGGTGCTTTTTCAGGCGCTGATAATCGACCAGCGCATTGCGGGTGACCTGGAACAGCCAGGCACGCGTATTGTCAATCTGGCAGAAATCGGCGCCCTGCCGTATCGCCTTGACGAAAATGTCCTGCAGCAAATCGTCCGCCGCATGGCGTTCACCCAAACGATGCGCCACATAACTGCGCAATTCCTTTTCGTGCGTGCGCCATGCGGCGTCGAGGCAGGGGAAAGCGGCATTCATGGTTATGCTCCTTGGCTCATTCCTTCACAGTTCCACATTTCCAATAATACCGAAATATGGCGCAAAACTCAATTCCCGTTTGCGGGAAATCCACAGGGTCGGCCGTCTTTTCTTCCGTCGCTGTCCACGGGGTGGCATGGACGAGCGGCGCCGCCCCTCCTCTGCGGCGCTCGCGGATAGACCCCGCTCCGTCCCCCGGCAAAACACAAGGCATGCCTTGGTCGACCGGCAATCCGGGGCGGAGCCGGTTCATCATCCTAGAACATGTAAGTTACCCCGGCGTTGAGCATGTAGTGGGGCACCAACTGGCTGCCGTTGACTTTGCGGTAGAGGGGCAGGTACAGCGCGGCGTTGGCGCGCCAGCTTCTCGTCATCTGCACGAGCGCGCCGGGCACCAGGTAGAGATTGGTGTAGCCGCTGTTCGCATTTCCGTATTGGGTATCACCGCCGCCCTGATCGTGGGCTCGCCACATGGCGTTCAGCTGCACCATGGGCGTGATGCGGGTGGCAGAGGCGATTCCCCTGTAGGTCAGCCCGTAGACGAGATTTACGCTGTCGCCGGGCTTGTATCCCTGGTAGTTGTTCAAAGCATGGCGCCAGACGCCCTGGCTGAACGAACCCCAATTCGTGCTGATATTGCTCTGCCTGTAGAAGCCCAACAGCGAATCGGTCGTTCCGGTGCCGGGTTCGGTGTCGCGGTCCAGCAGTGGCGCTGCCTG
>DATFUZ010000071.1:0-3358 GCA_035260545.1 Gallionellaceae bacterium | reverse complement strand
GACCTGTCGCACGCCGAAATTCGCGGCAGGAAGGTGCTGGACATGCTGCGAGAGCATGGCTGGGAAGACTGGATCGAAGGCGACTTCATCCCGACCGTGCAGAAGCGCGGCGCGGCGGTGATAGAGGCGCGCGGCCTGTCCAGCGCGGCCAGTGCCGCCAATGCCGCAATCAGCCACGTGCATGACTGGCTGCTGCACTCGCACCACAACGACTGGGCGACCATGAGCGTACCCTCCGACGGAAGCTACGGCATTCCAGAAGGCGTCGTATACGGCTTCCCCGTCACCTGCCGCGACGGCCATTACCACATTGTGCAGGGCCTGCCGATCGGCGAACCGGGACGGCGGCACATGCTGGACAGCCACCGTGAATTGCTTGAAGAACGCGAACACATCAAACACCTGCTCGGAAAATAAACAAGGAAACCGCCATGTCTGACAAAATTGAATCCGTCCTGCACGAGACCCGCCTCTTCCCGCCCTCCGCGACCTTCGTTGCGCAAGCGAACGTTTCCGGCATGGCTGCCTATCGCGCGCTCGCAGACGCTGCGGAGCGGGATTATCCCGGCTACTGGGCCGATCTTGCGCGCAAGAACGTCACTTGGCAGACACCTTTCACCAAGACCCTGGACGACAGCAACGCGCCGTTCTACAAGTGGTTCGAGGACGGCAAGCTGAACGTCTCCTACAACTGCCTGGATCGCCATCTGGACACCCTGGGTGACAAGACTGCGATCATTTTCGAGGCCGACGACGGCAAGGTGAGCCGCGTCACCTACCGCGAGTTGCATGGCCGCGTCGGCCATTTCGCCAACGGACTGAAGTCGCTGGGGGTGAAAAAGGGCGACCGCGTGGTCATTTATCTGCCGATGAGCGTGGAGGCGGTGGTGGCGATGCAGGCCTGCGCGCGCATCGGCGCAATCCACTCGGTGGTGTTCGGCGGCTTTTCTTCCAGGAGCCTGCAGGAGCGCATCGAGGACGCCAAGGCATGCGTGGTCATCACCGCGGACGCGCAATATCGCGGCGGCAAGCAGATGCCGCTCAAATCCATCGTGGATGAAGCACTGGAGATGCCCGGCTGCGAAAGCGTAAGGAACGTCATTGTCTACCGCCGCGCAGGCGCCGCGATCGCTTTCAATGCACCGCGCGACATCTGGTGGCACGACCTGTTCAACGCGCAGCCCACCAATTGCGACCCGGAGTGGGTGGATGCCGAACACCCGCTGTTCATCCTCTACACCTCCGGTTCGACCGGCAAGCCCAAGGGCGTGCAGCATTCGTCCGCCGGCTATCTGCTCGGCGCCATGCTCACGATGCAGTGGGTGTTCGACTACAAGCCCGACGATGTGTACTGGTGCACGGCGGACGTCGGCTGGATTACCGGCCATACCTACGTGACCTACGGCCCGCTGGCGATCGGCGCGACTCAGGTCATCTTCGAAGGCGTGCCCACCTGGCCCGATGCCGGACGCTGGTGGAAGATGATCCAGGACCACAAGGTCACCACCTTCTATACCGCCCCCACCGCGATCCGTTCGCTGATCAAGCTGGGCGGCGACATGCCCGCCAAGTATGATCTTTCCTCGCTGCGCCTGCTGGGCAGCGTGGGCGAGCCGATCAACCCCGAAGCGTGGATGTGGTACTACACCACGGTCGGCAAGGAACGCTGCCCCATCGTGGACACATGGTGGCAGACCGAGACCGGCTGCCACATGATCGCGCCCTTGCCCGGCGTGGTGGCCCTGAAGCCCGGCTCCTGCACCCTGCCCATCCCCGGCATCGAGGTCGCGGTGGTAGACGAGTTTGGTCGCGATGTCGCGCCCAATCAGGGCGGCTCGCTGGTCATCAGGAGGCCCTTCCCGTCGCAGATCCGCACTATCTGGGGCAACCCGGAGCGGTTCAAGGTTGCCTACTTCCCGGAAGATCTGGGCGGCGCATATCTTGCCGGCGACTCGGCCTTTCGCGATACGGACGGCTACATCTGGATCATGGGCCGCAACGATGACGTGCTCAAGGTATCCGGGCACCGCCTGGGCACGATGGAGATTGAGTCTTCGCTGGTCGCCAACAAGCTGGTGGCGGAGGCCGCCGTGGTCGGACGCCCGCACGACATCAAGGGCGAGGCCATTGTCGCCTTCGTGGTGCTCAAGGGTGCGCGCCCGACCGATCCGGAGAAAGCCAAAGAGATCGTGACTGCCCTGCGTGACTGGGTGGGCCATGAGATCGGCCCCATTGCGAAGCCGGACGAAATCCGCTTCGGCGACAACCTGCCCAAGACGCGTTCCGGCAAGATCATGCGCCGGCTGCTGCGTGCCATCGCACAAGGCGAGGAAATCACCCAGGACACCTCGACGCTGGAAAACCCCGCCATCCTGGACCAGCTCAGGGAGGCGGTGCACTGACTGCGGAACCGCTGCGCGGCGCGGCCGCGACCGCCATTCACCCGGCCCGGAGGCCGGCGCGGGACGGCGGACGCATGGCTGAGCACCGGTCAGGCTGGTACGCGCAGACAACGCACATGGCATAACACTCATGGAAGAACGCTCCATCAAGCGCCTGGCGGTCATGCTGGCGACCGCCATCGTCATCATCCTGGTGTTGAAGCACATCGGGCTCAAAATGGCCGCCAGCGCCAAGCTGGCGCACCAGAGCCAGGTGGCTGCGCGCCAGGTCCAGGCACCCGCTTCGACGCCGGCGCAAAGCACTGAACAGACCGGCGACGAAACGGATGCCCTGACCGCTCCCGAGGCCGGGGATGCGGCGGCGGCAAGCGCGCCTGAAACTCCGGTAGCGCCGGACGCCGCACCGCTCGCACCGGAGGCCGCCTCGGCACCGGACGCGCCGCCGCCCGCGCCAGACCGGACCGCGCCAGACCCGTCTACCACAGACCCGACGGTATCCATCCCGCCTGCGTCATTAAACGCCAACTAGCAGACAGCATGCGCGGACCTTCAGCCGCGCGCATCCGATCGGAAATTCGGACTGCTCGGGAGTTGTGGGCTGCCCAGGCGGCAAATCTCCCGCACTTTGAATACCCGGTTTGCCACGCGCACCCGGGGTGCGAACCGGAACGCGCGGGACCGCGGACGCCCGCCCGAACCCATGCGGATTGCGGAACAATTTGCCGCGATAATGTACTATACTGACCAAAAGGCCAGTCGACTTGATATGCAACTCGAACAGTCGAGGACGATGGCCGGGGCGCCTCCACTCACGGGGGAGTTGCGCGCAGCCAGCTCTGCTTTCGCGGCCATGGGTTGCAGAAGTCGCGGGGCATGTGCGGTATCAATGCCCGCAACTCGAAGCGTGGCGTAATCCAGGAATATTGGCAGGCGGCGCAAAACAAGAATATTAGCTA